>NZ_JBEOKT010000011.1:0-115446 GCF_040278685.1 Pontibacter populi
CAGCAGTATGCAGTTGTTTGGGGCTGTAGATGATGATCTGTTGAAAATAGCGGAACAGTTGCTGGCAGCCTTACCCCACTCAACCCGCGAAAATGATGTAGCGCTTATACCTGTGCCAGAATTTGCAGCCCTGGCCGAGCAGGAAATCGCGTTTCTTAAAAGCCAATATAGTGGCGTAGATTCCGGTGTAGATGTGAGTGATGCTATAGTTGGGCTGATTGTTTCGAAGGGCAGGCTGAATGTAGGAACCGATGCAAAGATTCCCCGCCACCGAGCACAGGCCTTAATACAGCATGAAGTTGGTACGCACATACTTACTTACTATAACGGCAAAGCACAGCCATTGCAGCAACTATATGTAGGCAGCCCCGGCTACGAAGAGTTGCAGGAAGGACTGGCTGTACTTAGTGAATGGTTGGTTGGTGGCCTGGACCATGACAGGATGCGTACCCTGGCAGCAAGGGTAATTACCGTTTACCATTTAACAAAAGGGTGCAGTTTTTCAGATAACTTCTGGCGACTGAAGGAAAACTATAGCTTTGATGATGAGACTGCCTGGGATATAACCATGCGCGTACACCGCGGCGGCGGCTTAACCAAAGACGCCGTTTACCTGCGTGGACTTGTTCATTTGCTGAACTACCTGAAAGAAGGCAACGACCTTGAGCCCCTGCTTATCGGGAAAATACGGCAGGATTATATCCCCATAGTTCAGGAACTGATCTACAGAAATGTGCTGCGGCCAGTACCCTTAAAACCGCGTTACCTGCTTGACCCAGCCATAAAACCCAAACTTGAAAAACTAAAAGAAGGCATATCAGTATTTAACCTACTATAATCTTCTGACCAACCAAAACAAATCATAAAAGCATCACACATGAATATTGGATTCGTAGTAAACGACGTAAATACAGAAAAAGCATCTTACACCACTATTTTCCTGGCACAGCGCATGCACAACCTTGGGCACAATGTGTACCTGATGGGCGTTGGCGACCTGGCCTATTACCCTGACGGCTATATGGGAGCCACAGCCACGCAGGCCGATAGAAAACATAAATACAAATCACCGGCAACATACCTGGAAGCCCTGCATGGCGACAAAGCCATAAAAGTGCGCGTAACTGCCCCGGATCTGGACGTGCTGATGCTCCGCAACGACCCGTCTTCTGAAGGAGAAGGCCGCTCCTGGGCACAGAATGCCGGAATTATATTCGGACAGCTAGCCTTGCGCCACGGCGTTATCGTTTTAAATGACCCTACTTCATTATCGGATGCGGTAAATAAAATGTACTTCCAGCACTTTCCGGAAGCAGTCAGGCCACGCACCCTTATTACCCGCGACAAAGAAGAGATAAAGGAATTTTTTAACGAACAGAAAAATAACATCATCCTAAAGCCATTGCAGGGATCTGGTGGCTCGGGCGTGTTCATGGTTAAAAAAAATGATGCCACCAACCTGAACCAGATCGTTGAAGCGATCAGTAGGGATGGCTATGTAATTGCCCAGGAATATTTAACAGAAGCAACAGAAGGCGATGTGCGTCTTTTTGTGATGAACGGGGAAGCGCTGCAACATAAAGGAAAGTATTGCGCCATTCGCAGAGTTAATAGCAAAGACGATATCCGGAGCAACATGCATGCTGGCGGTTCTGCTGTAGCAGCCAAAGTAGACAAGCGCATGCTGGACCTGGTGGAGCTGGTAAAACCAAAACTAATACAGGATGGCATGTTCCTGGTTGGCCTGGATATAGTGGGTGATAAGCTGATGGAGATAAACGTGTTCAGCCCGGGTGCTTTGCCCGATGCCAGCGAATTGGAAGGCGTAGACTTTTCTGAACCTGTAATTGCTGCGCTGGAGAAGAAGGTACATTATAAGAAAACCTACGGCGTGCAGGTCGATAACAAAACGATCGCGATGATCTGATAAACTATAGTTTTAGCACACAAAAGCCCCGCTGCACTACACAGCGTGGCTTTTGCTTAAAAACACAATCACTAAAATAAACACTAACTAAACTTTATGCTAAATGTAAGCAGGACATATAAGATGACCCGACCGGCACGTCATTTCCTTTTATAGTTACCTGGTGGCGCTCAATTTTGTCGATCCTGTCTTTGGCCACAATGTACGACCGGTGCACCCGGATAAACTTATCAGGAGGCAACTGTTCGCTCAGTTCGTTTATCGTCATCCGCGACAGTAGCTTTTTATCTTCCAGCACAAAAGTCACGTAGTTTCCGGCTGCTTCCATGTACAGAATTTCATCATAGTAAACCTTTACCTGCTCATACCCTGTCTTCAGGAAAACGTAATCTTTGGCTGAGGTTATAGTTCCGCGTAGTTGCAGCAGTTCATGTGCTTTGTTGCATGCTTTTATAAACCTCGGCAGCGAAAACGGTTTTAGCAGGTAGTCTATGGCATCTAACTCAAAACTGGTAACAGCGTGTTCGGTGTAAGCCGTTGTAAAGATCACCATCGGCTTTTTCTGCAGGCTGGTTACAAACTCCAGTCCCGAAATATCAGGCATTTTAATATCCAGGAACAGCAGGTCTACAGGCTCATTTTGCAAGTACTCCAGTGCTTTAAAGGCATCTGTAAAGCTGGCAACTAACTCTAAATAGGGCACTTTGGCAGCGTGCATGCGCACCACTTCCAGCGCCATGGGTTCATCGTCTAGTGCTATTGCTCTCATTATCTACCTGCTTTATTTTACCCTGAAATTACTTAAAACTATAGTTAGGTTTATCTCTATTCGCTACAAAATCAGATTGTAAACTATAGTTGCGACGACCTAAGATATTGAGTCTCTACATCTCTAACACTTTCTAACTTTTTAACTTCATATAGTTACAACTCAAGTGTAAGGTGCACGAAGTATTCTTCAGGCGTTTCGCGTATAATCAGCTCGTGTTTGCTTTGGTAAAGCAGATCAAGACGCTGCTTTACATTGCTTAGCCCAATACCAGATTTATCTTTTTCCGGATCCTGTTCCAACTTCGGGTGCCTGCTGTTATATACGTCGAAATAGAGTTTGCTTTGATCGGTGTGCAGGCTTATTCTGATCCATGATCTCTCTTTCAGGCTGATGCCATGTTTAAATGCGTTCTCAACGAACGGAATAAGCAACATCGGGGCAATATATTTTTCTGCAAGCACGTCTTCTATCCGGGTTTCTATCACAATATCCGGAGACATAGACGTACGTAGTAATTGCAGATCGATATAGTTACGCATGTACTCTACCTCGCGCGAAAGCAGGATCCTGGGCTGATGGTTTTCGTGCAGCATAAAGCGCATCATGTCGCCGAGCATTTGTATGCCTTGTGCGGTACGCTCGCTGTTCTCCTGCAGGGCTGTGCCGTACAGTGTATTCAATGCATTAAAGAGGAAGTGCGGGTTTATTTGCGACCTCAGGAAATCAAGATTGGCGTTCGATCTGCCAAGTTCTTTCTTCAGCACATATACTTCTTCGTTTCCTTTGGCGTGGCGCTTAAACAGCACCCAGGTTACTGGCACCGTTACCGCTAACTGGAAAAGCAGGTTGAAAAAGCTTATGCCAAAAGCTGCATCTTCATGGTAAATAACCATCATGATTATAAAAGCAATAGGCAGAAAAGACAGGGCAAGCAACAGCAGCACACGCAATACATAAGACCTGAGCGGATTTTTAGTTGTTAAAGCCTTCGGGATCAGCGTATAAAATGAGATACAATACAACAGCAAGGCGCTTAAAGAAAACACAGCCCATACTACCGTGATCTCCTCGCCCACATCCATGATAAGTAACAGGAAAACACTCACCATCCAGAACACGAATGCAGTAAGCGCATCGCGGGTTACCATCCGGTATTTAGCCTGTATAATTGTGGAATTTGAGAGCAGGTAAAGCCCTGTGAACTTAATCGCAGAATAGAAACCGAACATCAGCAGTAGCCACAGGGTATGCCTGAAACTGTTTTGGAAAATGTAACTATAGGTTTCGTCTTCGGAATCAAATCTATTGAAAAGGTATCCTTTGGTATACGTATCAATAATACCAATAAACAGGCTCAGCACTACAAAGGAGATCAGCGTGAGGAAGATATTAAGCCAGATTTTTTGTTTAGAAATGAACCTTGGCAATATTTTGAAATTGAACAACAAAAAGGCCATGTACAGCAAACTATAGCGCAGCAGTTGTGGCCAGAAATAGTTCTCGTAGTAATGGAATTCGTAACCGGCATCCCGGAATAGATGCTCGTTCGGACTGTCGGCGGTAATGAGCGAAAACAGCGCGAATACAAAAATGGTGGTGGCTGCCCAGAACTCTACTTTATTCCGTTGTAGCGGTTCAGCGATAAAACTTTTCATTGTCAGATCATTCATGGATCAATGATAAGAGAAAGCTTTGATACAAAACAGCAAATGTGATGAAAACCCGGAAGTTTGTGACGAATGGCTGCTCTCCGGAATATTCCCCTCTTGGAAACAGGCCTGTTGAATGCTTGTAAAATATCTATTATAAAACCCTCGCTTGCCTCTGACGAGTGTGAACTATTTGGTTTCGTCCCGCTACTTATGCTGGAGGCACAGGCTTAAGCGGCCAGAGTCCGCTGGTAACTCACACCCGCCAGAGGCGAGCGAGGGCAAAGTATGTTAATCACAACTATAGTTAATGATAACCTCCACTTCGCTGAGGGGCTTCCAGGAAAAGCTGCAGGAATATTTTCTGTTCTGTTATGACCGATCTCTGATCCGGGTAATCATCCAGCCTCCTGTTAGTAGAGTACCCAAAATGCTCGTATCCCAGACTCAGGTTTTTGTACAGCTGAACAGTAGCTCTAGGCCTTACGATCCCGATCGAATTATTCCCTTCAAGCCCGTCAAAGGTATTAAGCCAGAAATGATAGTATACAAAAGCGATGGAAGCATGGTCGCTTAAAGCCAGGGTACTTTCTATTTTGCCTTGCAGACCAGTATTATAAGTGTACTTGCGGAAATTTGCCAGATCCTGAGCAGAGCGGGTGCTGTTACCGGCCAGCGGAATTATACCCACGTGAGCGTTTGTATATAAGTTGACCCGGTTACCAAACTCAAGCATCGAAAAAACGCCTCCGCCAAAACTCAGCGAGCCCAGCTCAAAATTACGGGTGTTCCAGTAGTCGTAATACTGAAAGGCGCCTGTTAGCAAAGACAATTTTCCTAGCTGCATGTTATGGCCGGCCAGTATGCCGTAGCCAGTTACGTTGTTTATGAGGCTGGCTATCGTGTCTGCTTTTCCTGAACTAAACTCCGCCCTCAGCCTGAAAAAGTCGAATGGCTGGCGCTTCATGATTTCGTAAGGTCTGCCATAGTCGAGTTGCAAACTGAGCATAGCATTGCTTTTGCCTTTCCCGAACAGATCGTTTTCCTCGTTGTTCAGGCGGTGAAGCCCGGCAAAAACCGTGACATTGATCGGTTCCGATTCATACAGGTCCTGATCTGATACCCGGAATGTTTGCCCCTGTAACAGCCTGTTTAAGCCACGAACCGGGTTTATGATTCCTGCCGCCACTTCGCGTATCGCCCGCTCTCTGCCCCTGGTTCTGTCATCCAGTATATTTGAGCTCACACGGTACAATATCTCCCCAAGGGCAGCCCCGTTCAGAGGCGTATAGATCATGTCGTTGTAAGATGGAAGCGTGTTCTCGCCAAAGTATTCCCAGGTTAGGCTGCCTGCTACAGCAAAAGGCAACGACTGCCAGTAGGTATACCCCTGCGAACGGGCCGCATTAAAATATAACGTACCCTGGTATGGATGACCGATAAAGTTTATTCCAAATTCGTCAGTGTCCCATTCCGGTTCAGAGCTGAGGTTATGTTTCCAGGTATCGAAGTTTACATAGCCATATTCTGCCTTAGCAATGTAGCGGTTATAGCCCATAAATAACAGGTTAACGGCTACTACCTGCGCAGCCGGTTTCCAAAGTGGTGCGCGGCTGGAAGCTTCCTTATCCTGCCATAAATCGTTTGGGTTGCTCTGAGCTAAATCGCCAGAATTATTTGTTGTATTTGCGTTGCTGGTTGATGATCTGAAATAAAGCTGCACTAGTTGCCGGCTTCCTGGTTTTGAGTCAGCTTTTTCATCAACTAATTTTATAGTTGAAGGATAAGGCAAAGCAACTACTTCTGCGTGCAGGTGTGCCGAAAATAAGAGGAGGTATAGTATGGTAAAAAGGAATTTCATAAGCAGGGTGCCGGGCGTATCTTTCTTTTTACAGGTACGCGATTGCAGGTTGTTGATTTGTTCTGGCACACATACGAAATCAAGCACGAATAGTGACATGCAACTATAAAACAGAACTAAAATCTGCTTTATTTTGAAACTGAGGCCACGTTTTAAATTTTTTTAAATTATTTTCTAAAACCTTACAACCATCTGAAACTTACTCCCGTATACAAGGGTGGCTAAAAGTTGAAAAGTTTTTATAAACTTATCATAAAAAAAGGCTCCCAGACGGGGAGCCTTTTTTTATTTATGCCTGCCTCACTTTTGTCTCAGACTATAAATGGTAATAGGTCATACTATACCCCCACTACCCATTTAGCAACTATTAGCTTCAGACTTAAACTATAGTTTTACTACTTAAACACTGAAGACCCTTTTACTGTGCGTTATGTTTCGGTAAACTATAAACAGTACAAGCAGCGCGACCAAAGCCAGGCAAAGCCATGCCGTTGTGATAATATCCGGGCTGGAGGTCAGCTTCAGTTCTTTATGCTTTAGGATGATACCGTAAAACGCCCAGATCGTGACCAGGCCTACGAAGGCGTTTCGTCCTTTATAAACTACAAAAAGCGTTATAGCTGTAGCAACAGTAATCATGAACATGGTCCAGAATTCGGGTGATAAACCGAAGCCATGCCAGTTATAACCGACCAGCATGGCACTGATGTTGGCTACGGTAGCAATACAGATCCAGCCAAAAAAGATACTCAGCGGAAATTGCGTAAACCACCTGGATGCCAGCGAACGCTCCGGGTTATAGATTCCTACCCTCAGCTGAATTAAGACAAGCGTAACGAGCTGTAACAGTATCAAGCCCACCGAAACCAACAGTAATTCATGCACCCAGACAATTGTCCATAGCCCTGTAGCCAGGTTATTTAACATGAACAGGTAGCCCATACGCGAAATGGCCCGGTTTGCTTCGTGAGAAGCATCTTCTTTAAACGCCCTTACAAGGTGATAAATAGAAAATGCCGACAGCGCCAGGTAGATCACGCCCCAGATAGCAAAAGTTACTCCGGCTGGCGTAAACAATGTAAAGTACTTATCTGACACTTCGCCGATGGTCTGGCCGCTCAGTAGTTTTAATTGCGTTAGCTGTGCCGGCACCAGGTGCAACAGGAAAAAGAAGGCATTTAGTATCGCAAGGGTCCTGATCCGCTTCATCATTATTTTGTTTCTGTTACACGCGGTTTACGCAGCCATGCGATTTGAGGTATAAGATGCTCCTCATTTAACCAAAACAGTTATATGAACTATAGCTGAATGTTAGCACAAAACACTGTCAATCAAAACTGCAACCTTGCTAAGTCTCAGTTATCTTTTCAATACTTTGCCAGATCCGGATATATGCTGCGTTATAGTTGGGTTGCCTTTATAGTACAGATTCCCGCTACCCGAGATCGTCACATCAAGTGCATTTATAGCCGTTACTTCGCCAGTACCCGAACCCGAAATATTTACTTTTACATTCTCAGAACTAAGATTAAACGCTTCGGTGCGGCCAGAACCGGAAATGTTAACAGTATGGACAGGCGACTCGCCCTGCAGTACTATTTTTCCAGAGCCGGTTAGTTGAGTAATGATCTTATTGGCCAGCACATCCAGTGCAATTTTGCCGGACCCATTAACTGCCACGGGCAGGTCGGTTGCTGTAATGGTGTTTTGCCCTTCTATGTGCCCGGATCCGTTCAGGAAAAGCGACTCTACTTCCGGTATGGTGATGTACACTTCTACATCGTCACTTTTTCGCACACATTCCCGGTGCGTGATCTTCCAGGTGCTGTTAGAAACGTTGGTTTCAAGCTGGCTCAGAATGTTTGGTTCACCTTTTACTTCCACTCTCTGGTTGGGCCCCTGGGTCAGGTAAACTTTAAAATTTCCGTTGGCTTCTATCCTGGAGAAAGGCTCCAGGTTCAAAATGCGTGTTTCGATGGCGCCATCGCCTTTAATACAGTTCGTATCTTCGCAGGCGCTTAACGATGTTACAGATAATACTAGTAGTAAAAGCCTCCCCTTTCCTAACCACACTTTCAGGTAATTCATTTTCATAGTTTTAATCGAGTTATGCCTATAGGATACCCGGCGGAGCAAATGGGTTGCATACACATTCGATAAAACCAGAAAAAAATAACATATAAAAGCCTGAATATTTGCCAGTTACAACTGTATCAGAATTCAAAACCCTCTCTCATGCCGGGCAAACGGGCAAAGCAAACCGGGCTGCTATAGTTTGCTTGTTCATCGTTTTTTAAAGAAGAAATACTGTTGCGTTTATAGACAGGAATAAGCTTCAAAGCCTCCTTCCGGAAGGTTTTATCAAATCTAATACGAGTTATAAGAAGTAAGCAGACCATATCAGGTACATAAACTATAGTCAGGATGATGTTACACTATCCAATGCTTTTATCTCCGACTTATATGCCGAAGGCATGATCAGCTCTTTCAACAACTTATCAGCATTGATAAAACGGCTGAGTTTATATACGCCAAGCACCGGTTTAAGCAACGACATTTTCCTGAACTCCAGTAAGGTACGCACCCTGTCCGGAACTATAAGCGTTTGAGCCTCCAGCAAAATCCGGTACCTGATTATTCCCAGATGCTTACGGTACTGTTTGAAAAGATCAATGGTGAAGTGGCTTTTTTGCAGGTTGTGCTGCAGGTGATCTTCGCGCATCGTAACCCAGTCTTTATAGTTGTCGGGCAAGTCTTTTACGCCCATCCGGTAACCAACCCGATAAAAAACCTGGAACACTTCGGCCTTTTCTGCTTCGGTTAATTTACGTTCCAGCACTTCAAAAGAGCGGATAGAGTAATCGATGAGCATAAATAGCACATCTCGGTAAGCCCAGTCCGGAATGCTGGTGCCGCGCTTTGTCTCTACGTTTGCATGTATGGCAGCCATGGCATCAATCGCGCGCCATGCAGCCTGCTTCTCCGAAAAAACAATTTTGCGGGCATATTCTACTGTAGAGAAAAGCCTGCCCAACGGGTCAGCGGGAAGCCGGCCGGTAAAGTAGAGCCAGTCCACTGCTTTATTCAGCGCGAATTCAGCAGAGGCCCCGGCAAATATAAAAAGGATCGTATCGCCTTTGCCCCAGATCTGTCGCACCACAGAGTTCTCATTTACAAAATGTTCCATATCAGTTTAACAAACTATAAGTGGTAAATGTGCGATGCTTTAATGGTATTACGGCTCTCTCCGTAAACAAAGCTATAGTTGTTTCGCAACTATGGGAAGTTACCAGTTTTTGTGAATTATCGTCGAAAAATAAAGGATGGCTGTTTCTGTAAAAAAAATTACGTTTTTTTTGAATAACCTGTAACCTTCCTGAAAACAGTACCGTAAAAGAACATGGCTAAAAGTTGAAAAGTTTTTATAAACTTATCACAAGGAAAGGCTTCCAGACGGGAAGCCTTTCTTTTTTTGTACCTGTTTTGCAGGTAATGCATATACTCCCTGAAACAAACCAAACTAAAAAAAAGGCCGCTTTACGAATTGTGAAGCGGCCTTTTGATTTTATAAAGCAGTCTGGTAACTGTTTATTTCATTTTATAGTAATGCAGGTTGATCTCATTCTTAAAACCTTTCTCGCTTAATGTAAAATAGCCGTTGTTTTTAACTGAATAAGTAACTGCCTCGCCCTGCGGCTCTGTTATGTAAGGTAATTTATGGTAGCTTTTCTGAAGTGCCTGCTCTATAGTTTCAGAGGCAGCCCGGCTATAGTACCACAGACCGGCATAGGTTTTTACGATAATGCTTTTACCATCATCAGCCAGGGTCGCGCTTACAACGCCACCATAAGCCAATGTACCAACCAGCTCGGCAGTGTTGAGTCCTGTAGTCTTGGGACTGCTTATTTTGTAGATGCGGGATGGATTTTCGCGTTTTGTGATAATGTAGATAGCTTTGGTTTCAGGGTCTACCAGCATGGCTTCGGCATCGTGAGCGCCATCTGCATATCTGAACTTTATCTTTTCGTAGCTGATAACTTTCTCAATGCCTGCCACCGGCTCCGGAAATTTATAGATCGTATAGTTCTCGTAAGCCTTGTTATTGTCGCCAATATCAGCCACGTAAAGATCATTGCCTGCCCGGGCCATATCTTCCCAGTCGCGGTTTGTGGCACCAACTATAGCTACCTGTGTGGCGGCCTCGCCATTGTGACCCAGCAAATGAAGTTGAGCAGGGTTTCCACCATCTTCGTGCACCCATAAATACCCGGGGTTTGTTTTACTGTCAGCTATGCCAGATGCCTCGGTTATGGCCGGAACTACAAGCTTGCTGACAGGCTCTGTCTCAAAAAAAGGGATTTCGGCTGGCGATTCAATTTTCTCACAGCTCAGTAAAAGCGGAGAAATAAGCAGCACAATAAATTTCGGTGTATTTTGTAAAAAAAGACTGCGTATAAAAGTAAAATCTGTAACCATACCAACTCTCCAAACTTAAATTTACCAGACCAGCGAACGTCCGCCCTTCCGAAACACTTACTCTGCTACAAAATCAAATTTAAGAAAGTTCTGCAACAATCAATATTACATTACTTTTCCGGGAAACATAAATTATAGACCAGTTTATTTATTTAACCAAAATCTGATTTAAAGTCTATTTTCAGGTATAGATGCAAATTAAAAAAGCCAACTGCTTTACCTGGGTGGTATGCAGCTGGCTTTTAATAAGTGGTTTTAAAATTAACTATAAGGCCTTACTTTATTTATCGATGATCACTTTAATAGTACTGCCTCCTGTCTTGTGCTCCAACCGGATAAGGTATAAGCCTTTAGCCAGTTTAGAACCATCTAGTTCTAACGTCCTGGATTTACCAGCTTCGGCGGTACCTTGCTCCAGCACAGAAACCATCTTGCCCATGTCATCAAACAAACTGATCCTGTAGTTTCCGCTCTCCTGCAACGTGAGGTTTATAGTTGCTTTATCAATGATAGGATTCGGATAAACCTCTATTTCCTGTATTGATTTCTCAGGAGCATTAAGCGTGGTTACTCGGTTGTATTTTGATTTATTGTAAGGCGACGTTACGATGAACTGCTCTTTACTGGTAGCGGTTCCTGCCGAAGTGGTAACTGAGATGTACATACTGGCAGGCAACGAAACACTAACCTGAGGCACATACGTTGTAATTACACCGTTTACATCAACTTTATAATTAGCTACCGAAGATCCGAACTTAACCATAGTTGTATTTTTCAGGTTCAATCCCTTAATCACAACTTTACTACCAACACCTCCCCTGCCTGGTGTAAATCCGTTTATAACCGGCGGGAAAGTGTTTTCAGTTAACACAGTAAAGTTAGTTGAACTGACAGCCTTGCCACCTGCTGCTACAACACTTACCTTACCTGTTTTAGCACCAACAGGCACTTTTGCCATGATGTGTGTGGAGTTGACAAGCGTGAAACTTGCAGACACATTATTAAAATAAACTGCCGTTACGCCTACAAAGTTTGTTCCTCTTATCACTACATCCTGGCCGACTTTACCGATGGCAGGCTGGAAGTAAGTTATAGTTGGTGCAGCAACTTGTTGTTTGGTAACAGTTATAGTTGTTTGCTGTGTGGTCTGTGCTACTCCGTCACTTACTTTAAAGATTATCTTATAACTATCTTCCTGCCCTGAAGCTGGCTTCCATGAGAACTCCCCGGTAGACGCATTCAGTACGGCACCTGTTGGCAACTTATTAGCCGAATACGTAAGTTTCTGAACTGGAATATCAGCGTCTGAAGCAGTCAGCTTAAATTGCAATGTACTGCCGAGCTTCACTTCGTAGTTACCTATAGTTGCCAGCAAAGGAGCCTGGTTCACTTCATTTACTTTTATTTGAAACTCCTCTTCATCGGTCAGGCTTCCGTCTGATACCTTGACTTTAAAAGTGTACGTTCCGGGTCCGTGCAATTCTGTAGGAGTCCAGGAGAATATACCGGTTGCAGCATCTATCTTAGCATCAGCTACTGTAGTTACCAATGAGTATGTAAGTACGTTGGCTGGAATATCTGTATCAGTGGCCTATACTGGGAAAGCTAATTTACTTTGCTCGTTTATGGATAATGTACCTATCTCGGCCAGTACCGGGGCAGTATTCACGGCATTCACTTTAACAGTTACACTTTCCACATCTCTTACCAGGCCATCGCTCACAACTACGTTAAAGCTATGCTCACCAGCGTGGCTGTTGGTTGGAGTCCAGGTAAAGGCACCGGTCTCAGCATTTATAGTTGCGCCTGAAGGAGCACCCGCTAAACCATACACCAGTTTATTTGCCGGCAGGTCAGCATCGGTTGCAGATGCCCTGAACGTTAAGGCACTACCGGCATTCACTGTTTTATTACTGATTGCAGCAAGTACAGGCGCAACGTTAACTTCTCTCACAATTACTGTAAACGTCTCTGCATCCGACAATACTCCATCTGATACCTGCACTGTAAACTCGTAGCTGCTTCCATTGCCCTGTGCTTCTGTAGGTGTCCAGGTTAGTAATCCGGATGTGGCATTTATAGTTGCGCCAGCCGGTGCTTTTACTAAAGCGAAAGCAAGGGTGTTGGCTGGTACGTCTGCATCTGTTGCCGATGCCTGCAAACTGAAAGCAACCAGTTCGTTTACAGATGCCGGAGCGACTGCCAGGCGAAGTACCGGAGCTGTATTTGTCTCGGTTACAGTAACAGTTATGGTTTCTTCGTCAGAGAGTGCAGGAGTACCATTATCAGTAACTTTAACTTTAAAAGTATGCTTCCCGCTCTGGTTTTCCCCGGGTGTCCAGGCAAACGCTCCGCTTGCTGCATTTATAGCTGCACCCGCGGGCGCATCTGTCAATGTAAAGGTCAGCGTATTTGCCGGCACATCAGGGTCTGAGGCTTTGGCTGTAAAGCTTAGGGTGCTGCCTTCTGCCACCTGTTTTTCCCCGATAGCTTGCAGCACTGGTGCCTGGTTAGCCGGCTTACTGATGTTTAGGGTAAAGCCATCACTTACACTTCCTCCTCTTCCATCTGAAGCTGTAACGCTTATCAGCAGGGATGCCGGCGCACCTACAGGTGGTGTACCGCTGAATGTTCGGGTTGCTGCCGTAAAACTTAACCAAGCCGGCAATGCCGATCTGTCTGCTAAAGCGGCACTGTAGGTCAGGGCGTCGCCGTCAGGGTCAGAGAACGTATTGGCTGCAAAAGTATAGTTGAATGAGGTGCCCACTGTTGCATTTTGGTCTGGTATGGCATTACTAACCACCGGTACTTTATTCACAGGCACAGTCACTTCAATGTTTACTACAGCAGATGTGCTCACACCACCATCATTATCAGTAGCTTTTACAGTTAGGGCGTAGGTACCTGCATCCACATTTGACCAGTTAAAGCTCCAGTTCTCAGCTACTTTTGTTCCTTCACCTAACTTTCTGGTACTGCCTTCATAAAACTCAACCTTCGAGATCGTACCGTCAGCATCTGATGCCGAAGCAGCAATAGCTATAGTTGCCGGTGCTATAAAAGTTGCCCCATTTGCAGGTGAGCTAATACTTACAACAGGTAGTTCATTAACCGGGTCAGCAACCCTTAAATTTACCGCAGCCGATGTTGTTTCTCCACCTTTGTTATCAATAGCTTTTGCCATGATAGTATAACTACCTGATACAACTCCGGACCAGCTGTAAGCATAAGGAGAGGTTGCATCTTCCCCGA
The DNA here is from genome assembly GCF_040278685.1 of Pontibacter populi. Taxonomy (NCBI): domain Bacteria; kingdom Pseudomonadati; phylum Bacteroidota; class Cytophagia; order Cytophagales; family Hymenobacteraceae; genus Pontibacter; species Pontibacter populi. The sequence goes on from NZ_JBEOKT010000011.1 coordinate 13,938, forward strand.
GTTTTGTCTCTCCGTTATAGAATTCGACTTTACTGATAGTACCATCGTCATCAGATGCCTGTGCAGCGATAGCTATAGTTGCAGGCGCTGTAAAAGTACTACCCGTAGCAGGTGAACTGATGCTGACAACAGGCAATTTGTTAACCGCCTCATTAACGGCAGCATTAACCACTTCTGAGGTGGTAACGCCACCTTTATTGTCTGTCGCTTTGGCAGTGATTTTATAGTTACCCGCTGCAACATTTGTCCAGCTAAATTCATACGGACTGGTCACATCCTCCCCAAGATAATTCTCTCCATTATAGAACTCTACTTTACTGATTGAACCATCTTCGTCAGTCGCAATAGCTGTAATGGCTATAGTTGCCGGTGCTGTAAAGGTGCTGCCGTCAGTTGGTGCGCTAATGCTTATAGCAGGAAGTTTATTAGCAGCTTCGTTCACACTAACATCTACTTTAGCAGAGACTGTAACGCCGTTTTTGTCATCTGTCGCTTTTGCGGTTATACTATAATTACCAGCTATTACACTAGTCATGGTATACTCATAAGGAGCTGCAGTATCTTCCCCTAACTTTGTATTACCGTTAAAGAATTCCACCTTGCTGATCTCACCATCTTCGTCAGTTGCAGTAGCTGTAATGGCTATAGTTGCCGGTACTGTAAAGGTGCTGCCGTCAGTTGGTGCGCTAATGCTTATGGCAGGAAGTTTATTAACGGCAGCAGTTACGGTTACATTAATTATGGCCGAGGCTGTAACTGCATTCTGATCATCGGTAGCTTTGGCAGTAAGTTGGTACGTTCCTGCCGCAACTCCTGACCAACTATATTCATAAGGCGCAGTAGCATCCTCACCTATTTTACTTTCACCGTTATAGAACTCTACTTTAGTTACAGAACTGTTGTCGGAGGCGTTAGCAGCCATGTTTATAGTTGCCGGTGCCACAAACGACTGGTTATCTGCAGGTGCAGTTAATGCTACGGTTGGAGGCGTATTAATCGGGGCATTCACGGTAAAGCTTACAGCATCCGATGCAGTAACAGCATCTTTATTATCAGTAGCTTTTGCAATGATGCTGTAATTTCCGGCAGTTACACTAGGCCAGCTAAACTCGTAAGGAGATGTCGCATCTTCACCTAATTTGGTTTCCCCGTTGAAGAATTCCACTTTAACTATAGTACCATCGTCGTCAGTTGCGTTAGCCGTAATAGCTACAGTAGCCGGAGCTGTGAAAGTTGCCCCATTTACAGGCGCACTAATACTGACAACAGGCAGTTGATTTGCCACTGCATTTACAAGTACATCAACTTTAGCTGAGGTGGTAGTAGCATTTTTATCGTCAGTAGCTATGGCTGTAATGCTATAGTTACCCGCTGCAACGTTAGTCCAGCTAAACTCATACGGGCTGGTTAGGTCCTCTCCTAATTTAACCTCTCCGTTATAGAATTCAACTTTAGCTACAGAACCATTATCAGATGCAGTTGCAGCTATGTTTATAGTTGCAGGCGCTGTAAAAGTCGCGTTGTTTGCCGGAGTTGTTATAGCTATAGTTGGCGGCGTATTTTCGGTCGGTGCACCTGTCGTGTTAAATACAACATCTACCCAATAATTAGCACTTCCAAAAGTCTCTGTCGGGTAAGCTGGTTGCGCAGTATACAAATATACCCCGTTTGCTCCGTCAGTTTTATCAGCCAGGCCAATAAGCGGGTTTCTTTCGATAGCTGTAGATAAACCTCCACCGGTAGCAGTGTAATATCCTGCGCTGCTGTGGTATGAGATGACGTATGTTGTACCTGCTTTAATAGCAACCGGCGTGGCAAACTGCGCTTCCTGCCAGCCCGATGCAGTCTCGTTCACGTACGAAACCTCTGCCAGTATTTCTCCGGTCGTGCTATACAAGAATCCTTTATGAGAACCTATATCTGCTGCATTCTTATAGAACCGCACGCCAGTTACAAAGCCATCTACTACTGACCTGAACTTCATACCTAGTTGTATACCAGTGTCATTATCTTTTTCCGGTTTAGAATCCACACCTTCTGTTGGCAGGAATATAGTACATGGGCAGGCTATTGGGCCAGGTTCACCTATAGTAACATTAAGTGTTACAGGCGTACTTAAATTTCCGGAGTCGTCAAATGATCTTACACTGATCACCGCGGGGCCTTGTATTGTTGGGGTCCAGGCAAATGCCCAGCTGGCTGTTCCGGTTGCCAGTCTCCACGTAGTGCCACCGTCTGTAGATACTTCAACACCAGCCACTGTACCAGCATCGGTAGCAGTTCCGGTTATAGTTGCTGCCTTACCAACCGGTAACGTAGCATTCGCTGCCGGACTGGAAATAGCTGCCACAGGTGCCTGTGAATCTGTAGTAGCTGTTGCAGGAACAAGGCCTGACTGTAAGTTTTCGGGCTGCACGCCCATATCAGCAAACAGGTTTACGGTAGCCTGCTGCATCACAGGGCTTGCCGGAGCGCTACCTCGGTCGTGATTGCTGTCAAGGCCCCATGACCATTGAACAGTACCTGCCCCGAACACAAATGCCCCGCTGCTATGCTTGTACAATGACAGGTGATGCACTTTACCATCCACTATAGTTTTAGAAAGCAGAATTCTGCCAGCTGGGTATGTCGCACGGAATTGTTCCTGTTCGGGGTTCCATTCGTAGCCTATAGTTCCCTGGGTTAAGGTTACACTTCCACCGGCTCCTAACGATGCAACACTTGTATTTCTCCAGAAACGCAGGTTCTTATAATCGCTTGATACCTGTATCGGAGCTGTATTTTCAGCCCAGCTTATCTGGCCGGTCAACTCATTTTCAGGGCTGCAGGCATCTGTGGATGAGGTTCCGCAACCACTTCTCCATAGACCTGTCCACTCGCTGCTTGGGTCGCATTCTCCCTGGCAGGTGTTTTCGCCGGTTCCACCTTCTTTGTAGCAAACCAAGGTACGGTGCGATACACCATTTCCATCGATACTGTTTTCCCAGCGGGTTTTCCAGTACACTTCGTTGCCGCTAAAAAAGGCGAGGTTCGTACCATTGTTTCGCGCATCTGTTACGTGCTTACGATGTGCCCCGGACCAGTATTCGTCGTGGCCTACAGACAGGAAAACTTTATGGTTCGCGATCAGTTCGCCACGTCGGTCGCTGTCAACGTTCGTGGTATAGCTTACATCATATCCATTCGCTTCCAGCCACCGGATCATCGGATATTCCGCATTGAACAACCAATCTTCTTCAGGGCCACCTCCGCCGCCACCGCTACGTGTAACAAACGGGCGGTTATAACTTACTTTCACCGCTTTGCCCCCAGCACCAGCATACAAACTTCTGCCATTGTTATTATCACCATAAACATTGTAGGCTTGCCAGGTAGCATCAGATGTCTGGAAAAAAAGATCAGAACGGCTGGCATCGTCTCTAACTATAAATACAATATGACTCGAACCACCGCCTGCTTTGTTTAGCTTTGCAATGTAAACTCCCGATACCGCATTTGCCGGTATGGCCCAGGTAGCAGACTCGTTCCAGTTACCACAGTCTACTAACCCGGTTGCAGGATCAGTTTTACAAGCTGGTTGCGATTGTGGCAAGGTAGCAGTTATAGTTGCCGTGCCCTGCAGCCTGGCCCCGTTTCCCTGGTAATAACCAAGGCGGTAAATATTGATACTATAAGCGCTTGCATCGGTCTTTATTTTAAAACGGGCTGTTTCGCCACGGTTGTAACTCATATCCGTAGCAAAACCCTGTATCGACATATCGCCTGCCTGATTTATCTGCCACTCTGAGGCAGGGTTACCCGGCAGGTCATTTTCTGCTTTTATGCTGAGCGTTGTTCCAGGGTTGGTAACAGCAGTTACGTTTATAGTTACAGCCTGAGACTGGGTTACGGCTCCTTCATTGTCAGTAGCTTTGGCGGTAATGCTATAGTTACCGGCTGCTACATTTGTCCAGCTGTATTCGTATGGGCTTGTTGCATCTTCCCCTATTAAATTATCTCCGTTAAAGAACTCTACTTTAGCTACAGAACCATTATCTGAAGCAGTAGCAGCCAGGTTTATAGTTGCCGGAGCTGTAAAATTTGCATTGTTTGTTGGTGCTGTTATAGTTACAGTTGGCGGTGTATTTTCTGACGGCGCAACGGTCGTATTGAAAACCACATCAACAAAGTAATTACCTCCATTATAGTTTCGAGTCGGGAAAGTTGGGTTGGTAGTGTACCCAAATACTCCATTAGGTCCGTCTTCATTATTTGCCAAAGCTTTTAACGGACTGCGCACTTTTGCTGTATTCAGGTCTTCACCTTTAGCAGTGTAATACCCGGATGCAGTGTGGTAAGAGATGACATAGGTTGTAGCAGCTTTTATAGCCACCGGAGTAGCAAATTTAGCTTCCTGCCAGCCTGATGCCGTTTCGTTTGCAAATGTTACGCGGGCTAATTCTTCTCCTGCATTGGAGTACAGCAACCCAGTATTGCCACCTGTATTCTGCGCATCTTTATAGTATCTAACACCTGTCACATAGCCATCTACTTCCGACCGGAAACGCATACCCAATTGTGTCGGTCCTGCATTATCATTTAAACCAGTCAGCGTCGGAACATCAGCAGAAGTGAACACAGAGCATGGGCATTCGGCAGAAACCTTTATAGTTACAGCTGCTGAGGTGGTTACACCAGCCGAATTGTCGGTAGCTTTAGCGGTAATGCTATAGTTTCCGGCTGTTACATTGGTCCAGTTAAATTCATACGGGCTGGTGGCATCTTCTCCCAGTTTGGTATCACCGTTAAAAAACTCAACTTTCGTAATAGTACCGTCAGTATCGGCGGCATTAGCTTTTAAAACGATAGAGGCCGGCGCTTTGTAGGTCGCGTTATTGGCAGGTTCGGTTATAGCTATAGTTGGCGGGGTATTGCCGCCTGGTGGAGTTGTTCCGTTATCAAATACCACATCAACCCAATAGTTAGTTTCCTTAAAGCTTTGCGTAGGAAAAGCAGGAGTAGCACTTTCAATGTACACACCATTGGCGCCATCTGTACCTAAAGCTAAGGCTGTTAAAGGTCCCCTGCTGATTGATGTGTTAAAAAAAGCAAAATTTGTACCTGCATAATCACCTGACGCAGTGTGGTAAGATATGACATAAGTAGTTCCTGCTTTAATAGCTACCGGCGTAGTAAAGTTAGCCTGTTGCCAACCTGTTGCTGTTACGTTTGCAAAAGTTACGCGGGCTAACTCCTCGCCTGTATTCGAGTACAACAATCCTGTATTCGTGCCGGTATTATCTGCATGTTTGTAGAACCTTACACCTGTAACCATGCCATCTTCGCTTGCCCTGAAACGCATGCCTAATTGTATAGGATTGCCATTTTTAAAGAAATTCTCAGCAGAAGCAGGTGCAGCTGAAGCGCTGAAAACAGTACAAGGGCAGGTTGCTGTTACGGTAATAGTTACAACTTCCGAAGTAGATGTACTTCCCGAGTTGTCGGTGGCTTTTGCAGTGAGACTATAGCTGGCTGCATCTACATTGTTCCAGGCAAAGCTCCAGCCATCGGATTCATCTGTATCAACACCAATGCTTTTCGATCCCTGGAAAAATTCTACCTGGCTAACAGTTCCATCCGCATCCGATGCATCAGCAACTATAGTTATATTACCTGGTGCCTGAATCTTATCGTTGTTTTGAGGAGACGTGATACTAACCAGTGGCGCTTTATTTGGCTCTGCTGCTGCATCGTAAGTTGCTACATACGTACCAGGTGTAGTTCTGAAAACAGCGTATTCTATCCCTTTTATAGTTTCATTCCGGAAGGATACATTGCTACCATTCACTGTTAGGCTGATCAAACGTCCTGTGCGTTCGGTTACAGGAAGCATTCCTTCCAGGCTTTTAGCCCCGCCGCCAACACTTACCTCAAAATTCAATACACTTCCATTCCAGGTCATGTTGCTAAAGGCTGAGCCGTTACGGCCATCGAGCCAGGTAAGCAGTTGTTTCGAAGAAATTACAGGAACATTACTTGCTTTGGCCGAAGCAATAATAGCATCCGAGCCAGATGAGCTTATAGCATCTGTATGCATGTTGGCACAAAAAGTACCATAGTAGCCTTCAGGGCCGAGAGCATTTTGTATAAGGGCGTCAATGTGTTTTGACATAGTTTGCCCGGACTCGTCAGTCATCTGGGTTGCAACCTGGTAGCAATCTATAGTTTCGCCGTTAACTGTTGCAAAACGCATAGGCATACCAGAGCCGGTAAACAATCCCGGGCGGTCCTGTATCCAGGCTTCAGGCCAGTAATAGTAGTTCGCATCCAGTCTGATCCCGTTCGCTGACTCTACTTTCGGGTTAGAATCCCAGTCGCTCCAGGCAATACAGTGGTTACGGTTTGTTTCCGGTTTAGCTATACTCGGAAACTCAGTCTTGAAATCAGCTAACTGTGTTGAAAAATTTCCTGAAAGAGAGGCGTGTGTAAAATTGTTGCATCCTGTATTAAGGTGAAGCGCAATTTCAAAACCCTGGTCCTGAAACGCTTTTGCTTCAGCATCAGAGAGTGGCGTATTAGAATAGATATACGATGTACCGCGTATGGCCCGCCAGTCTGCAACCGCTTCAGCAGAGTTATCTGCACTTTCCGCTATATATTGGTTAAATCGCCCTCTTGTACCACCATTTCCATGGTCGTCACCGGTCATGATAACAGCAGCCTTTAAACCTCTTGGCAGATACCAGAAACGTGGTAGCGGCTTTTTAGAATTCGTTAAGATGATATTGGCTAATAGGCGCTGCTGCTCATCAGCCTGCGGAATTGCTACTTTGCTTAGGTCAAGCCAGTTTTGGTAATACAGGTCGTTTGACCGGATTGGGCTTGTTCCATCGTTCTCTACGCCAGCCATAGCAGGGTTTCCCTGTCGGAGATAAACCACAGAGCGGGCAAGGTCATAGGTAAAAGCAGTAGCTGTTCCTCCAAGGTCGCCAACACTGCGCATTGTTACAGCAGGATAGTTTGTTGCCGCAGATGCGCTTGTGTAGAGCGTAGCAATTTTTGTAGTTGCGCCTTCTACTGTATAAAGATCAGCTTCGCCTTTGTATTGGATGGTTTGGTTAACGATTCCTTTGCCCGGGCCATTCGCGTGTACCAGCAAATACTGATTGGTCTGGCTGCTGCCTGTAGGAGTTAAGCCCAGCAGTGGGGCCAGTTTAGCATCAGGACTTAATGCTATAAGCGCACCACCGGCGTTTGTCCAGGTGGTCAGCAATCCTACCTGACCATCAGTTAGCGGAATATCGCCAACTATAACCACGGTGTAACTGTTTAGCAGATCGGAAGTTAGTGAAGAAGCATCTGCTTTCACAAATCCGTTAAATCCTTCTGCCAGCAAAATCTCTGAAACATAATCGCTGAACGGGTTTGCTGAAGATGTTACCAGCAGGATAGAACCGTTGCCGGTAGCCGCAGTCTGCGCATTCAATTTTACTACACCAGATGTTATAGCTTTACTAATCCGGTCGCCAACGAGCATCTCTGTCTCAGAAGTTTTCACCTTTTCATGGGTAACTTCTAGTTCATTCGCTCCTGCCGCATCAATAGTAATATTAGTTGAAATGCCGACTGTTGGCAAAAGCTGTGCTAGTAACTCCTGGGTAGGTGGACTAACAAGCAGGTGGGCGTAAGCAAAATATACAAACAGGGATGGAATTAGGGTTAAAAATAATTTTCTGAATACAGTCTTGAAAAAAGTAGTTTTCGTACTCATGACACACTAATTAGGGTTAAGTGGTGTTTTTACTGGTCAGATATTAACTTAGGCTAGCTAAGGCAGAGGAATAACTTTACACAAAAAGATTCACCGCACAAATCACTTCTGAAGTGCGTGCAGTAGGTAAAAAGGATACAATTATTTTGTATGGAGTAATAGCGAAGTGTTATTAATTGAGAACAAATACTCAACTACTACATTTAAGATAAATGGGAATAATTTAGATTGAAATACTACACAATACTTATATTAAATATAATTTTTACATAAATAATATTAACTTATAGTACGAATCGAATGATTTATGGACGTCTGTTATTCCCAGATTTCATTTAGATGGACAGGTTTTGTAAGTAAACGACCTCTCATAAAAAGTTAAATATTTATACAATTTTTATATATAGTTAAACTATTTCAACTATATAGAATTCCTTGATCTTTAGTTGATGCCTGTAAACAGGAAGGAGATGAGAGCGCAATAGGCTATAGTAATTGCACTGAAAAGCAGGTTTGATATGAAGCTGAAACTATGAACTAAATGAAATAAGCTCAGTCATTTATTTACATTAAATCGAACTATAAAAACCAGAATGCAGAAGTTTAAAAACAAAAAAGCCGCCCCATTTACTGGAGCGGCTTATCTAAAAGTAAAGTATAACTGTATCAGACCAGAACTTCTGGTTGGTATGCGAGTTTAGGTTGAACAGCTATTGGTTTAAGCGTTTTAATCACTCGCGCGGGATTTCCTACCGCCACGCTGTTATCAGGTATGTCTTTTACTACTACAGAGCCGGCGCCAATTTTTACATTATTCCCGATCCTCACTTCACCGATGATACAGACATTACTACCCAACTCTACATTGTTACCGAGTATTGGGGAGCCGGTATAAGAACCATCGTCCAGCCGGATATTACCCAGCGTAGTAGAGTGCCTTATAAAACAGTTGTCGCCGATAATGCTGCAGCCGTTTACAACCAGCGCATGACCATGACCAATGTAAAGCCCCTTCCCTACTTTTGTCCAGTGGGGCAGCTCGATGCACATAAACCACTCCACCAGCAGCTTGTAAAATATGAGGTAGGGCAACCAGAGTACCCTGAAAAATTTGTTGATAGAGGCAGGACGGGCTAACCGGAAAAGAACCATTACCAGCCTACCTTTTAGGTTACCTTTGTTCGTTTCCCAATCCTGAAATATATATGAGATCATAAATGTAAGATGTTTTGAGTTCGGCAATACGAGATCCGCTTACCTGCTGTTACGCCACTCTGCAAAGTATATTTTAACTCCTTGCCCAACTCCCTTTTAGAAAATAAGATTTAGTTTACCATACGTTTTTAAATCTGCTGCACAACAACTATACTTAGCCAGGTTTTAGCGGGAGCGCATTGCTGGCCACTATAAACTTTAAATAACATACCATGAAAACGATTGCACTAATTGCACACAACAACCGCAAAACAGACCTGCTGAACTGGGTAAAAGAGAACCAGGAGTCGCTGCGGGGTTACAGCCTGATCGGGACTACCAACACAGCCAAACTGATAAACGACCTGCTGGATCTGAATGTAGAACCTTTCGGACACGGCCCAAGCGGTGGCGATATTCTGCTGGCAGCCCGTATTCTACAGGGAGAGATACACAAGGTCATCTTTTTTATTGATGCCGAAACACCGCATGGCCACGAACACGACATCCAGACGCTTATCCGTACGGCAGTTCTCAACAACATTCCGATAGCCTTGAACCGGGCCTCTGCAGACCTGATTGTACTGAATAAGTAATAAACTATAGTTGCTTTTACAACCAGTAATGGTCGTAGAAGTTTCTTGGAGGTTTTTTGCCGCCGTTGAACCGGTATAGTATGTAGATGAGTACACCTAAAAGCAACAGCAAAAAAACCAGCACTTCCATAACCCAACTATAGTTTAACTTTCTCCTGCTTTGTTAACTGCTGAATCCTGCTGCAGCAAAGGAATTGCTTCTTCGTTACCCTGTTGGTAGGCCAGGTCCAGGGCCGATAGGCCGCGCGCATCGCGTATTGTTTTATCTGCACCGGCCTCTACCAGTAGCTTAACCAGAGCATTACGACCAAACAAGGTTGCAAACATGAGAGCGGTGCCACCGTTTCCATTTTGCAGGTTAAGGTTTGCGCCGTGTGCTATCAGTAGTTTGGCTATCTCCGGGTATCCTTTAAAACTCACCCCCATTAAGGCTGTGTTACCACCGCTGTCCTGCGCGTTAGGGTCGGCGCCTGCTTCTAAAAGCAATCGCGTCGCTTCCAGGTGCTCGTCGTAACTGGCAATGATCAGAGGTGTAAATCCACGGCCGTTGGTTATGCTCAGGTCTTCGCCACTTGCAATGCATTGTTTCAGGTACTCCAGGTCACCGTTTCGGGCGGCATCAAATAACAGGTGTTCTTTACTAGTTGAGTAGAATGTCATAAAGGTGTAGGGTTAGGTTGATGTATATAAGCACGTACGGAACAGGTGCCAAAAAAGCTGCTGTGTTTACTTATTCGGCATGCAACTATAGCTCGGGAGGTAACTATAAAAGGAATGATAAAACTATAGTTTAGGTTATCTTTGTCGCAACTTTAGCCTGATTTGTTACCTATGGATTTTGTAACCTTAGATTTTGAAACTGCCACAGCGCAACGCGACAGCCCCTGCGAGATTGGGCTAACTATAGTTCGGGACCGGCAGATCGTGGAAACAAAGTCATGGCTGATAAAACCGCTGTATTACCCGAATTTTAACCATATCAATATTTCCGTGCATGGCATCAGACCAGCCGATGTAGCCAACCAGCCTACCTTTGAGCAACTTTGGCCGGTCATAAAACCATATATGGAAGGGCAATTACTGATCGCGCACAATGCCAGTTTCGACTTCAGTGTACTGCGTAAAACATTAGCTACCTACAACTTACCTCTGCCGCAAGCGCGTTTCGCCTGCAGCCTTAAGTTCTCGCGCAGCATCTGGAAAGGACTGACCGCTTACGACCTTAAAACACTCTGCAACATGCACCGCATCCATTTTCAGCACCACAGGGCCGCTTCGGATGCCCACGCCTGCGCAGCACTTACCTTAAAGGCATTAGACCATACCGGCACCCGGCACGAAACAGAGTTTCCGGAAAAGATGCTGAGCCCGATCACCCTGCTGCGTTAAGTCTAAACTATAGTTCAACTATAGATCATTTGGCGCTTTTACCTAAATCTGCGATCAGTTTATCGAGCATCTCTTTGCTGTAGCCAATACGTCGGGTATAATCCAGGCATAGCTGGTATTCTTTGTCATCCACGTTTCCGTCCTGCAGCACCATCATCACCAAAGTCTGTAGTTCCATTGTTTTCTGCATACCTTCTTCCGGAACTATAAACGAAAGGGTGGACAGGTTTTCGGCTATCGGGCTTGTATCTTCTTCACTTAAACCCAGCTGGTCCCCGATCATCACCAGGAAATCACTTTCCATGCTATCCACGAACCCATCCGAGATAGCGACCAGTATCAGGTTCTGAAAAAAAGAAAGCTTCTTTTGTTTTGTGTTAAGGAGGTTATCGATTGATGTTCCGGTTGCCATACGCGTTAACTTAAGTTTGTTTTCTGTAGTTTGGGTCTGCTGCAGGTTGCTATAGTTGATATGCTTAATCATCATTGAAAATAATGACTATCGACAACCTCAGCTTTTTACTAAACGTCCAAACCCGGCTATTGTTTATTCCGCATCAAACTATAAAAGTACCTTTTACTCTTCGCATTGCTCTCTGAAGTGCAGTGTATCTATAGTTCCTGACCCTATGCCGTCAACCTCAGCGAAATTTGTCTTCTCGACGTAAGGAGAGATCTATTTAGATCAAAGTTGAATACATCTTAAATAGATTTCTCACGCTGTTCGAAATGACACTTAGGAAATAAAACTTTTTAAGTTGAAGTCCTCGTTCATGACATGAACAGCCTGCTTCATGTAGCTTGCCGGGCCCGGAGGATCAGCTTATACAGTTCATTCACTAACAAAGGCACAAGCCCCAGCAGCACTACTGTTATCCAGCCATTCCGGTCGGGCATGCTTAGCCTGAAGGCATCTTGTGTGAATGGGATGCTGACCAAAAGCAACTGCAGGATGAGACCCAGCCCAATGGCACCTATTAAGTACAGGTTAGTGAATACACCTACCTGGAAAATGGATTTGATGGGACTACGCAAAGCAAGGGCATAATATAACTGGCAGGCTACCAGCGTCAGGAAGGCCATGGTCCGGGCATTTTGCAGTGTCTCTGTGGGCACGCTTTTATCAAACGGACTATAGCCGTGTTCATAATACCCGTACCAGAATGCAAATATCGTTAAGGCCCCGATCAGGATACCGCCAAATACTGCCCTGCCTCCGTCACCACCTGCAAAAAAGCTTTCACTGGGGTCTCTTGGCTTTTCTTTCATCACATCGGGGTCGCCGGGGTCCATGCCCAGCGCTACAGCCGGCAAAGAGTCTGTCATCAGGTTAATCCAGAGCAACTGGGTAGCAATAAGCGGCGCCTCCCACCCGATCAGTAAGGTAACGACCATGGCTACCACCTCGCCCAGGTTACAGGTAAGCAGAAAAATAACCGCTTTTTTTATGTTATTGTAAATGTTGCGCCCCTGCTCTATGGCGGTAACTATAGTTGCAAAATTATCATCGGTCAGGATCATGTCTGAAGCGCCTTTGGCCACATCAGTTCCGGTTATCCCCATGGCCACGCCAATATCTGCTGTGTTAAGCGAGGGCGCATCGTTCACACCGTCGCCGGTCATCGATACAATGTTTCCGTGGTCTTTCAGGGCGCGCACGATCTTTACCTTATGCTCCGGCGACACGCGCGCAAATACACGGTAATTATTCACATGTCTATCCAGTTCTTCCTGGGTAAGTTCTTCCAGTTCCTGCCCTGTTATGGCCTGCTCTATGGTGTCGGCTATGCCCAGTTCGTGGGCAATAGCAAAGGCGGTTGTCTTATGGTCGCCGGTTATCATGACAGATGTTATACCGGCCTGCCTTGCTTTTTCGACGGATGCCTTTACCTCTAACCGCGGGGGATCGATCATGCCGACCAGACCGATCAGAACCAGGTCTTTCTCCATTTCTTCAGCCGGCACAACAGCATCTACCGGTTTATAGGCAACCCCCAAAGTCCGCAGCGCCTTATCCGACATGTTTTCAGTAGCCTCCAGGAATTGCTGTTTGTGCGCATCTGTTATTGGTACAGCAAAGCCATCTGCCAGCACATGTGTGGCAAGGTTCAGCAGGTTATCGATGGCGCCTTTGGTGTAAACCTTATAGTTGCCGCTTTCTTCCACCAGCGTCGACATCAGTTTGCGATCCGAGTCAAAGGCATACTCTCCTACCCGTTTGTTGTTTTTTTGTAAGACTGTGCGGTCTAGTCCCAGGTCATCCCCTAAAACAAGCAAGGCAATTTCGGTAGGGTCACCGGTTCCCTCTCCATTATGGTAAGTGGCATCAGAGCACAGGATCATGGCTTTGGCCAGTAACGCACCGGTTTCAGTAGGTTGGGTTTTATTTTGCCTGTCTATCGTTACTTCACCTTCCAGGGTAAAATATTTCTGCACCGTCATTTTATTCTGGGTGAGCGTACCGGTCTTATCAGAACAGATGATGTTGACAGAGCCCAGTGTTTCGACGGCGGGAAGGCGCCGGATGATAGCGTTGTGCCGCGACATGTTGGTTACGCCAACAGAAAGCACAATGGCAACTATAGCCGCTAGCCCTTCCGGGATAGAAGCCACAGCCAGTGATACCGAAAGCAAAAACATTTCAGCCAGGTCGCGGCCCTGCAGTGTGGCTACACCAAATATCATCACACAAATTCCAATGGCCAGCTTACCAATGGTTTTTCCCAGTTCATCCAGCCTGATCTCAAGTGGTGTTTTAGCTTCTTCGGTTTGCAAAATGTCGGCTATCTTGCCTACTTCTGTTTGCATGCCGGTACCTACTGCTACACCTGCACCACGCCCATAAGTAATCAACGTAGACATAAAAGCAGAATTAGCACGATCACCGATCGGTGTCTGCTCATCGGTGCTAACCTGTTCGGCGTGCTTGCTGCTCGGAACAGATTCACCGGTCAGCGCAGACTCTTCTACCTGCAGGTTTACCGTTTCTATCAGGCGCAGGTCGGCTGCAATGTACCTGCCGGTTTCCAGTATCAGTATATCGCCGGGCACTACCTGTTCCGAATCTATCTCTTTTACAATGCCCTCACGGCGCACAAGTGCTTTAGGCGATGCAATTTTCTGAAGTGCTTCGATGGCATTACCGGCCTTTACTTCCTGCACTACGCCCAGCACCGCATTCAGAACAATAACTATAATAATGATGACCGCATCGATGTACTCGCCCATAAAAAGGGTGATAAGTACTGCTGCAAGAAGCACATAGATCAGCCAGTCGTTGAGTTGTTCTATAAAGAGCTGCAGCACGCTCTTCTTCTTGTGGCCTTTCAGTTTGTTTGGGCCGTATTTTATCAGCCTTTCTTTTGCTTCTGCCTCAGAGAGCCCTTTTGCAGGATCAACCTTAAATTCCTGGAGTACATCTTCTACTGATCGGGTAAACCACATGGTTTGGAGGTTACAGTTGCCAAAAGGACTGAAAATATACCTGTTATACTTGGAGTTACTCCGGAAAGGTTCTGATAGTGTTTAAGCCGGAATTATGGTTAAGGAATTGGCATTTTAAAGCAATGTGAAGAGGCTTAAAACACAAAAGCCACAGCGTGATGGCTATGGCTCTGTTTATACATTCTTATACTTAATTATAAGGCGATCTTTAATGTATTGTAGAAATATTTCTTGTCTTGTTTCAGGTACTGCAGGGCTTCGCGTAACTCGTCGGGTTCGGCACATTTAAGCAGGTAACCGTGTACACCCTCGTTTAACAACTTTTCTACCAGAGATTCTTCTCCATACATCGATACGATCAGAATTTTAACTGCAGGGTACTTACTTAAGATATAGCGTGCGGTAGCAATTCCATCCATCTCGGGCATCTCCAGGTCCAGCAGTACGATTTCAGGTAAGGCTGGTGCGGCTTCGATCTTTTCTATCAGTTCAGCTCCGTTATTTGCATCAGCCATAACGGTTATTTCTTTGTATGCTTTCAGTATTTCCAGCACTCCCTTCCTGAAAAGTGTGTGGTCATCGGCAATGGCAAGTGTAAGTGACTGAAAGTCCATACGTTAACATTTAATCGTTTTACTAATTTACGAAATCGGAACAGAAATAGTAGCTTTTGTACCAGAATTTCGTGCAGAGAAGAAATCAAACCTCCCATTCAGCAATTCAAGGCGTGCCTGCAGGTTCATTAAACCAAGTCCCCCGCCGGTATCTGGTTGTTTCGACAGGTTCTCGTAATCAAACCCGTTACCATTATCCTGGTAAATAAGCTGCAGGGCTTTATCAGAAAACTGAAGGTTTACCAGTACCTCAGAAGCCTGGGCATGTTTAAAAGTGTTATTCAGCAACTCCTGCACAGCGCGGTAAAGGAACAACTCTGTCTTAGGTTCTACCCGTTTTTCCGGTTGGTTGCAGTACAGCTTCATTTCTACACCCGATGCCGCAGGGATGGAACGCCGCATGGCTTCCAGGGCTTGCGGCAAGCCCATTTTCTCCAATACAACAGGCATCAGGTTATGGGAGATCTGCCTGACACTGCCCATTACTTCA
This sequence comes from Pontibacter populi, assembly GCF_040278685.1. Lineage (NCBI taxonomy): Bacteria > Pseudomonadati > Bacteroidota > Cytophagia > Cytophagales > Hymenobacteraceae > Pontibacter > Pontibacter populi. The sequence continues at coordinate 29,415 of NZ_JBEOKT010000011.1, forward strand.
TCCAGCATCTTTTTAACCTGCTGCCCCGCCTCTTTATTCTCTGCCTGGGCTGTAAGCTGATGAACATTTAATTTCACCAATGCCAGCATAGCTCCAACTTCATCGTGCAGGTCGCGGGCAACACGGCGGCGCTCGTCTTCCTGGGCTTGTATGGTGGCATCGAGTAACTGGCGCTGTTTGGCCTCCTGCAGCTGGCGCAAATGCTCCTGGTGCTGCAACATGCGCCGCTGGTACTTAAACACAAATAGTATAATGCCAATGGCAAGCACCAAAAGCACCGGCGTAATAATGATCACTGGCTTCAGTATCTCAATCATGACGTAGCCCTCTTCAGGATAAATATTAAAGCAGTATAATAAAGTATATTCAGGACTAGTGTTATGGCAATGCAAATGCGGGCAGCATCATAAGAGGCAGCAAGCGCCTGGTTAAACATGGCATACGACATGGTAGTACCTGCCTTTAAAATCAGGAGGCTACAGCTTAATAAAAAAACCGGATCCCGGTCCAGGTAAGTAACGGTAAGGTCGTTGGCAACTTTATAGAAGTATAAAATGGCCATCAGCATAAGCATCGCGTTACCCGAAGCTTTTGTAAGGGAATTCATCTGGGTTATTCCCTGCAGCAGAAAGGCATCTATCAGTGAAATTCCAATAAAAAGCACAGCAGCCAGAATGATGCCTTTCCGGAACACCGGCCTTCTGAAGCTATTGAAGAAAATGGCAGATAAGATCAGGAACTCCATTAAGGTGTATATATGAACCACCCAGATGTTATTTTTTGCGCCCAGGTAAACCACTAGTTGCCCTACTCCCTCTGAAAGTAGAGAAACTATAACCAACAGGTACAGCAACCAGAACTGTTTACTTTTATGTGGTTTACGAATGAGCAGAAGCCCGGCAATAAACGGCACAATTACCCATATCGTACCTAGCTCGATCAGCCAAGGATAGATCTGCCTTAAAAAAAATTCCATTAACCGTTCAGATTACCTCCTTCATCGCAATCCGGCGGACATATTTTACTATTATCTACAACTATGTCTTCCATGTCATTCCCTTCCGCATCAGCGCCAACCAGCACCAGCTGCTTTTGTCCTTTCTCGTCGCGGGCATAGTACATCCTGATGCCCATGCAGCCTTCCTGGTCCAGTAACTTTTGCAGAATCTCCCGGCCATAGAAATGGGCTTTTGTTACCATTCCGTTGGGATCTGCTATAGCTTCTTTCCTGTAATTTGCTGTCCATGCAGCTGCTTGTTCCAGTTCTATAGCTGAACCTTCAGTACCATTAAATGTGGCCATATCTTTTTTGCAAAGTTAAGTAAACGATACTTTAAATATAGGAAATATTATATCTAATAAATACAGAATCAAGAGCTAACCTATAAAAAAGTATAATTAGCTATAAAGCAGGAATTTATACAGGACTTAGTTTATGAAGTAGAAAACACGCAACCAGGGAACAGACTTTAGCCAGATAGGCCCGGAACAGATCCATAGCGTTAAGAACTGCCAGTTACCATAACCAACGGAACTATAGTTTTAACATGAACTATAGTTTGCGGCGGTACCAATTTAAAACAAAAAGCTCTGCTACTTAACTAAATGTAACAGAGCTTTTTTACTGGTTTAATTACCTATGGTGTAACCTATTGTTTGTCTTTGGTTGGTGGCGGAGGCGTGATCATGATGTGGGCGCCATGCGTACCGGGAAACATGATCCAGGGCATTCCTGGTGCTTCTGGTTTTAGTGGCAGGCCAGTGCTTTCGGCAGTAGCATACGGAATATAAACTACATAGCGCAAGTAGCCATTTTTAACTTCTCCGGTTGTCGTATTAAAGTCTTCGTCAGTGGCAGTGTACACAAACAGGGAGGTTGGTTGCTCGGGCATTTTCAGCTTGCCGCTTTTTGCCTCCGCTTCTCGCATGTCAAATATCTCCTGGTGCGCTTTTCCTTGTTTCTTTAGTTCGCGGCCACGCGCCATAAAAGGGTCCAGGTCTTTGTAGTAGCACGACACGGAAAAGCCTTTCTGCTTCGGATCATCGGCAAGGCAAACCATTTCATTGGTACCTTTTCGCAGCAATGCCAGCTCACCTTTTTGGTTATACCCATATACTGCAGCACCAGCGCGCTTATCGGCAGGCGCGGATAGGACAGCCGCCTTTATCTGTACTTCAGCTGCCGGAATAGCTGACTGGCCCATTGCACAAAGGCCAACTATAGAAAACAAGAAAGTAGCTAACGTAAATTTCATAACGATGCTCGGGTTAAGTTTATACTATACAAGTTGCTCATTAATAGCTCTTTTGCCTATACGCGTTACACAAAAAAACAGCAAATTATAGTTGGCGCATAACATTATAGTACCCACTGTGTTTTGTAATCAAAGGCCCTGTATTTAAAGTCCGGACAAACTATAACCGGTATAATAACGGGCACTGCGCTAGTATAAACCTTATCATATAATATGTAGTACTATTATTTTCAGCATTTTAAGAAATTAGACTGATAAGCGCCGGGCATCGTCCGGAAAGAAATTAAAGCGACATAAACTATGAAAAAAACTACACTTTCAGTAGCAGCAGCTATTGTACTGGGGTTAACCGTAACAGCCTGCAACGAGCGCACCACCACTCCTGAAGAAAGCACACAAACCTCCACCGCAGATACCACTGATACCCCGACACCAGACGCACCAACCGCCCAGGCCAATACCCAACCCCTCGAGACAAGGGAGCCTAACGTACCCGAACAACAGCCAACTTTCCCGGAACAGAACCGGGCACCAGCCATTACCACTAATGCCGCCTTTGATGTAGTAGTACTGGCGAAGAACCTGCAACAGCCCTGGGCTGTTGAGCCACTTCCGAACGGGGACCTGCTGGTTACTGAAAAGCCGGGAACAATGCGCATAATAACAGCTACCGGGCAGGTAGGACAACCCATTTCCGGTGTACCACAAGTTATGTCAAGAGGCCAGGGTGGCTTACTGGATGTAGCGCTTAGCCCTAATTTTGCATCCGACCGAACGATATACTGGAGCTTTTCGGAACCACGCGGAAATGCCAATGCTACCAGTGTGGCCAAAGGCGTACTTTCTGCAGATAACAAAAGCCTGAGCCAGGTAAAAGTTATTTTGCAGGCCAAGCCGGATTATAACGGCGACAAGCACTTTGGTTCGCGCCTGGCTTTCGGTCCGGATGGGATGCTGTATGTAACCCTGGGCGAACGGTCTGACTTAGAGATAAGACCACAGGCCCAGCAAATGAACAGCCACATGGGCAAACTGCTCCGCATTACAACTGATGGCAAACCTGCACCCGACAACCCGTTTATAAATCAGCAGGGCGCCAAGCCTGAGATCTGGACTTTAGGCCACCGCAACGTACAGTCTGCGGCATTTGATAACCAGGGAAGATTATGGATAGTGGAACATGGGCCTAAGGGCGGCGACGAAGTAAACCTGATCGAAAAAGGAAAGAACTACGGCTGGCCGGTTGTTACCTTCGGCGAAGAGTACTCAGGCAAACCGATTCCGAATTCTGTTACCACCAAGGAGGGCTTTGTTGATCCGGTATATTACTGGGATCCTGTTATAGCGCCATCAGGTGCACAGTTCTACTCGGGCAGCGCTTTCCCGGAGTGGCAGGGTAATTTGTTTGTAGGCGGCTTAAAAGATAAAGTGCTGGTAAGATTGCAGCTGGAAAACGACCGCGTTACCGGCGAAGAGCATTTGCTTGGCGACCGTAATCAGCGTATCCGGGATGTGCGCCAGGGACCGGACGGAGCACTCTATATAGTTACCGACGAACAGAACGGCGAACTATGGAAGATAACTCCTAAGAAGTAAACTATAGTTTAAATCATAAAAAGGCCTCTCAGCTAATAACTAGCTGAGAGGCCTTTTTAGTAGTGCATATTTGCTTACCTGCTTTGAGTTGTTTTCGCGCCTGCATCGGCTACCAGTTTCAGGTCTATGGTAAAGTTATCGTAAATGATCTTATCGGCAGCTGTGCCCATCATCCCCGATCTGTATTTAATGTCGTATTTGGTACGGTCCACTTCTATCAGCGCTTTCGCCTCCACCGATTTACCATTTATCTGTACAGTAGCCGGAAACGTGATCGGGTTAGTGATGCCTTTTATGGTCAGGTTGCCGGTAATGTTATAGTTAGGCTCCCCTGCCTTCACTTTTGTAAGGCGGCTTACTTTAGTTATGGTAAACGTAGCAGTCGGATGACTCTCAACAGAGAAAAAGTCATCAGATTTCAGGTGGTCGGTCAGCTTTTTGTTTGATTCTGCTCTTTTGATATCCTCCACAACTATAGATCGCATGTCTATTGTAAAGTTACCACCGGTTAATTTATTCCCGCTCAGTTGCAGGTCGCCGTCGGCCAGGTTTATTTTCCCATAGTGTTCCCCTCCTACTTTCCTGGCATTCCACTTCATGGTGCTTGCCTGTGTATTAACTTTCAGGGTTGCCACTGCTACAGCAGTTACAGCAGGTTTTACAGCAACAGGATTATGGGCCGGCACAAAAGAGAACGAAAGCAGCGTAGCCAGCGATAAGGCTCCCAACAGAACAGGATACTTCTTCATAGTTATGGTTTTATAGTTGATGTTTTAATTTTCAGTTCGGTAACTATAGTTTGCAACACTTCGCTGTTGTTGGGGTTTTCACCAACTATACTCAATGCTCTTTCAGACTTTCAAGTCCGAAAGCTCTCTGCTGGGGGCTTCCAAGTCCCCGTAGAACAGCCTTGCTTTACGCGGACGTGGACGTCCGCAGCAGACAAAGTTTCGGACATCTATGTCCGAAACAGCAAAACAACACTTGCTATAGTTTAAACTACAACAAGAGCATCGGTACTATAAGTTTACAAAATTACCCACACAATCTGGTAAGCAACTTGTTAATTATCAGCAGTTATATAACTATTCCGGACAAGTGTTTCGGGCTTCAGATTTTGTATTTGCCCGTGTTTTAACGCCTATAGTTGAAAATAATTGAAGTTATTTAAAAATATTCTTCTTTTTAGTGGCATTATTCATCTATTTAGATGAGATATTAGTTTATTGTAAACTTTTTATTGTACATTGTAAGAAATAATGAACGTATATGCCACTAAACTTGTAGTAGGTATATAATAAATCAAATCACAACATGAATAACGGAACAGTAAAATTCTTCAATGACACTAAAGGTTTTGGTTTCATCAAGGAAGAAAATTCAAATCAGGAGTACTTTGTACACGTAACTGGTTTAGTGAACGAAATCAGAGAGAACGACAAAGTTACTTTTGATCTTCAGGAAGGCAAGAGAGGACTGAACGCAGTCAATGTAAAGTTAGCTTAAGCTGGCTTAATACCTTATTATAAAAAAGCCTTACGTTTAGTAAGGCTTTTTTATTTGTTTGCTCAAGTGCGTTTGGCACTTCCCTCTTTTCGCGGCCCTGGCTGCTTCATTGTTATCCAACTTAACCCACCATTATCATGAACAGAAAATACTTAGTTGACACTACCACGCGCGAGTACATATGTGTAGCCCTGAAAAAAGGCCAGGACTGGATACCGAATAATCAGGATTCATTACCTGGATTCATGGATTCCCGTACAAATAAAGACGTGGCCGACTTTGAACTGGTAACAGGCGAGTTTAGCGACAATAACTTCTTCGAGAAGTGGATACGCAATGGCACTAATTTCCTGGCTAAGTAAATAGCCAGGCTTGCGCCAACGATCACAGGAATAGAATAATAGAAATCAAAAATCAATTTATGGGTAGATCACAGGAAACTTTTAGTAAAAAAGAAAAAGAAAAAAAGAAGTTAAGAAAGAGACAGGACAAAGAAGCGAAGAAAGAAGATCGTAAAGCCAATTCCAACAAAGGAAAAGAGCTGGACGAGATGATGGCTTATGTGGATGAGAATGGCAACATTACCGAAACACCGCCAGATCCTACCAAAAAGAAGAAGGTAATTAAGCAGGAAGACATACAGATAGGCGTTTCGAGACAGGCAGAAGCTGACCCGGCTGACCTGATCAGAAAAGGCACTGTAACGATGTTTAATGGCTCAAAGGGCTATGGTTTTATTAAAGACCATGAAACCCAGGAAAGTATATTTGTGCACCAGAACGGCGTATCTGGCACTATAAAAGAGAACGACAAAGTTACTTTTGAAGTAGAAAAAGGCTTAAAAGGCCTGAATGCCGTTAAAGTAAAACTTGTATAAAATCTCCGCTGTGCTTACTGTATACTCCCTTTAACAGAAGTATACCAGCTAAGCCACGCACCCTGACATAAAAACTAAAGGTACTGGTAAGCGTGTACTGATGACGCGTTTACCATTACCTTCTGTAATACCATCAAAATTTATGGTTGCTGTAAAGCACATAACAAGCCTCTCTTTCCAGGAGCGGCTTTTTCTGTTTCTAACCAATCATTAACTATAGTTTTCAGGATCACTACTATAGCTTTCAAAAGCAATTCAAATCTATAGTTCAGCTGCTTCTTATAATTTATCATGCAACCAGGTCACTGGTATTCTACATTGCTTTAGAGTACTTTTGGGATTATAGTTTATAGTAAAGCAAACCTGCTGCCATGGCCTTTTTAGATGTTTCCGGAATTAGTGTAGTGGAAGAAGGTGTCACCATATTAGAGGATATCACCTTCGGATTGCGGGCGCACCAGAAAATTGCCGTTTCCGGTGAGACAGGTTCCGGTAAAAGTACGCTGCTGCAAACGATAGCCGGGCTGGTGCAGCCAAGTGCCGGCAAGGTAACGTTCCAGGGTAAAAAAGTGATAGGGCCGCATGATAAACTGGTGCCCGGCCACCCCGACATAGCTTACCTGTCGCAGCAGTTCGAGTTGCCCCAGTTTTTGCGTGTAGAGCAGGTGCTGAGTTATTCAAATACATTATCGGAAGAAGAAGCCCAGATGCTGTATGAAGTCTGCCGCATCAGGCATTTAGCCAAACGCAGAACCAACCAGCTTTCCGGTGGCGAAAGACAGCGCATCGCACTTGCCCGCCTGCTCAGTTCGTGGCCCGGCCTCCTGCTCCTAGACGAGCCTTTCTCTAATCTCGACATGGGTCACAAGAGCATCCTGAAGTCTGTCATTCACGACATCAGCGACGAGCTTGGTATAACCTGTATCCTTATTTCCCATGACCCGCTGGACACCCTTTCGTGGGCTGATGAGATACTGGTGATGCAGAACGGAAAAATGATACAACAAGGTACGCCACAGCATATCTATAAAGAACCTGTAAACGAATACACCGCCTCGCTTTTCGGAAAATACAATCTTATTCCGGATGGCAAAACAACAGCCTTCTCAGGTATTATTGGCAAACAACCAAAAGGCAAAGACCTGCTTATTCGTCCGGAAAGTTTTATAGTTTCCAGCCAGGATAGCAGTTCCGTTACGGGTGTAGTTACCGCCATACATTATTTTGGGAGCCACTATGAAATGGAGGTTTTGCTAGATGAGGTCAGTGTTTCTGTTAGAACCAACGAGGACAGGTTTAAGGTTGGTGACAGTATCGGTATTTCTGTTTCGGGGAACGCTGCCTGGTTTGTGTAAAGAACTATAGTTAGTGAGAACTCAGTGCCCACAAAAAACAAAAACGGACTTCTTTTCAGAAGCCCGTTTTCTATATCGAACGGTCAATCATTACAATTGAACCATCTTCAACTTTTAGCCACCCTCTTTTACGGGCATTGTTACGCAGGGGTTACAACTTCTTAAAAATTTGTGCAATTATTTTTCACTCATTTCATCATTTCCCTCTCAAATGGCTTTAAATGCAGTTTTCTTGATGAAAATAATTTTAAAGTATTTTAAAAAAAGCAGTGCAATTATGAAAGGTCCATTGTTTACCCGTAAGCAGCTTTCGAAATTCATCTAAAACAGAAGGCCCTGCTAGTTGCAGGGCCTTCTGTTTAAAATACGTTATAAGTCCTCAGACCTATTCAGTCAAAGTAACCATTACAGACTTTGTCGCTTCATTTCCGGCATCGTCCATCGCTGTTACATTTACCATCCAGTCACCCGGAGCTGCATTAGCATCAACGGTAATGTCAATGTCAAAATCAGCTTCTCTGTCGTCGTTCAGGAAATCTCTGATGGTCTCATCTGAAAGCTCTGTTTCTGTTCCGTCCGGGTCAGTCATACTAATAGTAATCTCTTCCAGCCCCTCGTTATCTGTAACAGAACCTTCCAGGTTAATTACCCCGCCAGCTGTAACTGTAGCACCATCTGTAGGAGAAGTGATCGTAATCACCGGATCAGTAGTGTCAAGTGTTACATCATCATCGTCATCATCACAGGCAACGAATGCAAAAGAGAAAAGAATCAGGAATGCCCAATTAAGTTTTTTCATAGTAATTAGAGTTTATTAAGAAATATTTCATGCTTCCTTTATGACAATTGCCATTTGGTAAGCGCATTCATTTCCTATTTAACGGCAGGAATTGTGCAATGTTGTTTAGGCGATACAAAGTAGTTGAAGAAAATGCGCCCCTTTCGGTCTTAACTGAGCAATATCAAGGCCGTTCTTGCTATAGTCATATAATTGCTGAAATCCCCCTAACATCAGAGTTACACTCACTTTTTTCTAACTCGCGTTCTCAATAGTCTTAGGAGGTGGGATTTTAATAAACTTGTAGAAGTAGTTTAAGGACTTATTCATTCTACATGGGAACAATCCTCCTCCTCGGAGGGTTAGGGGTGGGCCAACCTAGCACAGAATGAAGCGCATTGTCATCCCCTACAAGCCATACTTAAAAGAACTTGCTAAACAACTCCGGCAGAACAGCACTTTATCCGAAGTGTTGCTTTGGAATGAATTAAAGAATAGAAAACTCATCGGCAGAGACTTTGACAGGCAAAAGCCACTTGGCAACTACATTGTTGACTTCTATAGCAAAAAATTGTTACTGGCTATTGAAATAGATGGTGATAGCCATGATTACATATATAACGCAGATGTGCATCGGCAGCAGGAACTAGAAAAGTTAGGTATACGATTTCTTAGGTTTGAAGACCTGGAGGTGAAGAAAGACATTCAAAATGTAGTTCGGGCAATTGAGTCTTGGGTGTTGGAGAACCGGCAATTGTAGGAACCCATCCCTTACCCCTCCGAGGAGGGGTATTATCACCTAACGTAATTTTAACAATTGATATTGAATATCTCGTTATAGTCCTTCAATAAACTATAACTATAGAACAATTATCAATCCTCCATCATGAGCATAAATTCCCCTCCTCGGAGGGGCAGGGGTGGGTTAATCGTGCACGAATACTTCCTAAATTCTCTAACTCCCAAACTCTCTAACTTCCTCCCCTCTCCCAATCCACCTCCGGAAACACCACTTCCAACTGCCGTTTGATCACTCTATAGTTACCTTTCCAGAAACTACCCAGGTCAGATACAGTAGTAATAGGCTTCAACTCCGGCGACAGCAAAGCCAGCTCCACGGTCATCTCTCCCTCATCTACTGTCGGGCTTTCTTCCCAGCCAAGTATATCCTGCAGTCGTATCTCCAGCTTTGGCTGGCTGCCATCAGGTTTATAATCTAATTCTATAGTTGAGCTATCCGGCAGGTTTATAGTTGCCGGAGCCAGCACCTCCAGTCTTGCGCGCTGCTCGTCATTTAAAAACTTCTCCAGTATCGGCAACAGTTCCAGTTCCATCAGCTCATCCGGGTGCTCGATGTCAAACAAATATGACTTCAGCCAATCCCAGTTGGTCATGAGTAGCGTGGCGGTGCTTACGTCGGGCCAGAACTCGGAGGGGCGCCATTTACGCAGGCTCATCACGCGGTTTTGCCATTGGGTTACGTCGTGGTTGAAGTCCAGCAGGTGCTCGCCTTCGTGTTTGATGGCTTCGGAGATGGCAGGTACGCGGTGCTTCTCGTCGGGTGGTGGCAGTGGTTTGCTTTGCAGAACTATACTTCCGATGCGGGTGTCCATAGAGGCAGTCAGTTCGCCGTCGTTTACATCCCAGGTATAAACTTCCTGCTGTTTTACGAGCGGGGCCAAATCTCTCGGGTTGAGCGGCGATGCCAGGAAAATGCGGCCGGGGTTGTCGCCGGTGCCAGCGTGCAGGTGCGCGATGGCAAGCCAGGGCTCGTGCGCCAGGTCGTCGCGGTGACCGGCAGATGCGTATTGACCGCTGGCCAGTTGGAACTGTGCGTTGTTGCCGGGACGGGCGTAAGCAATACGCTCGGGGTAGCAATGCGTCAGTAGTACACCAGTTTCGTACTCATCAAATTTATCGTTTTCAGGCTCTATACTAAACAGCTGGCGGTACGAGCGGGCTATCTTCTCGATCTTGCCGAAACGCTTGCCCTGCCCCTGCTCTTTTCTATACCTTCTGAGGGCTTCTATTCTCAAATTAATGTCGATACCGGCATTGCGGTCCAGTGGGTCGCGCTCTTCCAGGATGGCGGCAATATCACTTGCCAAGGCTACCTGGTCGGTTTCCTCGGCTTTGAGCAGCATGTGCGCGATGCGCGGGTGGCACGGCAGCGTGTGCATTTTCTTGCCATGCTCGGTTATGCGGCCATGCTCCAGCGCCTGCAGCTGGTGCAGCATTTCGGTGGCCGATTGCAGGGCAGCGCGCGGCGGCGGGTTCAGCCAGGTCAGGCCACGGATATCAGTAATGCCCCATTGCGCCATGTCGAGCACCAGGTTGGCCAGGTCGGCTTCCATGATCTCGGGCGTGCGGTGCGGGGCCATGCGCTCCTGCGTGGTCTTGCTCCACATGCGGTAAGCCGTACCTGGGCCCAAACGACCGGCACGACCGGCACGCTGGTCGGCGGCGTCTTTGGAAATGCGCACTGTTTCGAGCCTAGACAATCCGGACTTTGGATCGAAGCGGGAGGTTTTGCCGAAGCCCGTATCCACCACCACCGAAATGCCTTCTATGGTTAAGCTGGTCTCGGCTATACTTGTGGCCAGCACCACTTTGCGTTTGCCTTCGCGGTTGGGCATAATGGCGGCGTACTGCTTGTTAAAAGGCAGCATACCGAACAGCGAGTGTATCTTAAAATCGCGCAGCTGCCTGCGGAGTAATTCTTCTACTTTCCGGATGTCGTTTTCGCCGGGCAGGAACACGAGGATATCCCCTTCCTGCTCCTTGGCAGCCTGCTGCACTACGCGGGCCGTCATTTCAGGCAGCATACGGTCGTCGGCGTCGCCGGTATAAATGGTCTCTACGGGGTATTGCCGCCCCATACTTTGCGCCACCGGGGCCTTCAATATACTGGTGAGCTGGGGCATATCCAGGGTGGCCGACATCACCATAATGCGCAGGTCCGGGCGAAGCGTGTGCTGCGCTTCCCGGCTCAGGGCCATGGCCACGTCGGCATGGATGCTGCGCTCATGAAACTCGTCGAAGATCACGATACCTATACCTGTGAGCGAACGGTCGCTGTGGATCATGCGGGTGAGGATGCCTTCGGTTACGACCTCGATGCGGGTTTGCTCGGAGATGCGGGTCTCGAAACGGATGCGGTAACCGACGGTCTGGCCTACCTCCTCGCCAAGTAGCTGCGCAAGGCGCTCGGCAATGGTTTTGGCCGCCAGGCGCCGGGGCTCCAGCATGATGATCTTCTGATCTTTCAGCCATACTTCATCCAGTATAGCCAGTGGCAGCAAGGTGCTTTTACCGGCTCCGGGAGGGGCGTTTACGATCAGCGTGTTCTGCGCCGCTAGGTGCTCTCTTACGGCAGGTATGATTTCCCGGACAGGGAGGTCTATGGTAAAAGGGTTGAAGGGCAAGGGGGAATGAATAATTATAATTAATAAAAAACTAGTACGTTATTTACAAAATATAAAATTATATCTTTACTAAAAATAATCCATTAATAACTCAAAATAATAACTGTTTAACAGTTAATACAAAACTAAGAAATAGTTTTTATTGTAAGATAAATATGAAGTTAAGATTACAAATCTCGGGTTTATGATATTAATGTATCACGTTATATAATCACAAGCCTTTGTCTTAATTACTTAAAAATATTATAAATCAATAATGAAAAAGCTCACCTTAATCATATTCTGTATTTTCAGCGTTTTCACAACATCTTGTGATGAAAAGTTTGATAATACAGAATTCATAGGTGAATGGAAAGCAAACGAGCAAATTCCAGAAGATGAAATCTTTGTCCAGTTTGGTAAAATACCAGAGACTGGTGAGGTTAAAGGAAGAATTGTATCAGAATTACAACTTATGGGAAATGGCAGGTTTACGCATAACATAAGGGTAATTTATACAATGCTTAACAAGCAAGGTAGTGTTTTTAGAACAGGAGAATACATTGTTGAGACCAGAAGTACTGGTGAATGGGATATATCCTTTGGCAAATTACGCCTTGAACCTAGTAGTCTTGAAGTATCTCCTATTTCGGAATCCGCTAAAGATTACTTTAATAAAAATCCTGAAATACCTGAACAATTGGAAAAGGAATTTTTAGCTGAAAATTTCGCACTAAAAATAATTGATTTTACATCTAACAAATTTGTTACGGAAGGTTCATGGGGGTATGGGACTGTTACACATTATAGGGTTCAATAATATTGTTTGATCACTATAAATCAAGCACTATTAACTAAGTAGACTAGTAATTTCATAATAAACGTAATTACCACAAAACCATTATCAGATCTATTATATAACAGAGAAATAATTATTATCATGAAAATAAAAAGAACAGCAGGAACAATATTGCGTTTTTTAGGTGGCAGTTGGATGTTTCTTTGGTTTTTTATCTACTTTATAAATGGGTTGAACGGTACCAGCATTAATTTCAAAAGTCTAGGTTTTTTACTTTTAATTGGATTTGTAATTGTTGTTATAGGCGAAGCACTGAGAACAAAGTCCGAAAAATAGTTAATCTTATAATAACTAAACAACCAAGATTTTATACTAATGTAGTTGTAATGATTTCACTATTCTCGTTTTATAATGCATCCCGAAGAAATCAAGGCGAAAATTTATAAATCAATAGATGATTTAAATATTGATTTAAAAAGTATGTCTGATCCGTCCAGATATTACTTGCAAGAATTTATTGACTCACTTACACTACATAATAATGGATCTCTTGCAAATCATATTAGAGATAGGGAATCAAAAGAATTGTCATTAACTGTTTGTGTGTTTATACTTTCCATCTTAGGACTTTATTTATTTCAAGATGCTGCAAGGAGTTTTCAAAATATACTAAGTCTAAAATGGTACATAGGAATTGTTATTGTTGCTGTTACGGGAGGTGGATTTGTTGTTGCATCACTACAATTCATTTTAGAAAATAATTTCTTAAAAAGACAAAATAATATTGAGTTTGTTCCAAACTGGCTGTCAGGACTAATAACTGGTTATTTAGAACGTACATTTTTTGGTGTATGCGTTGCTATAGACTTAGGAGGAGTTATTGGTGGAATGATAGCGTGGACGGTACTAAAGGATACAGCCTTATGGTCTCAGTTTTTTAAAAATCCAGATGCTAAACCAAAAAATAGGCTTAAAGACTTTAAACGTGCTTATACAGCACTTATCCTTGGCTTCACCTCAATGTTTTTTGCTCTTATTGGAGGTATAGTTTGCTCCAATAAGCATGCTGACTTGGGAGAAAAACTAGTAAATTTAATTCATAGCTTGTATTAAAAAAGTCTTTATTTTACAAAGTAGGCACATAAAATAACAGCTTTACTTTACTCATTTTTTGTTTTTAACTTTTGCTAAAGACTGAAATAATATAACAATGTGAAATAAAAATTTAATTAAATGATACAACACGAATATTGTAGCATAGAAATTAGAAAAACAGATAAAGAATATTATTCAGATCTAGTTGCTTATAAATACACACCAAGCGGTTTGGTTGAAATAAAGTCCACTGGTCCTCACGATAATAATTCTTTAACAAAGAATATAGATAATTTTGGAAACCAACTTCTTACAGAAGGTTGGAGTAAGATAGGATTCACAGCCTTCTCACGTCCAACTACTGAGGCAAATTTTGATGAAATATATGAATATTGTGTTGTTGAATTAGATAGTAATACAGTTAAAGGATCCGGATTCTTTTCGAAAGAAAAAAAAACTTACAGACATACAGCTTACAAGCTATCACCTCAAGAACTTGTACCTATCGAAACATCTCCCCTTTATGATAATTTAGTTGATTCTCTTTACCATGATTTAAAGGATCGCTTAATGAATAATAATTGGGAAGTAATGAATGGTCAAACTGACATCTTTATACGAAAGATTGATAACCAAGAAAGTGCTGATTCAGAAACTCAATCTAATTTTACTCAGCAGAAAGACCCCATTGTACTATTAAAGCAACTTGCAGAGTTACGTGACTCGGGTGTTCTTACAGAAGAAGAATTCGAAAAGAAAAAAAGTGAGATTCTGGATAAAATGTAGCTATGATAATGGATCATGTTAAACCTTTTTTATTTGTTGTTAATTTTTCTGTATTCCTATTACTTCTAACTGGATGCAATTCCTCTGAAAAACGAAAATTCACAAAGGATCTTCAAAAGGATCTTCAAATAGAGCCGAAACATATTGTTGGCCTATGGGAAACTAGACTTGTAGGAGAACGAAATGGAGAGCTTGTGTCCGGTGGGAATATATATGTCGCATTCACTAAACCAAACAGATATGGAAAAGGAAAATTGATATACTTGTTAGAAGAGAATGAAAGTTTATATGCTGAAGAAAATTTCTATCAAATTACTGATACTTATAATGACGGAAAATTTATTGAATTTGATCATTTGACAGATGTCACGAGCTTTGAAGAAACTTTTGAAATTATAGATAAATACGGTGCGTCTGCAGTTTGGACGGAAGATAATCGTGAGGTAAACAAATTAATCACAGAACTAAGTACAGAAGAATTGGGAGCAGCAGATGTACCTGCGGATGATTTCCCAAAAACGCATTATTATCGTGTGCTTGACCAAGATTTGATTGATAAAGCTGCAATTGCAATTGATCAACAGAACAATGAATAAGAAAACAAGTGATATCTCCTGCTTGCAGCTCGTGCCTTTTCAACTAAGCCCGCACTATTAGAATTCAGCTTTATATATTTCAAGGTTTCCGATGCATAATAATTGGTCCATTCACTCCCTCTGTAACTATCCTATCATCTGTTATATCATCTACTTTAAGCATCATCTCTGATTGATTATCATATAAAAACTCCTGCTCCATTTTCTTAAGAATATCATTAGTAAAAATGATTTCACTATAAGCAGAAGCTGGTACAATATTTATAGTTCTTACTTCTACATATATAATATTTGAAGAAACGTCCCACTCGCCTGTCATCTTCATCTCTATTCCAAATGGCACCCCCCGCTGGCGCGAGCTTGTAGCTCGTGCCTTTTCTTTTCCATGCAGCCAAACCTTCAGCACGAGTAACAGTACTAGCTGCAAGCTCGCACCAGCACATTTACTCGCACTAGCGTACAAATTCCTAAACCCGCAAATTGCTAATTAAAGTATAAGCTTTCATGAGCAGGAAGTATAAATTTCATAACAAGGAAGGGCTATACTTTGTGAGTTTTGCGGTGGTGTATTGGATAGACGTTTTTACGCGGGAGGAGTACTTTGACATACTCACAGACAGCCTGGATTATTGCAGTAAAAACAAAGGCATGGAAATCTATGCCTGGTGTATCATGCCCAGTCACGTACATCTCATCTTCCAAGCCAAAGACAACAACCCCAGCGTACTACTAAAGGAACTGAAAACTTATACTTCCAAACAGCTGCAAAAAGCCATTACCGAACACAACCAGGAGAGCAGGAAAGAATGGATGCTATGGCTGATGGAGAGAGCCGGACAGAAAAACAGCAACGTGAAACACCGTCAGTTCTGGCAACAGCACAACAAACCTATCGAGCTGTGGAGCGCAGCCGTAATAGACCAGAAGATCGACTACATCCATAACAACCCGGTAGAAGCCGGCTTTGTGTCGGAATCGCACCATTGGAAGTATAGCAGTGCGATAAACTATAGTGGAGGTAAAGGTTTATTGGAAATTGATCTGGTTTGAAGTAAGGAGTCACGAGCTACAAGTTCGCGCCAGCTAAGGGCAACTGCAGTACCCGGCATTTAATTTCACCACTTTCCGGCTATCACGAACTTGAAGCCAAATGGTATAAACTCTACCACATTACACCTACAATGAGCACAGTTCACATGTTTGAGTACATTAATATAAGTTAACGTTTTAACGAAAGTAAAGAGTTTTATTTATATTTGAATATTAGAATATTACTTAACTTAAACCTATGCGCAAACTTATACTTTCAAGCCTACTCTTTATAGTAACTCTTTCAAGCTGTGAGACAGAAAAAGATGAATTACCACAACCTTCTTCTCATGATTATGATATCAACTTCCAGTACGACACCCCCTCCAAAGATATTAAAGACATAGAACTTATCTTATCACAGGAGAACGGTACAATTTTACTGGACACCATACTTGCCTCCACCAAAAAACATTCGCTGAAAGTCAGGACTACAGATACTAAAATTTATCTTACAACTATTCATTACAATGCATCAAGTAACGAGTATTTTATAAGAACTTATGTGAAAGTTAAAGCTCCTACAGACTGGCATATCGATGAATTTGCAGATCCCAGTACAGCCACGAGTCAATATGAAAGAGCTAAAATAATTTACAATAACCTTCCTCCTTACGATGCTGGTTTTCATTACATGACAAGAGACCCAGGCAGTACCAGGACATCTTGGAGCGGAAGCACCTTATCGATCGATTATGACAAGTTGTTACCGACAGATGTTGCTTATTTATTATTGCCAAAGTATGGTAAGTACATCCTTACTGAATTAACATCAGCTCAAACAACTATAGATTTTTCTGGTTCCTCTAATACTATTAAACAAAAGTACAACAGGCCTGCAGGCGCATCAAATTATATGATTTTTTTAAATGGGTTTTTAACTGCAGGTAATTATAGTAAGCCCTTAAATCTTTACTGGCCAGCAATAGCGGCAAGCAATGAATACGATTTACAGTATCCATCAAAGGGTATTGCAGAATTTGACCTTCAGGTACAGTATACAGCTGCTGATAACAGCAGACACACTTATTTATATTCTGGATCGACTGTACCCGATGACATAGACTTAGCTCCTAAAGCAGAATCTTCTGTTATTAAATCAGGTTATGATGCCTTCAGCATAGCATTTGGTCAAGACAAACCTAGTGTCTACAGTACACTTTGGTCTTTCAAAAACCCAGAATTCAACGCCAAATGGATAGTTTACTTTTCTCCCGATGAAACAAACTTTGCTCCAGAAGCATTTTTAGCTAATCTGAAGAGTCAAAAATTACAAGGAAAAGTTTTATCACCAGGCAGGCTCGCTAACACATTTACTCAAAAAGCTCCTGGCTATAGTTATCAGGCATTTCTTGACTATCAGGCTAATCCTGATGCACAAAAGAAAAAGGAAATGAAACAAATAAGGAAAATCGGTACGTATTTCAATTGATAACTGATTCCAGATGCCGCGAGCTTGTAGCTCGTGCCTTTTCTTATCTACGAAACTATAGCTACAGCACGAGTAACAGTACGAGCGACACGCTCGCACTAGCAGACGATAAATGAGTACTATAAACTATAAAAGCAGGGCTCTTTGGTTATGCACCAGCCCCGCTTTTATGGTATGCTATTAAATGTGATTTCTTTTCTGCAGCTTACAGACCTTAAGCCTCCTGTTTCTGAGCAGCCAGTATTTGATCGAGATTTTCCATTGCCATAGTCAGGCCTTCTTTAAAGCCCATCTGGATGGTAGTTTCGAGCTGTGCCAGGTCATCGAATGTGATCAGGTTCACTACTAAGGTAACCTCCTCTTTAGGTGTAAAGCTTACCTCCCACTTCGATTGCGGCATTTCTGTGTTTACCACTCCTTCGGCATCTGCAAAACCATCCAGCGCGGTATAGCGCTTTTTAGGATCAATGGTCTTGTAATTAGTTAATCCCCAATGCTCTTCCCCTTCCGGACCAACCATGGCATAGTGCCAGTAGCCACCTTCTCTGAAGTCCATCGATTTGGTGCGCGATTTCCATGGTTTAGGCGCCCACCACTGGTCCAGTATCTCGCTTTTTGTGTAAGCATCCCACACAAGCGGGAGCTCAGCTGCAAACTCTCTTTTAACGGTGATCGTTTTGTTATCCTTGTTCACGGAGAACTCAAATGCAAGGTCGTGTTTCATGGCTTATTTTGTTTTATGTTAG
Organism: Pontibacter populi; assembly: GCF_040278685.1. Taxonomy (NCBI): domain Bacteria; kingdom Pseudomonadati; phylum Bacteroidota; class Cytophagia; order Cytophagales; family Hymenobacteraceae; genus Pontibacter; species Pontibacter populi. Next base: position 47,729 of record NZ_JBEOKT010000011.1, read on the forward strand.
AAAATATAGTGTCGAGTTGGTTAAAGCGGTCTTCCCAGATCTTACGGAACTGTTCCAGCCATTTGTCAATCTCTTTCATTTTAGCAACCTCCAGCTGGTAGTAAATTTCGCGCCCCTGCTGTTCCTGTTTTACAAGCTCGCACTCTACAAGTATCTGCAGGTGCTTTGAAACAGCTTGCCTGCTGGTGTCAAAATGTTCGGCTATGGCATTCGGCGTCATCGCCTGCAAGGCAATCAACCCAATAATGGCTCTTCGGGTAGGGTCTGCTATCGCTTGGAAAACATCTCTTCTCATTTCTGTATTAAAATGTGCAACCGTTTGTTTGCCAATATACGTGCAACTAATCGGTTGCGTATAATATTTTTGATTAATTTTTTCCTAACTCACTGAAACAGGAGCTTTAAGGTGTAAATAGTATGGAGTTGTTTTGATTTACCAAACCATCCGCTGGCACGGTCTTACAGCTCGTGCCTTAGCTCCCACCCAGCTGTACTATTAACATACGAGCGGTTCAAGTTACTGCCTTTCCCTATCAGCCCAAATCCCCCAATCAATATTATATACTTCTATAACAACTGTCTCTCTATCAGGAAGTATACATACTATAAGCAAACTGCTTCTCCCCTATGAGCAATAAGATCCAGAAGCCTTCCAAACCAGTAACTGGTTCTATGTTGAAAGCTCCGTTTCTGTGGATGGAGTGGGGAATGAACTGGCTCACTTACTGGATGAGCCACCTGGCTGTATTTAAGCTTCTGAAGTATGTGGGCAAGCTGGCTATATTGGTAGCTATTATTGGCTGGTTTTGGGAGGCACCCACACGCCGGAATGCCTCCATTCGCGAGAACTGGGCTGTACTTTACGAAAAAGGGGGCGGCCGCATGGAGGCTTTGCTGTTCCTGCGCCAGGAAGGCGTTGATCTCAGGGGCTTTAACGGGGAGTATGGCTTTTTTGAGGGTATTGACCTGCAAGGGGCTAACTTATACGGAGCCGACCTATCGAATGCAAAGCTGGCAAAGGCAAACCTGAGCCACACCACTCTCACCAATTCCGAACTGAACAAAGCCGTGCTGGACAGCGCCAATTTTACAGCCGCAAAACTAGCTAACTCAGACCTGGAAGGTGCCTGGCTCCGAAACAGCAAACTAGACAGGGCCGACCTAACTTTCACTAATTTAAGTCGTGCGTTCGTGAACGGAGCCAGCCTGCGTAGAGCCAACTTAAATGAGGCCAGGTTAAGCCATGCCTTTTTCCCTGCGGCAGACCTGAGCGGTGCTACCTTCCAGTTTGCCAAGTTAGACAGTACCGACCTGAATGGGGCAAAGCTAAGAGACGCCGATCTGTCGCTGGCCGACATGCGGGGTGTGAAGTTATTTGATGCCGATCTTACAAACGCCAGGTTCACGTTTACCATTTTAGTAGGTGCCGACTTAAGCGGTGCTGTGCTACGCGGTGCAGACCTGCAAAATACCATCCTGATAAACGCTAACTTCGAAGACGCTGTGCTGGACAGCACTGATCTAAGAGGTGCCAACCTGCGTGGCGTAAACCTGAAAAATGCCAGCCTGCGCGGCGCAGATCTGCGAAGCGTCCGCTTCCTGAGCGACTCTGCTTTTATAGATGCAGATACGACTGGAATACGGCTGCGTTAATGGCAGGAGCAAAATCTCTCAAACTATCTGATTCATCTTGTGTTAGCAGTGTTCTTCCGGGTGTTGGTCTAATTTATTTTTATGTGCAGGTAAAAATGTTTGTTTGCCTACATATATAAAATACACACGCTACCAACACTATAAAACTATGCTGAAGAATAAAGACCTGCTCGCACTCCTGATCCGTATTTTTTTAGGCTACATTTTTCTCTCTGCCGGTATCTGCAAACTTACCCACGGCAACTTCGGACAAATAATAGGGCCGCCCTGGCTGGAGGAACGGCTGGCAGAATACGGTTTGGGCCTGTTTGCGCAGGTAGTAGCCGTAAGCCAGGTGGTGTGTGGTGCGCTGCTGCTCTCGCAGCGGTTTAGTTTGCTGGGTGCCGTTATGCTGGTGCCCATGAACATATCCATACTTGCTGTAACGATCTCGCAGCAATGGGCGGGCACACCAAGCATCAACGCTGTACTGTTGCTGCTCAACCTTTCACTGCTGGCCATGGAGTACCCCAAATTCAGGTTTTTGCTGCAGGCCAACACAGCTTTCAAAATCAAACCGACACGAATAGACCAGATCGGGCAGAATATGTTCAGTTGGCTGGGCTTAGCCTTTTGTTTCCTCGCGATGGCAGCTGCTTCCTTTAACCTGGTGCTCACCAATCTGTTTGCCGTACTAGCCTTCTCAACGTTTGCCCTAACTATTATCCGTAAAGGCGTTCAGGATAAGCTTGATGTGGTACTACTGACCTTGCCCTTTGTGACGATGATTGTTCTGACGCTTGGGAGAGTAATAATTTTTGCCGAACCCCTTCTGGCTTTGCTGGTACTGGTTGAGGCGCTGCTCCTGGTTGTAAGGCTTTTCTTGGGGGCAAGAAGAAAAAGAGAAACTACACAGCCTGAAGCCGCTTTGTCCTGATAGCAGGAGGTCTTTGCAGGTGTAGAATGTCCGCAGGTGTAAGTCATGCCCTACCCCCAAGAGGGACATTTTTTCTGCTATTGGTAATTTATACTTTCTGCTTTGTAGGGAGTCAAGTAGCAAGTGTATCTATAGTTTAAAGTACTCGCGCTGTGCATGTCCCCCTTTGAAGGGGGTAGGGGGATGTTTTACACCAACGAACACTTTATCTCTTCCGAAAAGCTCCCATCATGTAGATGATACTATATAGTTCAGACATTGGCTACCTGATTGACAAGTGTGTGCAGATAAAAGAATACATCAAGCAAATGAAAAGCTAAGTTTAGTTTTCGCTAACTGTAATCTACTTACTGCTTTTTGGGTTCGTGGCCCCAGTTTTTAAGGGAATAGCGCCAGGGCGTATCGTCTATGTTGCCGGAAGGGCGCTGTGCGGTGTGCCGGTGCACGTAACCCACTACCTTCCGCATGTGGGCGTAATCCTGATCGGTTAAGTCGGCTTTCTTCTTGTGCAGTATCTGTATGATCTTCCTCCCCGACTCATGCCCTACCGACTCGCTGTCATCATCTTCCTTGTAACCTACTTCTTTGGACTCGTCGGTTTTCAGCCATTTCTCCAGCTCCGAAGGCGTCATGTTAACGGCTTCTTTAAAATCCTTATAAATCTGTTCGCGCGCTTCTTTATCAAAGTCTGTCTGTGCCATAGCATTTGTTTTAAAGTTAGATTCAGTATGCTTACCAGCAACTCAGGGTATTTGTTTATAGGCTACACCTTTTGCTTAGCGTGTTTAGTTGGGGAGTTTAACTAACTGGCCGTTACTCGTTTCCAAGTGTAAACTCATACAATACCCTGAGCGATGCATCCCAGTCGGGGCGGTTAAGGCTGCGACGTACACCGGCTATTATTTCCCAGCCACGTAAATGATTAATGGCAATTCCGGTACCTGCATACCAGTCTGCGGATTCCTGGTAGGTGCCTGTTATCTCTATAAGCGGGTGCCAGCGCCCGGTTCCGTATACCGCAGCAGCACTATAAAACCAGCTCGTTTCATCTGCCTGTAATTCGGTGCCGCCACTCAGGTGCAGCTGTGTATTGCCAAACTGCCGGGCATAGCGCAACGAAGGCGAATATGACAATTCGTCCTCTTCTACTCCTTCTACAACTATGTCAGGTTTATTGAGCGGAAATTCAACTTCCAATGCAAAGGTTGCTGCCTGCCGGGGAGAGTTAAAGATCCGAACCATGGTGCCCATTTCCAGGCGGTGCGAAGTATAATTTCTGTCTGTGCCTTGTAGCAGGTTGTTCTCTAACTCCGCAGACACCTGTATCCAATCTGTGATGCCGTACTCCAGGTCCAGGCTCAGCGAGTTACCCACCTGTATATCAAATTCAGTCCGGAAATAACTTAACGTAGCCTGTACTTCGCGGCGCTCCTGCAGATACACAGCTTCCGTAAACGAGAATTCCTGTATCAGCTGCTGCAACCCCGGCTCGTCTTCTTCCTCTTCCTGGGCAAAGACGATAGTAGTACTGCCAACATAGAAAAACAGGAAAAGCAACAGGAACAGGTGGTAGGTCTTCATGGTATCGTAGCGTTTGCTAAACTTGTACCTGAACACTGTTCCTGAAGTTACTTTGTACTGCTGCCATGATTTAACAGCACTTGACTTTCTACGCAGCTACACTTTCTGCACAAGTAATGCTTCAGCATTAAGCCTGCATCAGCAAACGCTAAAACAACAAAGAGCTATAGTTTGTAATTGTTATACCAGTGCAACAGGTGATCAGGCCAAAGCAGATGGAAAACCAACGTGCTAACCTAAAACCAATGTAATACACCTGCTGCAACTGTAAGCACATGCTGCCGTTAATGGAAAACAGGTACACACGCACGCAAACCACAAAATTGCATAGCCTACAGTATCTGCATCTCAAACCAAATACCCTGTATATGCAAGAAAGCATTAGCAACTCCACAACTGACCTGATCACGGTCCTCAACCACTACTGGGAAAGGTTCCTGTTCCTGATACCGAACATCCTGATCACCATCGTCATTTTTATTCTGGCCGTGTGGCTGGCCGGTAAGATTAAAAACCTGCTCGAAGGCAGACTAACTTCCAAATCGCATGACGCAATAACTGGCAGGTACATTGCCATGGTTGCCCGGTGGGTCATCATTTTTATTGGTTTATTGCTGGGCTTACAGGCACTGGGGCTGAGCGGAGTAGCGGGCGGCTTGCTGGCGAGCGCAGGTTTATCGGCATTTGTGATCGGCTTTGCTTTCAAGGACATTGCCGAAAATTTCCTGGCCGGTCTTATACTTGCCTTTAACAGGCCTTTCGAGATAAACGATACGATAGAAATAGAAGATACCATTGGCAAGGTAAAAGACCTGCAACTGCGCACGACCCACCTCCTCACCTTCGATAGCCGCGATGTGTTCATTCCTAATGCCAAAGTGCTAAGCTCAACAGTAACGAACCTTACCAAAAACGGCCGTATCCGGATGGATTTTATAGTTGGCATCGATTACAACGACAATGCACAGGACGCCATCGACCTGATAGAAAGAACAGCGCTGGGTGTAGAAGGCGTTTTACGTGAAGACCCTCCCTATGCCACTGTAAATGAGCTTGGGACAAACACATTAAATATCAAGGTATTTTTCTGGGCCGAAACCGATGATTATAAAAAAGGAGTTGTGCTATTAAAAGGCAGTATCATGCAGGCCGTTACCAAAGCGCTACTGGAGCATGGCTTCGGACTTCCGGCCAATATACAGGAGATCAAACTATACGATTACCAGAAAGACCTTCCTATCCGGATGGTAGAGAGGTCGGCGCAGGAGTAAATCCTATAATTACATCAAAGCTAATTTCTCGCTGGCGAGAGCTTGTAATGCATACCTTTCCAGTTGCATGCAGCTCTACCTACAGCAATAATAACTTTCTGCTGAAACTAACCTACTGCTTTACGGCCGCATTAATAAACGACTGCACGATCAGGGTATCTCCTGCGTTAAGTTCAGTCAGGCCCGCAGCATCGAAAACGTTTGATGTAGCCGATGTTATAGTACTGCCGTTGGTACTTTTGAGGGTGATGAACATGCGGGGTAATTGCAGCTCTTTGTTCTTCAGGTGTGCGTAGAACCTGTTCTTTGTTTTGTACGTGTAGGCATACCCGGTTGCCGGTGCAAGTTGCTGCCATTCTGTTATAACAGGCTTGTACTTTGAAACAGCAAACTGCACATCCCTGAAGTGCGCGCTGCCTGTAGTTACGGTTACCGTACCTTCTGTTTTAGAGGTAAACACAAACAGGTCGCCTTCCTTGTGCACATCCAAACTATTGGTTGTACCATTGCTGCTACTTTCCGCTTCTTCAGCCGACAGCAATTTAAGATATTGCTCAGAGGATGGCGCCTGTTCCTTATTTTCCAGGAAGTACCAGTCACTGTACCTGTCTGCAAAAGCATTTACCCTGGCCTGATCTTTCACTTGCCCCCCACTGGTATACATAATAACGGGAGTGGTGTTATAAAACCTGATGGTCTTGTAAGTAGATGGATACGTAATATCCGGAGACACATTTTCTTTATCACAGCTTACAAACAAGCCGGCACTCAACAACAAAAAGTATAACTTCTTCATATAAGGGTCACTGATCCAAAATACAATTATACTAAAAAAGCTATACTTACACAGGTGTTGTTTTGATGAATTTCAGGCACAATTAAAGCCTCATTCCTACTATGTTTTTGTGTCTCGTTTCTTATAAGCAGTTTTTAAATATGAACGATAAGTTTAGACCAGGCAAATGTGGGAGAGTGTAATGGAGGTGTCAGGAGAAGTCGTTGATTTCACCGGCAACTATAGTTCACGCAATTTTTGGCTGTTCCAAATACTAAGGCCAATTAATAAAGGCATAGTAAAATGCATTAAATCAACAATAATTTGTCTTTTTATTCATCCATTATTAAAATAACAGCGTAGAATTTCTAATATACTTCCTGAAGTAACCCTTTCTAACTTCTTGTACCCGATCTATTGCTGCAGCATATACCCTGTTTGCAGCTAAATCCTGGATATCCCTCTGATTAAATCCTGTTCCGGACAGTTTTCGCAGAAGCATTACATCCGGCTTGCTGCCACTTTGCTCTTCAGCCATCTTTCACCCCGCACCTGGCTGATACAGTTCGCTACAATTATTTCAATTTATATCCACTTAATAGTAAAACTATGAAAGAACAGATGTTACAATTTATGAAGCCAACTATAGCTTGTATGTTGGTTTTGATTACTTTCCTGATGGGTTGCGACATGCAGCAGGACGAAGTAGAGCCACAGGGATTAATGGCTGATGAACAGGTATCTGAAGCCCGGCACGGAATGTCGCATGTTACGCTACAGGAAATAGCAATGCTACGGGCAGCTGTTGCCCGTTATCATGACATAGATAAAGCCATAGCAGACGGGTATTATGATGAGTTTACAGGGTATCGTAGCCGCATGGGATATCACTATCTGTATCCTGAGCTGTTGGACTACGAGTTTGAGCTGACCCGTCCGGAAGTTTTGGTGTACGCACCATCACCAAATGGTGGCCTGCGCCTGGTAGCAGTTGAGTATGCCATGAAAGTTGATGATCTGAAAAACCCTCCGCCTGCCCCGGAAGGCTATACCGGAGATGCGGATGTCTGGGCACTAAACTCTGAATTCAGCGTATGGACCTTACACGTTTGGATAGGCCTGAACAACCCGGATGGTATTTTTGCACCACGCAATCCGCGGCTTCCGTAAGTTGCTGACAACTAAAGTTGGGAAAAGGGCACGGGCTTATAGTTCGTGCCTTTTTTGTGAGTAGTAATTTGGGCTGTAACTGGCGCCAGCCTAACCAAAGTGAAGTATGATTGATTATATTACTACCGAAGGCAAAAATCCGGAGACATCTTCTACTTTAATTTCCAGGTTACCTTGTGCCAGCACTCGTAATGTAAGCCGGTCTGGTTTAGGGTCAATATCCTGCACGGTTACCGCCTCAACGGCACCCTTTAGTTTCAGTCCTTTCAGCTCCAGGCCCTGCTCCAACTGGCTGTTCACTTTTTCCAGCTCTTTCGCGATAATATCCTTAACATCCACTCTGGCTTTTTCAATGATCTGGTTATAGGCAACTTTGTTTACCAGTACCTCCAGGGCCGTGTTGTAAAACCCACTTGTAGTAGCTGACTCCATCGAGAACTGCTGCACATATACCTGTTGGGTGGCATTGTCGTAAGCCAGCGACACCGAAGCGTAAAGGTCTACATTGTCCCGTTTCAGGACCGTGCGCAGTATATTAAGCTGTACCCGTAATTGTAAGTTGTGCACTCCTGCCCTGCTCCCCGTTATTCCAACATCCTGCACCTGCGCATAGGGGTTTGTAGTGACACCTTCTTCGGGTTGAGGAATATACATACCGACCAGCTGTTGTTGCAGTACACTCTCCAGGGCAGCGTAAGAAATGGTAAGGGGTATGTTCAGTTGTACAGAGTTTTCCATAGTGTAATGTTCAGGAGCTTTAGCACGCAGTATCGGGCGATATAGTTACATCCTAACGGGCAATCAGCATAATTGCTTTGCCGGTATGTTGCCTAAAGGTAAGCAGAGATGTGTGGCAGGGCAAGTTATAGTTCCTTCTTTGTCATTACAGGCATTAGCCCATGGATTGTCTGTAGTTTATAGTTCAGGATTTACACAACTGGAAATTGACGCAAAAAATTGCGTCTCTACATTCTGTAACCCAATGGACAGGACCTTACTATAGAACGATACTTACAACTATAGCTGTTGCAGAACTGTCACTTAAAGGACAGCGTCGTTTCATATTGAGTCAGTAGACCCGGGCCAGCGTAAATTTCTTACTATGCCAACTATAGTTTATGAAACAACCTACGTAGCAGGACAATCTGACCGAGGTGGTAGGCATTGTGTTCGGCAACCAGCATGGCTTCGCGCAATAAGGTTTGTCCTGTGCCGTGCGGAAATGGTCTGAACAGATCGTTGGCTGGGTCCTGTACCAGTTGTATCATTTCTTCCAGGTCAGTGGCGAGGCTGTCAAGCGTTTGCTGCAGGTGGGCTTCGTCTTCAGGCGATGTTGCTTCAGGCCAGTAGTCATCGGGCCAGGCGGGTTCCTGGTAATCCGGATTCCGGCTAAAATCAAGGATATCATGTTGTGTAAAACGCAGGTGGTCCAGTAACTGCCATATTGTGTAAGGTAAGCCTTCTACTTTTCTTCCGGCTTCTTCTGCTGTCAGTCCTTCCAGCAACTCCTGCTGCGTCCGGAAAGCCTGCCCTCCGCACATCATTTTTATCAAATGTTCCCTCAATTGTTTGTCCTGTTCCATAGTTTCATTTACTACTTATAATGATGGCTTATAGTTAACGCATAAAGAACAATTCAACAGGGTATTACTCTAAATACTTTCGCTATCGTATACAGCAAAAGCCTTTGGGCAATAGTAGCTTACGACGTTTATAGTGTAGTGTTAATGGACTTTTCACGAGAGATCATGTATGACCAGAACAGTATCCTGATTGTTGCTATTTTGTTTGTGATGATCTTGCTTGCGAACGAGGCAGGCTACCGGCTGGGCCATTATTACCAAACCAAAACAGACCCGGACGTAAAGACACACACCAACACCATACAGGCCGGCACTCTTGGCTTGCTGGCGCTTATACTGGGCTTCACGTTTAACATGGCGGTGCAGCGTTTTAATAACCGCAGCGAAGCCGTGATAACAGAATCGAATACGATAGGCACAGCCCTGCTGCGCACCAACCTCCTCCCCGAGCCTTACGACTCGATCACCTACGACCAGTTACAGCAATACATCATTCTCCGGCTACAGGTTAGCAACACCCAAAATGCCCTGATATCGGAACAGGAAAGCCTGGATAAAGCAACCCGGAAACTGCAGACGGATATCTGGATAAATGCCGTGAAAGCAGCCCGCATAGACCCGAGATCTGTTACGACAGGATATTTTATAAGTGCCCTGAATGAAATGATAGATGCTTATGGAAAACGGAATGCCTTGTTGTCGCTGCACGTGCCGGAAGTTATCCTTTACTTGCTGTTCATAGTTTTTATAATGTCGGGGGCAATGATGGGATACGCCAGCGGACTGGGGAAGAAACGAACTACCTTACCTGCCATGATGATGACCTTCCTGATATGCCTGGTCGTGTTTATTGTAATAGACCTGGACAGGCCAAAGCGTGGCATTATAAAAGTGAAGCAGGATAGTATGCTGCTCCTGCGGGGAGATGATTACGAGAAGAAATAAAAACAGCCGCTACCAATTGGCAGCGGCTGTTTCTTTTACAGTTACTTATATTTAATACCTGTCATCATCTCTATAGCTTCTTCCGGAGTTTCGGCTATAGCTGGTATCGTCGCGTTCGATAGAAGAAAGGTTGTCTGAGGAGCCATAACCTCCATAATTACCAGGTGCGGAACCATAGTTCCGGTTTCGGAACGAATCGCCACGTTGTCTATCTGCATAGTCTGAGTCACTGCTATAGCTTCGGCTACCATAGTTGCTGCCCACAGAACCATAATCGTCTTCAAAGCTGCTGTTACTATAGTTCGGAATGCCACGGTCGGAATGTATGCCTGACTCTCCCATAGCTCCACTGAAACGGGAACCACGGTCTTGGTCGCGCGAACCAGAGTTATAAGAACGGTCGTTACTTCTGCCGCTGCTGTACTGGTTACTGTTCAGGGTATTGTATCGGTCAGATGTACCTTCGTAGTCAGATACACCATAGCCTTCCCGAATGTTGCCGCGCAGGTTCCGGTTGTCGTCCATGGTGTCGTTTCGGTCCATGCCGCGATAGTTGTTGTAGTTGCTACGGTAGTTGCTCAGCCTGTCGCGGTCGTTGTTCCAGTTCTGGTCGTTCTGGCGGTAATCTGAATTGCCTCTATAGTTGTTTTCTGACTGCTGACGTCTTTCATAGGCATCGCCCATGTTGCCTTCGTGGTACGAGTGCACCCTGTCGTACTGGCTGCGGTCATCGTATTGCTGGCCCATTTCATGGCGGTAGTGCCGCTCAAATTCATCTGTTAAATTTTGCGCGCTATGATAGTTTGCATCGTTGCGATAGTCATCATAGCTTCCGTAATCGTAGCGGTCTCTTTCTTGTCTGTTCATAGTTATTATATAGGTTTGTTTCCTTTTTTAAACGACTGAACAGGCTTGTGGTTATATTTCCGGTCTTTACAATAGTGTTATAGTTACCTGAAGATGCTTATCTTGTCACGTTCATTTTTACCTCAATACCTTGCGCTACTTCTTCCATATCGGTTACAACGGCACCAACTATAATGGCTGGCAACGACACCCGTATGGGCTGGGTGTGCAGCAAGTGGTGGAAGGCTGTCTTTCAACTATACTTAAAAGGCCTGTAGCTATAGTTGGCTGCGGCCGCACCGATGCCGGTGTGCATGCCAGCCAGTTCTTCTTTCATGTAGATGTGGATCAGCCGTGGGAGTTTGACATGCTGTTCCGGTTAAACAAGGTGTTGCCTGATGCTATTGCCGTATTTGATATCATACCGATGGATGGCCTGCAACACGCACGGTTCGATGCCACCCAAAGAAGCTATGATTACTTTATCCATACCTACAAAGACCCTTTTCTGAGTAACGGAAGTTCGCTTTACCTGCTGCCCGACCTGAACCTGGAAGCCATGAAAGCAGCTACCGCCCTGCTTCCGCATTTCAATGACTACCGGAAACTTTGCCTCACGCCTGCCGATCAGGACAATACTATTTGTTATGTAACCGAAGCCCGGTGGTTCATCAGCGAAAGTGGCGACAGGATGCGATTTCATATCTCGGCGAACAGGTACCTGAGCCGGATGATCCGCATTATAGTGGGCCAGTTGCTGAAAATAGGCACAGGTGCATTAGCTGTAGCTGAATTTGAGAGCTATCTCCGCTGCGAAACTGCCCCCAAACATTTAGCGCCTGCTTACCCGCAGGGCCTGTACCTTTCTAAAGTTACCTATCCTTTCCTGAACCTGCCTGCACGCAGTTCGTTCGCAACTATAGCGCAAGGCCAAAACCAGTGGCTGAACCTATAGGCAGGAACTTCTGTAGGTTTATAGTTTTTGAGACATCCCTTGTTGGTTGCATATTAAAACTCTTCAGGACTTCCAGGTCTGAAAGTACGCTGCCGGAGGCTTATCGACTCAAGATATAACTGTTTATCCCGATACTATAAAAATACAATTATCCGTAGCTTAAATCAAATTTAAAATGTAGTCTAAAATCAGTTGCTAAAATTTTAACACTGCACCTACAAACCAATAACACACTACAAATAAGCTAATTACAAAAATTACTTTTCTAATTCCACGCTTCCTCGAAATTTTCTATAGCTGTAACACACATTTTTCGGTAACCCGTTAAACTAAATTCCGTTATACCTATATCTGAATTAAAACAGTATGAACATTAACTGAACATGTACGCAATTTTGAAACCATAGCCGGGTCGAAGCGTAGCTTTAAGAGAATTGATACTTTACGCTATCACAGCTCTTTCAAATATCCTCTACGGTCAATTCGTGCATGAAATCAGTTAAACCTATCATCCTTATCAATTAAAAATATTATGAAAAAGCTATTGCTACTGCCTTTACTCGCACTTTTATCTTTAAGCTCTTGCAACGACGACGAAGGTGAGCCAACTCCTCCACCACCGGTATCAGAAGTTGATGCTGATATGAGAGGCGACTGGACCAACACTTTCCAGAAAAGAGTTTATTATAGCATAAATGATACGATCATGTATCAGGACTCTATGAATGTGGAGGCTTACTTCAAATTCGATGGAACAAAAATGACTGTTACCCTACCGGGCAGCAATGTGAAAGACGTCTGGAACTATACTTTCCCGGATAAAGATAACCCGAACTACATACAGCTTACACAGGGCAGCGTTACAACTGACTGGCTGGTAAAAGAGATGTCGGATTCGGTTATGATCTGGGAAGATGAAGAAGACTGGGCTGGTTTCCCGCACAATGTGCCTGACAGTGAAAAAACGACCTCTAAAAAAGGAGTATACACTTACAAATTCGTAAGGGACTAATAATAACCCCAAACGTAATTAAGGTTAAAACTTAGCAGGTGCGGACGTATAGTTCGCACCTGTTCTGTTATAAGGCGATTCCTATGTTAGTGCTCCTGCTGTAACCCTGACAATAGCTTTTTATAGTTCTGGATCTTTTCGCGAACTTGCTACTCAACTGCACGCAAACTACCTATTACCTATGAACCGTTTTCTGCCCAAAGATAAAGCAGCCGACTTACTCCGAACCATACAGCAATCAGGCATCAGAACGGAGTACGACCCTGAGAAGCACCGGCTTACTTTACTGGATGAGCATGGAGACGAACAGCTCTATTTCCGGTTGCCAATTACCTTACCAGCCCCAATAAAAGAACAAACTATAGCTAAGACACGGATAAACTATGTGATTTTGCTGATACAATCGGGTAACTGTGCGTTGGGGTATTTTGAGGATGGCGTAAACCGGAATCACAAGGTTTTCAGGTCGTATATGGTGCGGAAAAAGCAAGGAAAAAGCCAGATAAAATACCTGAAAACAAAAGGTAAATCAAGGGCCGGATCAAGGGTGCGGTTAGGCGAAACGTTAGAGTTTTTTGAGAATATAAACGGCAGGCTGCAGGAGTACTTTGAAGCTCACGATGTGAACCGCATTGCCATAAGTTGTTCTAAAACACTTATACCCTACCTGTTCAGCTCTAAAGTTGAGACACCCTTCGCTAAAAATGACCCGCGACTATACAAGATACCCAAACACATACATACCCCTATTTACGAAGTGCTGCTGGATGCCAACAGGTTCCTGCTACGCGGCGAACTGATATACGAACCAGCACAGCAAACTATAGTTGACAGCCTGTTGCAGAAGGCCGGAATAACCGGGGTTGAAGAAGCGGACGAAGAGGAGTTTACTTTTGAGAAGCCCGATGATTTTGAAGGGGAGGATTTCGAGGAAGAGGAAGATGAAGAGGACGAAATGGAATGGTGATTTACAGAGACGCTAAAATTAAAAAGGCAACTATAAAACTATAGTTGCCTTCTGGTTAGTTGTCAGTTTTGTAAAACTAATCGCGGTTGTTGCTACGTACCAGTAATACTACGGCAGCCGTAATTCCAGCTACAATAGCTACCCTTGCCAGCAGCCCGGATTTATTGTGGTTCCAGTCGGCTATGTAGCCTTTTTCTGCAAATATGTTCGGTATTTTACCGTGCTTAAAGTCATCAATAATACCTTCTACCATATCTACACGGTCGGCCAGGATGAGCGGTAACCAGTGGCTGTACTCGTTTTCGCTACGTTTAAAAGCCATTCTCCTGATCGCTCCACTTAGCCCTCTAAGCGGTGCGGCAGTACCAAAAACAGCTGTCACGTTCGGGCGCTCCGTAGAATGGAGTATCTCCATGCTAATAGGTTGCTGCGCTGGACGATCCCAGGTATAGCCTTTATGTTCCTCGTTGGTCCGCTTTTTCATCGGATAAGTAGGATCATTTTTCGGATCCGCATCTATGCCCCAGCCTTTAATATGTGAGTGGTCGGCAGGGCCTCTGTTATTTTCGAAAGGTATATTTTCTTCCAAAGGTCTGTTATCTTCCATAATAGTTTCTTTAAATTTTGGCTGATGGTGGAATAAGAACCGGCTTAATGCAGTTGTCCAGTTTATTAGCGAACATGCGGTATCCTTCGGCAACTTCTTCCAGTGGTAAACGATGAGTGATCAAAGCTTTCGGGTTGATTATGCCATTCTGCACATGCTCGATAAGCCGTGGCAGCAGGCGTTTTACCGAAGCCTGGTTTGCACGTATCGTAAGCCCTTTGTTCAGCACGTTTCCAATTGGCACCAGGTTATCAGTCGGGCCATACACCCCAACTATAGATACGATACCGCCTTTCTTAACACAATTTATAGCCCAGTGCAAGGCAGTAGCCGAGCCTGCCTGTAACAGCAATTTTCTACCGGTTATAGTCTGCATGGCGTTACCGGCAGCTTCGGCACCAACGGCATCTATACATACATCAGCCCCAAGCGAGTCTGTGGTTTTCTTGGCAAATACGGCCATGTCGCCTATCTCCTCAAAGTTGTAAGCTTCGCATTGAGCGTAGTTGCGTGCAAACTCCAGGCGGTATTCTTCTTTGTCGATAATGATCACGCGACCGGCACCAAACAACCACGAACATTTTGCTGCCATAATACCAATCGGACCGGCACCAAACACCATCACGGTATCTCCTTTTTGTATGCCGCCCATCTCGGCAGCCTGGTAACCGGTTGGCACCACGTCTGTCAGTAGCACGGCATCATCCAGGTCCATGCCCGGCGGAATGACAGTTGGGCCCACGTTGGCATAAGGCACGCGCACATATTCGGCCTGCCCGCCATGGTAACCACCAGCGGTGTGCGAGTAACCATAAATAGCACCTACGGCTGTTGCCTCAGGATTAGCCTCGTGGCAGTTACCATACAGTTCCTGTTTACAGAAAGCGCAGCGGCCGCAGGAAATGTTAAAAGGCACCAGCACATTATCGCCTACTTTTACCTTTGTAACTTCAGAGCCAACTTCTACTATTTCGCCTACAAATTCGTGCCCGAAGGTAGTACCTACGCGGGTATCAGGTACGTTGCCGTTATATAAGTGCAGGTCAGACCCACAGATGCAGGAGCGTAATACCCTAACTATAGCATCTTCGGGATGCAAAATTTCGGGCATTGGTTTTTGTTCAATTCGGACCCTTTTCGGGCCCCGGTAGTTCATTGCCAGCATAAGTTTGTTTTCAGTTTATATGGGACGTATACATTATTTTAAATGCCACAAAAGCCCAGCACCAGGTAAATGTTGGACAGGTAAGCATGCAAATTATGTTTAGGTAGATACTAATCTAAAGTATCAAAGTTGCATAAATTGTATTTTTATAATATAATCCTATATTTATATACTGGTATTTAAGCGTCAGACTATAGTTTAATTGCACTTAACTATGTAACCTAATCTATAACCATAAAGGCCTCTGCAGCATTATGCTACAGAGGCCTTGTTGTATTCTGATAATCTGAGCTGTTACTTCTCTGATTGCCTGATGTTGTTAAGCTCCTGCAAGTCCTCTTCAGAGAGTGTAATGGAGGCGGTTTTATAGTTCTCTTCGAGGTGTTTTACTTTTGAGGTGCCCGGTATCAGCAGGATGTTCGGGGAGTGGTGCAGCAGCCAGCTTAAGGCTATCTGGTGTGCCGAGGCATCGTACTTTTTCCCGATCTTCGTCAGCTTATCAATCGCTCCTACATTGCCTGCATTTATCGGGTTCCAGGGAATAAACGCCATATCCTGTGCCTCACAGTATTGCAGTTCTTCTTCCCATTTCGTCCGGAAATCGACGCTGTATTTGTTCTGTACCGACACTACTTTAAAGTACTCCTGCGCTTTTTTGATCTGGTCTATAGTAACCTCCGATAAACCGATGTGCTTTACCAGTCCTTCTTCCTGCACTCGCTGCAGAAACTCCAGGGTTTTCTCGTAAGGTACTTGCGGGTCTACGCGGTGCAGTTGGTACAGGTCTATGCGGTCTTGTTTCAATCGTTCCAGACTTCCTTCCAAAGCTCTCTGCAGATAATCGGGGTCTGCGTTAATAGGCCATACATTCGGGCCGGTGCGTGTAAGGCCGCCTTTTGTAGCGATGACCAGGTCCTTAGGGTAAGGATAAAGTGCTTCCGCGATTAGTTCTTCCGACACGTTGGGACCGTAACTATCGGCGGTATCTATAAAATTTATGCCTAATTCTACTGTTCGTTGCAGTACGCGAATAGCTTCGCCCTTGTCTTTTGGTGGTCCCCAGATGCCCTCGCCGGTAATGCGCATGGCACCAAAGCCCATCCGATTAACTGTGAGGTCGTTGCCTATTGTAAATGTTTTGTTGAATGATGTGTTAACTGCCATAAGTATAGTTTGCTGTGATTCCAAAAATGATAAAATAGATGTACGAACCGGGATAGCTGCCAATTAAAAGCAACTGTACTGGTTCGTACACAAACTATACTATACGCGAAAAGTTTTAAAGGTCTGTATCAGGCATGGTGCCGATGCACATCTGCATCCGTTACCGTGCTCCGGTGCCGGGCAGCATCTATGCTCCAGATTCCGGAGCCACGCGCGGCCATATACAAAAACAGGAAACAGTAAAGTACCGCCAGTTCGCCACCGTTCAGAATTGGCCAGGTGTTCTGAGCAGCGTGCATCATAAAGTAAGCAACAGCCATCTCGCCACTGGCTATAAAGGCAGCCCAACTGGTAAATAACCCGATAGCGATCATCAGGCCACCTACAAACTCAATGATACCGGCAAGTCCCATAAGCGAGGCAATCTCTGCGGTGTCGCCGCCACCTGGCCAGCCAAATAACTTTTGCGTGCCGTGCATGGCAAACAGGAGCCCTGCCACAATGCGAAGTACCGCATAAAGGTGCGGACTGTAGTTTCCTAAAATTCTGTCCATGAGTGTTTAGTTGTATAGGTTTAACATATAAGCCGATTTATAATACATTCATATACTGAAGTTTACATTAGACCATAAACGTATGACTATATATAAAGTTGACGTTGATACAGAACTGGATAAACAACCCGACAACTATAACCAGGAAATATAACTTCAAATAAAAAACCCGCCAGCTGTTTTGGCCGGCGGGTTTAAGCTTAAACTATAAGATACTGTTACTTGTAAGTGTACTGCTCTCTGAAAGGCTGGGCATACGGGAAAGCCTGCAGCGTAGTAGTGCGTTTCGCCGGCATTCCAGACTCGTGGTACTCATAACTATAGTACTCTTTGCCCAGACCGGCATCGCGGTAGCCCGGGTTGTTTGTAGACAGCTTTACATTTGGCAGGTAGTAATTACCGTAAGCCAAAGGCACCGGGTTTGGATTTGAGTCGTAGGCACCAAAGGTGATAACGGAAGGGTTGGTCAGATCTTCAGGCTTATTGCTTGTAGACCATCTTACCGATATTTCTGTCAGGTTGCCGTTTGCATCATACTTATAGTTGCTAATGCCCAGCTGCCCTACATCTGACCTGGCATAGCTCATGGTTGTTTCTTTCACCATTCTGTCTCCTTCATATTCAAAGTCGTAGTGGTAGTTAACCAGGTTTTCGCCGTAATATGATGTTGCCTCTACTACTTTGTCGCCTTCGTATCTGTAGATCACCCAGCCTCCGGTTTTATAGTTTAATCTTACAGGTTTGTTGCCCTCATATACTATCGTATAGCCCAGGTACATCTGGTCTGAGTAACCAACTTCAATTAACCTGCCCTGGGTATCATACTTTAATATGCGCGTTCCCATTTCTGTTAACAGGCTGCTGGTAGTAACAGGCGGTGGCGTGTTATTGGGTGGTGTGTTATTAGGCGGTGTTGTGGTTGGTGGTGGCGTTGTAGGCGCAGGGGTTGTTGGCTGCGACACAGGTGGCTGGTCAGGCCGGGTTACAGGCGCAATGTGTTCTTTTTCGCAGGATGTTAAAGTAGCGGTTAAGCTGAGGCCTGCCAGGATTAATAGATGGGTAATTTTCATAGTTTTATTTGGTTAGCTTTTGCAGGTAAGACAGGGGCTGAAAGCAAACCGTTGCCCGGCAGTTAAAATTTTCATCATTTTTTTTAAAAGAAAAACCCCGACCAAAGCCGGGGTTCACTTTACTCAATTTCATCACAACTGTTAGTTAGCAAATCGTCGTTTTAGCTGAACACTAACCCCGAGTGTATAAGGCTTTAACCCAAATGGCTCGCGCTTGCTAAAAGTTGACCCCAAAAAGTAGTTAAGGCTTGGCATAAGCGTCAGTTCGTATTTGTTCCGGATGGTCAGGTTATAGCCGGCTCCTATCAGCAGGTTATAGTTTGTCTGCTCCAGCACATTCTCTTCTGACGGGAACGAGCTCGTTTCTTTCAATTCGCCATTCAGGTACTCGCGGGTACGGCCTTTCAGCAGCAGGTTGGCGCCACCGGCAAACGTAAGATTATATCGGCTCCTGCTACTCTCCAGGAAATAATAGTTTAGCCCAACCCGAAGCCCTCCGTAAGTGAACGTGCTTTCCAGTTGCCTGCTGCCTTCAATATAAACCGGAATGGCCTGGTACGACCCGTCTTTTGTCCGGCTTTTCAGGAGCGTATCTACTTTGCCGTTTGTGAATGCGTACGAAACATTCTCCTGTAACTGCATCAACGAGAGGGCACTTTCCAGGTATAGTTTCGGGCTTATCTTTTTACCCACATTCAGTCCAAATTCATAGCCCATCCGTTTCGGGTCCAGCTTTTTATAGTTGTTCAGCTTTGTAATGTAAACGTCATCAGCGGCGGTGGGCGTAAAGCTTCTGAAAGCGTAACGCGGTGCAAATGTTACTCCTATATACCATTCCTTACTCTCCTGCACCTTGCCTGTATCAGCAACAGTCACTGCTTTTACTACAGAGTCAGGCAGCAAGGCTACATGCATGGAGTCGGGTAACATAAACCCATTGATTTGCAGTAACACAGGCATTCTTGCGTTTAAAAAGTCCTCGGTATTACTCTCATTGTCAGCAACTATAGTTTCGGGTTGATGTTCAGGATTAGCCGGAACTATAGTTATAGATGGCTCGGCTGCTGCTTTCCCACTTTCCTGGTTAACCGTTTTTCGGTTGTATTTATTTTTTGGTTTCTCAGCACCTACAACTATAGGAATGATTGGTTTTCTGGTTTGAACCGGGTTTGCCGGGCCAGTAACTTTTTCCCTGGATGAACCTCTCTCCTGTTCCGTTAACTTCTCATTATCAGCCTGATCAGAATTTTTGTAACTATAGTTCTCCGTTTCACTTTGCTTCGTTTCTGCATTTTTGGATGCCTCTGGCTTAGTCCCATGTTTTGTAGCAGAATTTGAATTCCCAGTTTCAAGGTCAGCAACTATAGGTTCGGGCTTGTTCTCTTCCTGCTTAGCTTCCAGGTTTTCAGAAGTAACTATAGCTGGCCGGTTGTTTTTGTCCAGTAGTTTATAGATACCCAATGAGCCCAGGAGCAAGAGCAGGGCAGCACCTGCCAGCCACCAAAATGGGCGGGGCTTACGTGGCGGTTTTATTTCTGCGGCTATTTTGTTCCAGCCATTTACAGGCGGCTCTTCTTCCAGGGCCAGCAACTTGCGCCGTATTTCTTCTTTTTCCTTATCAGTCAGCATTTTCTGAGATCGAATAGTTATGGAGCAATTTCTTTAGTTGATTTTTTGCTTTTGCCAGCTGCGATTTGGAGGTGCCTTCTGCAATGTTCAGCATCTCTCCTATTTCGCGGTGGTTGTAGCCCTCAACTACATACAGGTTAAAAACAAGCTTATAACCTTCCGGTAGTTGATTCACAATATTCATGAGTTCCTGCCCCGAAATAAGGCTTATAATGTCCTCGTCGGTTGGGGTCGTTTCTTCCACGGTACTATAGTCCAGTTGTTCGAGCAGCCGGCGGTTTTTGTGGTAGTGGTTAATGGCTGTGTTCACAAAAATACGCCTGACCCAACCTTCAAAAGATCCGCCGTTATAGGTGTCGATATGTTTAAATACTTTTACAAATGCCTCGTGAAAGATGTCTTCTGCCTCAAACCTTGACCCGGTGTAGCGCAGGCACACCGCCATCATCCGCCTGGAGTAAAGCGCGTACAGCTTCTCCTGGAAAGATGCTTTTCCCTTTTTGCAGCCTGCTATTATTTCCTCTTCTGTGCTCACTTACCTCGCAACTATAGCTCAACCTTTAAAACAGACCAGACAGGAGATTGAAACAGGAAAAGCCCCGGGCAATAACCCGCGGCTTTTGTAGCATATTGCGCATAAATCGTTAACCCGGTAATGCGCATTTTATCTGATGGTTACAGGTACCGTTATTTCCTGGTAAGTAGACCGGTCCAGGCTGGTGTATACCCTGTACCGGAAAGAATCTTCACCCCTGTAATCCTTCGGCGGAATGTATACATAAATGGTGTTCTTGTAGCTGCCGGAGTATTCTATAGTTTCGAAAGTTCCTTTTACCGGACTATAGATAGAAGTGCCACCGTAGGTATCGTTGTAGCAAACAATATCGTTGAGAAAGATTCGGAGTTGCTTGGTTGTGTTAACAGTTGTTTCCAGGGTTTCACCAACTAACTGTGTCTGGCACGTGGCCGGATCGATAACCTCTTCTACAATTACTTTTATAAGTTCTGTCTGGCATTTGCTGCTTATACACACAGTATAGTTCAGGCTATCGGTACCGTAAAAGTTTTCATCCGGTACATATCCCATTGTTCCCGGGCCATCAAAATCAGGCAACAACCTGCCGTGCAGCGGCTGACTATAAGATACATTTACTTCAGCTTTAATGCTGTCGTTAGCCAGCGGGTCGAGTCTGAGTATAAAGCCACTGGTGGTGTTAAAGGTGTAGATCTCATCGGGGTACAGTGCAAACTCTTTAAAAAAGCTGGGAACAACGTCCTCTGTAACTGTATCGCACGCTCCCAGCACCAGCAAAAATGCCAGCACCTGTAAAGCTTTAAATCTGGATAAAATTCTTTTCATAACCTGATTCGTGTGGTTTCTGCTGGTAAGACAAGGCGACTTCGCAAACGGTTGCCCGGCTGAAAATTAAATTAAAGATTATTACTCACCTACTTACAACTATGCGCTAAAACACCATCAAGTTATAGTAAAAACTTAATACTGAAAACAGGGCAAATACCTAAAATTAAAACCAGCCCAGTTACACTATAATCACCTGTAAATAAATTCATTACCAGAGCATATCAACCTTTGTGACAAGTTTGGCCGTACAAGTATATACCCCATTAGTTATGGGGACCGATCCGAACTAAAATTTTAAACTAAAAGAAAACAAACGATGAGTAGCAATAACAGAAACATTTCAGAAGATCCGAATTCGAGAAAAGGTGAAGGTGTAAGCGGACTGGGCAAAGGCTCACAAACCAAAGGGGTAGCCGGCGGCGCTGACAACACCCGTGGTGAGAATAAGGCGAGCCGTGACAGTAGCAGCGGTGGTGACAAAGCCGGAAAGGACAATGACAACATGAACCAGAACCGCGACAGAATTACACCACAGGACCCTAAGGCTAACCTGACTACTACCAGCCGTGGCGCTGACAGCACCGACAAAGAATTCAGGAACGACCAGCCCAATGCCAGCACCCTGAAAGCGCAGAAGAGCAGTAATAATTTAGGTAAAAAGAAATAAGTTACTTCTTAACTATAGATCAGAAAGCACGGTAATATCCGTGCTTTCTGCGTTTTAAACAGGTTGCCCATCAACTATAGCCGGAAGCTTATTTTATAGTTCTTATCTTTGTACATAAAGCATAGCATGGCATACATATAGTCGTGTATGTTTTAGCAAATCAACTCCGAAGAAAGCACATGAGATTAAAAGGCAACATACAGGATATTAAAGCCAAACGCGACAGCAACAACAAAGGTATAGAGATACATTTGGATAAGATTGAATACATTACCCAGAAGAAGGACGGCAAATATTACCAGCCTTTTGACCTGGTAGTAGATCTTGCTGAACCTGTAGTAATTACCGGCGATTGCCTGGCCCGCATCCCGAACAAGCATCTGGAAGAAGGTGAATACGAGTTTGAAGTGTACGACAAGGAAGGTGAAGAATATGTACTGAACCCGGATAAGGAACTGGCCCTGACGGTGACCTATGATTTTGATGCTGACCTGAACATCCTGACGGAAGTGTACTATACCGTAACGATATCGAATGAGGAATTTAAGCTACTGAAAGCAGAGCAGAACAAAGCCCGTAAAAGCAAGGGCAAAAAATAGAACTATAGTTAACCAAATAAAAAGCAAAAGGTACGAGCCTGACCCGTACCTTTTGTATTTATTGACTAGCTGTGTTGCCTGCCCAGGTAAATGGCATACCCGATAAGGCCTGCTGCAGCTGCAAATAAGATATACTGTTGCTCTCTTACAGTTAAGTTGTTATAAAAATCCAGTCCTTGTTTGCCCGGATCTTTCATGATGTCTGCCAATTGAGACGGATTATGTAGCAGACTTTTGAGTGATGTATTTGACAGGTTATTTTCCATTTTTATAGCTTTTAATTCATTTCACTTTAGATACGGTTTGCAGCCCACATAAGATATAACTATAGTTACATTTACGTTTTTAACAGCATATTACATTTTACTATACTTTGTATAAACCTTTAGTATTCAGTTAAAAACAAACTTGCCCTTACCAATAAAATTTAACTGTTGCCATCCTCAAAAACTCAACTAATACTGCCTTCTACTTGTTATGATGGGAAGCCTGAAAACTACATAAGCATTAACTATAGATAGTAAGGATGATCAACTTTAAAACCCAGAACTATGGAGAGCCTTCGCTCAAAGAACTATAAAAAAGATTTTGTAAGCACCTTCCCCGGCGACGACAGCGGAGACAGGACACCCCGCCAGACACCCGGCGTTTTATACAGCAAAGCCATTCCTACACCCGTAGAAAAAGTAAGTCTGCTGGCCTGGTCTGAGGAATTGGCTAACGAACTTGGTATTGCAAAACCTGCTTCGCAGGACGAACTTGATATTTTAGGTGGCAACGCGGTTACCGAGACCATGTATCCGTATGCGGCCTGTTACGCTGGCCATCAGTTTGGTAGCTGGGCCGGTCAATTGGGCGATGGCCGGGCTATTACGCTTGGCGAATGGGAAACTATAGCTGGTAAAACCTTTGAGCTGCAGTTAAAAGGCGCTGGCCCGACTGCTTACTCGCGCCGTGCTGATGGCCGTGCTGTGTTGCGTTCGTCGGTAAGGGAATACCTCATGAGCGAGGCGATGCATTATTTGGGTGTGCCAACTACGCGTGCGTTAAGCCTGGTAACTACCGGCGACCCTGTGCTGCGCGATATGTTTTACAATGGCAATGCAGCTTACGAACCTGGCGCAATCGTGATGCGAGTAGCACCCAGCTTTCTGCGTTTCGGTAATTTCGAGATCCTTAATTCACGCAAAGAAACCGATCACCTGCAGAAGCTTGTAAACTGGACCATAGACCGTTATTACCCGCACATTACCGGCGACAATAAAGTACTTACCTGGTTTAAGGAAATAGTGGAGCGCACTGCGACCTTAATGGTAGAATGGCAACGCGTCGGTTTTGTGCATGGCGTGATGAACACTGATAACATGTCGGTACTTGGGCTAACGATTGACTATGGCCCCTACTCTTTTGTAGATGATTATGACCCCGACTTCACCCCTAATACCACTGACCTTCCTGGCCGACGTTACGCGTTTGGTAAACAGCCATCCGTAGCGTATTGGAACCTGGGTTGCCTGGCTGCTGCGCTGCTGCCTTTACTCGAAAAAGATGCCCTGTTAGCTGCCCTCGAAAACTACAAGGAACTCTACTGGAAGAAGTATTACCAGATGATGGGCAAAAAGCTGGGCCTCGATAAAGTGACCAACTCGGATACAGAACTGGTAACACAATTCGAGAAAACGCTTGCTGCCATTAAACCCGACATGACGATCTTCTACCAGTTACTGATAGATTTGCCTTTGTTTATGGGAAGCGCTGAAGATGTAGCCAGCTATTTCAAAGACAGCTTATACGATGACCTTACGCCGGAGCAAAGCGAGCAATTGTATAGTCTGATCTCGAATTACCTGGAGCGCCTGAACAAGAATACCATTACACGGAAAGCATCGCAGGAGATGATGCGGAAAACTAATCCACGTTTTATACTCCGGAATTACCTGCTGCACCAGGCCATAGAAGAACTGGAAAAAGGCGAAAACACGCTATTTCTGAAACTGCAGGAAGCCATGAAAGAACCTTATTCTGACAAGTTTGATGAATTCTTCCAGACACGACCGGAATGGGCAAGCCAGAAAGCAGGCTGCTCTATGCTCTCGTGTAGTTCTTAAACCAAATTATAGTTTGAACTATAAAAGCCACACTGGTACTTCCCGGTGTGGCTTTATTTTTTGCTAGAATTTTGAGGCACTATAGTTTAACCTTCATCTTTTCAGATTAATCTCCTCCCTCCTTTCAAATATTTTTATAGTCCATGCAACCTCAGCATTTATAGTTTGTCTTTCATGTACGAAACACATCGTATGTAAATCACTTTATCTAACTACAGAATGATCGATCATAAATACCACTGTCCATTTTCAGACGAATTGCTGTCCGAAATCAGACAGCAGCAGGGTGAAACTATAGTTCTTAAAATCACGCAAATCCATACAACAAACTAACTATCAATAATTTACACAAATGGCACACGAATTGGTATTGGCGTTTCCTGAAATGCTATGAAAAACGACAAACCGCACATCACAAATAAAACAATATCTAAAACTATGAAGAAATTACTACTACCACTTTTGCTGCTCCTGTTCACGAACCTGAGCGCGCAGCAGGCAACTATTAAAGGCACCTTACTCGATGGCAACAAAAAGCCGGTCGGATATGCCAATGTGCTGTTGTTACAAGCCAGGGATTCGTCGCTGGTAAAGGGCATGTTATCCGAAGAATCCGGTGCGTTCCTGTTTGAGGGAGTTGCAACCGGGAACTATAGAATTGCCGCCAGCATGGTGGGTTACGCCAAAGTTATGAGCAACGAGATCGTGCTGACTGAAACTTCCAGTACAGTGGAGCTGGGAACTATGGTGTTGCAGGAAAACAGCACAAGCCTGAAAGAGGTTGTAGTAGAAGGACAACGACCGCTGATAGAACAGCACATGGATAAAACCGTGCTGAATGTGGAGAACAGCATTGCGGCGGCAGGCAATACGGCGCTTGAGGTGTTGGAAAAAGCGCCCGGCGTAACGATAGATCAGAACGACAACATCAGCATGCGCGGACGAAGTGGTGTTATAGTAATGATTGACGGAAAGCAGGTGCCTATGTCGGGTGCCGAGCTTGCCAATGTGCTTCGCAGCATGTCGGCCAACTCCGTTGATAAGATCGAGCTCATTACCAACCCATCTTCCAAATACGATGCAGCAGGAAACTCCGGCATTATCGACATCAAGCTGAAGCGTGATAAAAGCCTTGGCACGAACGGCAGCATTACTTCATCTTTCGGGTATGGTGAGAAGTTTAAATCAAACCAGAGTTTCCAATTAAACCATCGCGCTAAAAAACTGAATGTATTTGGCAGCTATAACTATGTGTACCGCGACGATTTCACGCAGCTGAACATCGACCGCACGTTCTTTGACGAAGACAAGAACTTTGCCGGCAACTATGACCAACGAAACAGGTTCAACTTCCAGTTTAAAACGCATAATGCACGCGTTGGCGCCGATTATTTCCTGACTCCAAAAACTACGATCGGTATAGTGGCCAGTGGTTACCTGACCGATATTGACAGGGATAATCTTAACCGCGCTGCCGGACGGGATGCTTCAGGCGTTATAGATTCAACCTTTGTTACCAATGCCATTGCCGGCCACGACCGTAAAAACCACGGCATCAACCTGAACCTGAAACATACTATAGACAGCACTGGCCGCGAACTTACCGCCGACGTGGACTATATACTTTATGATAACACCGACGAACAGGATTTCACGACCAGAACGTACACCCCGGAAGGAACTCTGAAAGGTGCTCCCGAATTACTTTATGGCACCCTGGATGGTAACCTGAGCATTCGATCGGCCAAAGTGGACTATACACAGCCGCTTACCAGCATAAACGCTAAACTTGATGCCGGTTTTAAGAGCAGCCTTGTAAGTGCCGATAACAACCTCGAATTTTATGACAGAAGCAACGGCGGAAATGTATTTGATGCACGCAAAAGCAACCACTTTCTGTATGACGAAAACATAAACGCTGCTTACCTGAACACCTCAAAAAAATGGGAGAAAATGAGCCTGCAACTTGGCCTACGCCTGGAGAACACCAATGCCAAAGGCGAGCAACTGGCTGAGATTGTAGACGAAGACGAGCGTGAGTTTGACCGCAACTATACACAGCTATTCCCGAGTGCTTTTGTGGGCTACACGCTAAGCCCAAAACACGATCTTGGCCTGTCGCTGAGCCGCCGCATCAACAGGCCATCGTATAACCAGCTTAACCCGTTCAAAAACTACTTAGACCCAAGCACTTACTCATCCGGCAACCCATACCTTGATCCTGAGACTTCTTACTCGTTTGAATTTACGCATACTTTCGATCAGCGCATCGTTACTAAATTAAGCTATAGTTACACTTCCGATGTTATTATACAAGTACTGCAGCAGGATGAAACCGTAGAAGTAGAAGGTGCTGAGCCAGCGAAAATTGTAAAGCAATCGTTCGAGAACCTGGATCGGTTTGACTATTATGCAGCGGCGGTTACAGTACCTTTTTCGGTGGGCAACTGGTTTAACAGCGTCAACAATCTTACCTCGTTTTATGGCGTGTACCGCGGCAACCTGGCCAACACCGATCTCAACAACCGGCAGTTATCCTTCAACATTAACTCTAACAATACCTTTAATTTATCCAGAGGCTGGTCGGCTGAGGCAACCGGAGTTTACAGAAGTGCCGAGGCGTATGGCTTCCTGGATGTGGATCCTATCTGGTTTGCATCGGCGGGAGTTCAGAAACAGCTTTGGGAGAAGAAGGCCAGCATTAAATTGAGCGTGAGCGACATCTTCTATACAAACAAAGTGAATGGCGCTACAACTATAAACCGTTATGCCGAAAACTTTTACCAGGTGCGCGACTCTAGGGTGGCAACGCTGACTTTTAACTATAGATTCGGAAATGCACAGGCTTCGGCACCACGGCGCAAAACCGGCGGTGCCGAAGAGGAGAAGAACAGAGCTGGTGGCAACTAACTTACTTTAGAACTATAGTTTGATTGCTGGTAAAATAAAAGACCGCCCCGTTTATAGTTGGGCGGTCTTTTTTTATGTTAAGCTATAGTTCGGTTACAGTACTAACTGGTTAAAGAGTTTGGTAAGAGTTGCGTTGGCATCTGAGGTGAGGCCCGGGTGCACCGGCGATGTTTGCACGATAGTGCTGCGCGCAGCTGTAAGCCACCTGAACCGTTCGGCTATGCCAAGTTGCCCTATCCTGCCACCTTCCTTTCGGCCACAGCAGATGCGCTCAAAAGCCTGTAATCTTTCCTGTAATTCCTGCAGGTCTAAATCTCCGGCAAAGGAACACAACCGGTGTTCGTTTATCGTGTAAAGTGTGTGCAGAAATCCCTGGTCGCGGCAGTAAAGTATCACGCCCACATTCAGGAACTCCTCGCGTTCTACCCGGGGTACCACCCGGATCACAGCATACTCAAATAAGTGCTTTTCTTGCATGTTGCGCTTCTTTGATAAAAGTTTCTGAATGAGCTATTCTGGTATTGATGAAATGAGCGTAGGCCTGCCGATGCTCCTGTGCAGTTCCGAACGGTGATTCTATAGTTGTCAACCACTCATCCGGTATCAGCTCAACTATAGCGTTTATTCGTTCCGGAGTAAGTATCGCTTTAAATTCGGCATCTGTAGTTTCGAGCTCGGTAGCCTGCGGTAACAACACGTGGTCCTTTATCTGCGCAAACGGGCGCTTTGCCTGCTCCTCCCAGTTCTGCCAGGCATGATGAAAGTACAACGATGCACCATGATCGATGAGCCATAGTTGCTTGTTCCACATCAGCATGTTGGTGTTGCGCGGCGTGCGGTCTACGTTGGTTATAAGGCTGTCGAGCCACACTACTTTGGATGCCAGTGGAGCATCTATAGTTGTAACCAGCGCATCAAATGTAATGGCCCCGGAAAGATAATGCAGTCCCAGGTTCAGGCCTTCGCTGGCGCGAAGCAGGTCTTGTATCTCTTCATCGGGTTCTGTTCTGCCAAAGGCTTCGTCCAGCTCTACAAACACAATCTCGGGCACCCGGAAACCAAGCAAACGGGCGACCTCGCCTGAAATCAGTTCGGCAATCAGCGCTTTAATCCCCTGCCCTGCTCCCCTGAATTTCAGCACGTACATAAACTCGTCGTCGGCCTCCACAATGGCAGGCAGCGAGCCTCCTTCGCGTAGTGGCGTAACGTAACGGGTTACCTGCACGGTTCTTATCTCTTGTTCTTTGATCATAGACTTTTCCAGGCTTCTGCTTTGTCCGCAAAACTATACGTACGATTAGCAGCGTTGCCAGCCCGAATTTAAGTTGAATTTCTGAAAAGTAGTTTTATAGTTTAATCAGGGGTAGCTTCTTACCTGATGTCAATGACAGCATTGTTTACCGCTTCCAAGGCTTTAATGCGCCATGGGCTGCCCACTATCCAGATGATATCGTTTACCTGGAACCTGAATTCAGACTCTGGATTAAGAATACGCTGGCCTTTACGTTCAATGCCCACTATAAGTCCTTTGGTACGCTCTCTCACGCCCGATTCTCTTATAGTTACACCCAGTAACGGCGAGGTTTCAGAAATTACCAACTGCTGTAGTTTCACATCTTCTGCCCTGTCGCGTTCTACCTGCAAATCTGCTTCCGACTGCACAAATTTCCTGAACTTCTCAATCTGCTCATCCGAACCAAAAACATAGATCCTGTCGCCCGGGAAGATCAGTTCCTGCCGGGTTGGTGCCATAATGGTGCGGTCGCCGCGCTCAATAACGGCAATGTTTACACCATACTTTTCACGTACCTGCAACTCCAGTAAGCTACGCCCCACCACCACCGACTCATGAGACACATCGAAGCTGGTAAGGTGTACATCCCAGGGTGTCAGGGTATGATGCATTTTGCTTGCTGCTTTTATTTCGCGGGCATTCAGGTTCATCATAAAACGTTGCTCAATCCGGATGTAAAACTTCTGAATCTTTTTAGAGAAAACGGCCAGCACACCAACTATAGCCAGGCCTACAACTATAGACACCTGCACCGGGAAGAACTGGTTGAGCAGGAAACCGATGAACAGGATAGAAAGACCAATCCGGATAAACTCGATAACGATAAGCAAACTACGGTAATTCCGGTTAGCCCAAAGCCTGCCCAGTGCTTCTTTCTGCGGATGATACACGGCAAAAGCCCACAGGAAAGGCGCCATGAATACCAGCGTTATAGTTGTGGTAACGATGTCGCCATATTGTCCATTTATAAAATTATCGGTGATGAACGGATTAAGGTAACGGGCCGCCAGCAATACGATCGCGATAATGATAACAGAATAAAGCACCAGGTTAACCACATACGAGCGCAGCACAATTTTCCAGTCGGAGGTAGTATTAATGGCCTGCGCGCCCGAACTATACTCGTTCAGAGATCGCTTCCACTTCTCAGGCAATATTCCCTCCAGGAATTTATACAGAGGCGTAGAAAGTTTGATCATGTACGGCGTTGTAAACGTAGTGATAGCCGAAACCGCAACCGCAACCGGGTACAAAAAGTCACTCGTCACATTCAGGGTAAGGCCAAGCGTAGCGATGATAAATGAGAACTCCCCTATCTGCGAAACACTCATACCAGACTGCACCGACGTTTTCAGTCCCTGGCCAGCCATTAAACCGCCCGCTGTAATACTCACTGATTTACCCACCAGCGTAACTATAGTTATGATCGCGATCGGGCCGGCATAAGTTAGTATAGTTTCAGGGTTGATAAGGATACCCACTGATACAAAGAAGATAGCACCGAACAGGTCTTTTACAGATGAGATCAGGTGCTCAATTTTTTCAGCCTTTGTAGTTTCAGCAAGGATAGAACCCATAATAAAAGCACCCAATGCAGGTGAGAACCCAACCTGCGCTGCCAGGATCACCATCAGCAGGCAAAGCGCCAGCGACACGATCAGCAGGGTTTCGTCGTTCATCAGTTTGCTGGCCTTCCGCAGGAAAGTAGGGATCAGGAAAATACCGGCCAGGAACCATACGACCAGGAAAAAGCCAAGCTTTAGCACAGCATTCAGCATTTCAGTCCCGGCAAATTGCTGGCTCACTGCTAACGTCGAAAGCAATACCATCAGGAGTATCGCCACCAGATCTTCCACTATCAGCACACCAAAAACCAGCCCGGCAAACCGCTGCGACTTCACGCCCAGTTCTTCGAAGGCCCTGATAATAATGGTTGTGGATGAAATAGAAAGAATACCGCCCAGGAAGATACTATCCATCGTGGACCAGCCAAGCAGCTTACCGGATAAGTAACCCAGCAACAGCATCACGACGACCTCTACGAGCGCCATAATAGAAGAAGCTCCGCCGACTTTAACCAGCTTCTTAAAACTGAACTCCAGCCCCAGGCTGAACAACAGGAAAATTACGCCTATTTCTGCCCAGATCTGAATGTTCTCTATCTCGTGTATAGTTGGGAAAATGGCAATGTGCGGCCCGACAAGTAAACCGGCAATAATGTAGCCCAGTACCAGGGGCTGCTTTAGTTTTTTAAAAATAATTGTGGTTATACCTGCAGCGCCAAGTATAAGCCCAAGGTCTAATATAAGGTTTGGAAGGTGTGTCATATAATTAAACAGGTAGCCTTTGGGCCACAGTTAATGTAGTACGCTTTAAAAGGAAAATTGCTTTAAGAAAACCAATGGCAGGAAGCTTGATCTATAGTTTGAAACTATAAAAACCAGAATCTATAGTTGTAACAGGATCACAAACTATAGGTATTTGCTGCCAATCATAAACCTTCTATGGAGCGTTAGGTAGCAATGCGATCAGCAGCTGTTCCTGCACAGCTGCAGCCCTGTAGCTATAGCCTGAAAAAGAGAAAAAAGGAACAGGCTGACCTGGAGAAAACAGGAAACTATCTGATATTGCCCCCGGCAACTGTAGTTTTAATTTACCGGCAACAGACGCAGCAGGAGTAGCTTCCTGGTACGCGAAATTGGGTTGCTTTTCAGACCGGCTGATTTCTTCCCGGGCCTGCGTAAGTTCTGCCACAGGCTCACCAACCAGCGCTTTAAACAGAAAATTATAGACTCGAACCTCGTGGCCGGGCATTGTAAAAGCCCATAGCAACATCACCCACATCAACGGGTATTTCAGGTAGCCGTCTATTCTCTTCTTTAGTTTCAGCATAGAGTGCTGCAAAAATATAAACTTTTCACGTGTATCTGCAAGCTTAAGTAGCCAGTTAAAGCATAAAATCCAGATTTCTGAACTATAGTTTTTTGCAGCAGGTATAGTTTCCTTCCTTCGTAATTTCTGTTACCACAGGATGATACAACTATAGTTTGCCTCTCTTTATTCTGTCCTTAATTGGACAATACTAATCAGCCCAACAAATGTAAATCTCCCGTTTTTAAACCTTTTATTGTATTTAATTCGTACTAAAACAAAGTATAGTATCCTGCTTTTAAACTCCGGATATTGTACTGTATATGTAGAACCAAACTCTAAAACGATGAAAAAGATATTAGTTGCAGGTGTGTTTGTATTGGGCTCGCTCAGTATGATGGCCTGTGAAAACAGAAAAGATAACGAAACAAGCCTTGAAGACGACAACACCGTGGTTGTAGACCGCGACTCCGTTGCTACTGAATATGAAGTAACTGAAACTGTTGTAGATTACGATACAACTACGCGTACCAAAACGGTAGATGCGGAAACAGAAGAAGATCGCGACCGTGATAATAACTAATTAGGTTGTATTAACCTGACTTAAACCAAAAGAGCTGCTTTTACGAGGCAGCTCTTTTGGTTTAGGGTTGAGTCTATAGTTTCAGATCAACTATAACAACTATAGTTTACTTCGCTACAGTTCGTTCTATTTCACGCAGGTTCTCCATTTTCTTATTTCTCAGGAAACCGTTAATGTCTTCGAAGTGCTCGCGGATGCGCTTGTTACCAAACTCAAATACTTTATTAGCCAGCCCATCCAGGAAATCACGGTCGTGAGACACAAGAATCAACGTGCCATCAAACGCCTTAAGCGCATCTTTGAGGATATCCTTTGTTTTGATGTCGAGGTGGTTGGTCGGCTCATCCAGTATCAGCAGGTTTACCGGTTGCAGCAACAGCCTGATCATAGCCAGTCGCGTTTTCTCTCCTCCCGATAGTACTTTAACTTTCTTCTCAATGGTATCGCCACTGAACATGAAAGCACCCAGCAGATCCTTCACACGCGTACGCACATCGCCAATGGCAATCTCATCAATCGTCTGGAAAACGGTCAGGTCTTCATCTAGCAACGAGGCCTGGTTCTGCGCAAAATAACCGATCATGCAGTTGTGTCCCAGTTGCAGCTTCCCGTCAAAATCGATCTCACCCATAATGGCTTTCACCAGCGTAGATTTACCTTCCCCGTTCTTACCAACAAAAGCAATTTTCTCACCACGTTCTATAGTTAAAGATGCATCGCTGAAAACGGTATGGTCGCCGTATTTCTTGGTTAAGCCTTCAGCAATCACAGGGTAGTTACCCGAACGTGGTGCCGGAGGAAATTTAAGGTTCAGCGCAGAAGTATCTACTTCATCTACCTCGATGATCTCCATCTTCTCCAGCATCTTCACCCTCGACTGCACCTGCAAAGTTTTAGAGTAAGTACCTTTAAAGCGATCTATAAATCCCTGGATATCGGCAATCTCTTTCTGCTGGTCGTCGTACTGTTTCTGCTGCTGCTCACGGCGCTCTTTTCGCAACTGCAGATATTGGCTATAGTTTACCTTATAGTCGTAAATACGGCCCATCGTAACCTCTATCGTTCGGTTGGTGATATTGTCTACAAAGGTCTTGTCGTGTGAAATCACAATAACCGCCTTCGCATTATTCACCAGGAAATCCTCAAGCCACTGAATCGATTCAATATCCATGTGGTTGGTCGGCTCATCCAGCAATATAAGGTCTGGTTTCTGAAGCAGGATCTTGGCCAGCTCAATGCGCATGCGCCAGCCACCACTAAACTCGCTGGTTGGCCTTGTAAAGTCTGATCTCAGGAAGCCCAAGCCAAGTAATGTTTTCTCAACCTCAGCATCAAAGTTTATTTCTTCAATCGAGTAATACTTCTCCCCCAGTTCCGATACCTGTTCGATCAGTTTATAGTAGTCATCAGAATCATAATCGGTACGTGTCTCGAGCTGCGCATTCAATTCATCCATCTGCGTTTTCATATCAAGCACCTTGGCAAATGCC
Organism: Pontibacter populi; assembly: GCF_040278685.1. NCBI lineage: Bacteria > Pseudomonadati > Bacteroidota > Cytophagia > Cytophagales > Hymenobacteraceae > Pontibacter > Pontibacter populi. The sequence continues at coordinate 81,477 of NZ_JBEOKT010000011.1, forward strand.
TTCGATGCTTCTTCAAACACAGTGCAGTTATCTTCGGTAAGTAAATGCTGTGGCAAATAGGCTATTACGGCTTCCTTTGGGGCTGAGATTTTACCGCGCGTAGGTTTACTAGCACCTGCAATTATTTTGAGCAGGGTAGATTTACCCGCACCGTTTTTACCCATCAGGGCAATACGGTCATTTTCATTGATATTAAAAGAAACGTTGCTAAACAACGTAGAGCCATTAAACTCCACTGCAACCGCGTCAACTGAGATCATAGATTAAAAAATTAAAGCTGCAAAGATAAGGGTTAATGCTAAATGTCGGGTTTATCTTTTACAACTTAGAAAGGCGAAGAGAACTAAAAAGATTCCAAACTATAGTTTAACAAGTTGAAAAGAAACGGGCCAGAACAAATGCTATGTCCTGGCCCGTTTTATATAGTTGATGCTAGTTACTTAAATCAAGCTCTTCGTATTTTGAATTCTTACTGAGGAATTCCGGAACCATCGACTTCATCTTCCTTACCGCTTTCAGCTCGTCACTGTTTTTACTCAGATTCAATAACTCACTTACATCACTCACCACATTGCTGTACTCGTATTCCCTTACCTTCGAAATCTTTATTTTATGATGATGTGTAGGGATCGTAGTTTCATCTTCATTTAAAAGTTCTTCAAATAGCTTCTCGCCTGGTCTTAAACCAGAATAAACTATATCAATATCAATTCCAGGAACAAGCCCAGCAAGCTTGATCATCTTCTTGGCTAGGTTTACGATTTTAACCGGTTCCCCCATATCAAAGATAAAGATCTCTCCACCTTTGCCCATTGTTCCAGCCTCCAGTACCAACTGTACCGCTTCCGGTATGGTCATAAAGTAGCGGGTAATATCCGGGTGCGTAACCGTAATCGGGCCGCCCTTCTGTATCTGCGCCCTGAAACGTGGAATAACTGACCCATTGGAGCCTAATACATTACCAAAACGGGTAGTTATAAAACGGGTCTGTTTAGCTTTGCCTTCTCCGTTGGAGCTGTCTCTCCCTACCTGGTTAAGCGACTGGATATATATCTCAGCTATACGCTTGGAAGCCCCCATAATGTTGGTTGGGTTCACAGCCTTGTCTGTAGAGATCATCACAAATTTCTCTACATCAAAGGTCATCGACAGATCTGCCAGATTTTTAGTCCCCATTACGTTCGTAAGTATTGCCTCTGCCGGGTTGTTTTCCATCATAGGCACATGCTTGTAGGCAGCGGCATGGTATACAAAGTGCGGGTTATACTCTTTAAAGATCGCGTACATCCTGTTGAAGTTCTGAATATCAGCAATACAGAGTTTCAATTCCGCACCAGGATAAGCTTCTTCTATCTCCAATTGCAACTCATGGAGCGGTGACTCTGCCTGATCACATATAATGACCATTGCAGGGTTATAACCCAAAACTTGGCGTACTATCTCAGACCCTATTGAGCCCGCACCACCGGTTATCAAAACACGCTTACCGGAAAGGTCACGCGATAACTTTTTGTTCTCTATTACAATAGGCGGACGTTGCAGCAGGTCTTCAATTTTAAGATCCTGAATCTGATTTAATCGAAGATGACCTGACATCCACTCAGCCGTAGGTGGCACTGTCAGGACCTTAATTCCTAATTCAACACACTTCTCGATTACTTTCTTTTTATCATCCGTTTTAAGATCCTCACTTAAAACAAATAACTTATCGATATGAATTGTTTTGTGCAGTCTTTTGATATCCTTACCACGATATACTCTAACCTGTTGGATTGTTTTATCTACCTTATTCGGATTATCATCTATAAAGCCGGCAATAATATATTTACCCATTCCGCTCGTTTCCAGAGCCTGCTTTACCAGCAAAGAATACCCATTTGAGCCATAGATCATCACCGTTTCTCTTTCACCGGATGTACTACGCTTAATGTAGTAGAACACTCCCTTTGCTCCTATGCGAAGCATGATCAACAGCGAAGAAGAAATGAAGAAGTTAACTAACAGAACAACAAAAATATTTACATTCTGCAAGTGAAACATTGGTCCTACAACTATAGCAACCGCAGCCCCATAAACTAAGCTCGATGTAAGTACTGCTGTGAATATGCGGAAAATATCCTGGGTTCCTGAATAACGAATAAGACCTGTATGTATGCGCATCAGGTACGAAGTACATAGGTACACAAGGCAGTAAAGACCTACGTAAATTGTAAAGTGGCCTCTTAAAAGATCGGTAAACTCAAACTGGCGGATTAATAGAAAAGAAAAGACAAAAGCCCAACTGGCAATCACCTGATCGATCAGCAGAATGATCCATTTAGGTAATGATTTATTAAGTAAGTATAGTTTCATAACTGGGTGAATGTTCTATAGTAGCATGTAAACAGAACGGCAATTTACGAAAATTTGTATTATCAGTTTATAATACTTTCACAAACACTAGACACCCAGCACTTTATATATAAATTATATTATAGAATTAAATACCAGGTCTGTACTTTAAATTTAACGTACTATTTATGATCTATTTATTTAAGATTGCTTCATAGTAATTACAGAGTAATCAGGAATATTGCTAGTAACTACGGCACCAGCATTTATTTTACACCACTTGCCTATAGCTACTCCTGGTGTAACAACTGTACCCGCACCTAAATGTGTGCCCTCCCCTATTGTTACATGACCGCAGAGAACAGCCCCAGGCGAAATGTGTACATAGTCTTCAATTACGCAGTCATGATCAATGCTGGCATTTGTATTTACAATTACATGGCAGCCAATATTAGCATTTGCTTGTATAATGGCACCTTGTACAATAACAGTTCCTTTATTTATTATAGTTGACGGAGAAACAACAGCACTCTTGTGGATTGCAATACCAAATTCTATATTTAGCTGCTGCGCTATTTTAGCACGTACAGAATTATTTCCTATACTTATAATGAGTGGGGCATCAAGTAATTGCCCCTTATAGTTGCCTAAGACTCTACAACTATTAACTTCAGTCAAGAGTGAATTATCATCAAATATGCCACCAATGGAAATGCCTGAATTACTTAGTATATCTATAATCACTTTTGCATGGCCGCCAGCACCGTATAAATACATATTATATATTTGATTAAATTTAAATAGAAACTTAAGAATCCTTTTGAAAATTTGAGCCTTTAAATTTTACTACTTGCGTTTGCTCTTTCTTTAGATTTCTATTTTTTATCAATGTTTCGGTAGTTTTGAAAAGGATCTTAATATCTAAGCCAAACGAAATATTTTCTACATACCAGACATCAAAGTCAAACTTTTGTTCCCAGCTAATATTATCCCGGCCATTTACCTGAGCCCAACCGGTAATACCTGGCTTAACTAAATGTCTTCTTTTCTGATAGTTGTTATAAAATGGTAAGTATTCAATTAACAGCGGACGTGGCCCTACTAAGCTCATTTCACCTTTTAATACATTAATTAATTGAGGTAATTCATCCAGAGAGGTTGATCTAAGAAATAAACCAAATGTAGTAATCCTTTTCTGATCTGTTAGTAGACTTCCGAATTCATTTTTTGTATCAAGCATAGTTCTGAACTTGATCAAAGTAAAAAGTTTCTCATTTCTACCAGGGCGCCTTTGTAAGAAAAGTGGAGAACCTTTATAAAGGAACATCTGAATCAAAGTGATCAGGAATAAAACCGGCAATAATATAACGAGAGCGATCGATGCAAAAATAACATCTACCAAAGGCTTAATATATTGTCGGTAATTGCTCATTTATTGATATAAGAGCTTAAGCTAAAAGCTGTTGCTACTAGCTATACTTATTTTGCAACCATACTAGGCTTAATTGCTTTTGCCATTAGTCTTGGCTTTACAACGATATAAATTATTGAAAGAGGAACTATAACAAACAGCGCGTAAGCAAATAAGCCAAACTCAGTTGATAAGATAAATATATTAATCAGCAATTGAACAAAACCATAAATAGATGAAACTATTAAATGGTTTACTTTACGCTCATTAGCTAGTATTTGATAGAAATGAAGCCTATGCGCCTCGAAGATATTCTGCTTTAAGATTAATCTATGTATTATGGTAAGTACTGCATCCACACCATACACTGCCAGGAATAGGATATACTTCAAGTTTTCAGTTTCTAAAATGGCAAGCAATAACAGCGCAATTATCCAGAAGCCAATGCTCACACTCCCCACATCACCGGCAAAACACTTAGCTTTCTTACGAAAATTAAAAAAAAGAAATACTACACATGCTATAATCGGTGTAAGAATAAAAGCCTGATCTGCTATACGCGTAATAGTTTCACTTAAAAAATATAGAGAGCTTAAAATAACCAAGCTATATAAACCAGTAATACCATTAATACCATCCATAAAATTATAGGCATTTATGGTGCCTATGATAACTATGTAGGCGATTGGTAACAGCCAAAAAGGCCAGGTTTGAAATGCCCCAATTGAAAACAATAAAAGAGACACAGACATCAAGTGCACCAGTAATCGCACTTTGTTTGGAAGATTGGAAACATCATCACAAAAACTGATAATACTGATAAGTAAGATAGCCGCTACTATACCCCAGTAAACTTCTTGGAAGAAAATTGAATACAGGATTATAACGAAAGGAAAAACTATACCTCCACCCCGAGTGGTTATAGCAGTATGTGAGCTTCTAGTATTAGGCTTATCAATTATGTTAAAATGATCTGCAACTTTAAAATAAATAAGTATACAAACTATAAGCGCAAGTGTAATAAGTAAATACTTAATCATTATTCGAAACTAGTTATAGTTGTTAATAGTCCATTCCTGGAAGAAACAGGAAGTGAATCAACACCTATTGCCGCTTTTATCTTATTATTATCAACAACATAGCTTTCAGTTAATTTCTTCAGCCGCTCTGAATTTAAAGGTAGGCGCAACTTATCTCCTATAGATGCAGCGAACTTTATAAGTGCTGGCGACAAAGAGCAAAGCTTGGGCGCTGTATTATTGGCTTGACCCATTATCATTATCACTTCTCTGGTAGACAATGGCTCATCATCAGCCACATTATAAATACCACCTGGAATTCCAGGATTTTTTAACAACTGCTCAATAATAAAAGTCAGATTATCTATTGACAGAAAAGATCTTTTATTTTCAAATGCAGCTAAAGGGTATGGTATGCCCCTCTTCACAACCTGGTACAAAAGATTAAGATTCCCCTTATTCCCGGGACCGTGAATCATACAAGGCCTTAAGATAAAAAGTCTCTTCCCTTCTGGTAAACTCTTGCTCATAAGATATTCTTCAGCTTTGAGCTTAGATTGGCCATATGGTGTTTTTGGCTCAGGTTTTACAGTTTCAGTTAGGATCACTTCAACTGTGTCGGCTACTGCTTTTACACTACTAAAATAGATAAAGTCTTTTGTCTTACTTTCTAAGAACAAATCAAATAATTTAATAGTCAGATCTGTATTTACATGAAAATATTCTTCAGGATTAGTGGTATTCTTTAGGTCATGGGCCTTTCCTGCAAGGTGAATTATAGCGTCAATATCTTTTAAATGGTGCAGCGATAATTCTCTCCAGGTAACTGCTGATCTGAAAGTATTTGTAGTACTATTCCTGTTTCTGGATAGCACATGCACTTGATTATTTCCAAGTGATTCAATCAAGTTCTTTCCTACGAACCCATTATATCCTGAAACTAAAACTTCCATTCTACAAGTATGATATAATTGATTCTGATAACTTTTTATTGATTGTCTCTCTTTTGAAAGCTTCAATAAATTCATCCCGTTGCTCTGTCTTATACTGGTAGGAATTTAATTGGCTAACAAAACTCTCAACATCACAAGGGTCAAATAAGATATTATTTGATACAAATTTATCAATAAATTGGTTGGCATAACCTGCTACACCTGCTATTACAGGTTTATCATAAGCTGCTAGTTCAAATATTTTAGAAGGCAATACCTTTTTAAAGGCATCATAATCATTCAGATGTAAGAAAAGGAAATCAGCCTCGCTATACTCTTTTAGCAATTCAGCACGTGACATGGGATTTCGAAGTTCAACATTTTGAGCTTTTTCAGCAGCTATAGCATCAACGAGTTTTTGTTTGGCACCACCATCCCCAATTACAATGAACTTATAGCTATTGCCTAGTTTAGCAGCAGCCTGTGGAATGATCTTATGTAAACCTTGCCCTTCACCTATATTACCCGCATATACTATCGTTTTGGTTTCTTTAAGAGTATTGACAGAGGGCGCGAGTTTTAAAAACTCCGGATCAATACCATTAGGGTAAGAAGAGTAGTTAGGTGTATTATATTTAGAAAAGTAGCCTTTAAAGCCTTCTGAGATGAGGTTGATATGTTTTGCGCTAGAAAACACTTTCTTTTCAATGTTCCGCAGTACAGGGAGAGATAGTCCTCGTACAGCATTGTTCTGCAACACGTCTTCTAGGGTATCAGTAAAAATATCCCGTATGTCTAAATACAATGGGATATCCTGCTTTTTGGCAATCGTATAACCTAAGTAAGCTGTAAACAACCTGGACGAAGAAGCAAACACCAGATCGTATTTTTTACCTTTTACAAGTTTCTTAGATTCTGAGAAAAAAGCCTTAAAGGACTTGATCTGGTCTACAAACCCACTTTTATGAGCAGGTATTTTAACTCTGTGTACTTTTAAATTACCTAATTCTTCATACTCAGGAGCTGCCGCCTGAAAGGAGCTATACCTGTTGGGCAAAGTGGTTATCAGGTCTATCGTAGCTTTACCATTTAACTGGTGAGCCAACTCTTTTGCCAAAGGGGTATTTCTGAAAGAACCCGCACACAGGTCCGGTTCAAAATAAAAGGATAAATAAAGAATATTTTTCAAAAGAACTTTCTTAAAAACTAATAATTGTTTCTAAAGTATTCAAAAACTTAACGCAAATCACTTGTCCTTCTCTCCTTTTATTAAAGCCTTCAGAGAATTCGTACTTATCAATTGAAAGGTCAGTAGCGCCGGAAAACTTCATCTCAGTACCATTTGCATAATAGGTAGTATCATCTTCCTTAACAAAATTAACCTCAGGATGAAGGTGAAAATATGCAAACAATGAATCAGCGGCACCAAGTTTCCCTCTAAATGAATCTTTAATCGTAAGCTTATTTTTTTCAAAGATAAAACTTCTTTTACAGATAACTCCAAACTTCATATAACCATCGTGTTCCGCTTCGAGTCTTGAATCCTCATCTGTTAAAACATTGACTACTGCACGATCTCCTACCCTGAACCCACCCCAAACTTCTGATTGATTATGGTTATTCAGTGTTACAGTGTTATGAGCAGCAGTTGATCTTTCAAAAGCTCTTTGCTTATCTGGCTGATAAGTTGAGGTGCCCCGCTCTACCAACAAAGGCGTATCATGTACATATAAAATAAAAGCCAGAGCATCAGAATGTGCATGGCCGGGCTGGTAAGTCGGTCCTACAGCTGCTACATCAACAACACATTCGTATTTGTCTGTACTAAATTTTCTATAACCGGATTCATCAAGCGATAAATGCTGCTCTGGTTTTATGTTCAAATGCCCCGCATAGGCAGAAAGCTCACTTGAAGTATAGGTTATACCATTTGCGCTATCATTAAAATGGGGAATATCACCATTCCGGAATGTCATTTGATCAAGCCAGCTCAACATATTGGATGCTGTAGCTCTATAAAAGTTCAATTGGTTTCTATTTCCCCCTGTCCAGTTACTATACCAGTCAATTAGTTCTAATACTCTGTAGAGAATAATTTGATGGTACATGGGGCTTAACTCAAAATGAGCCCCATCAGAAAGGATTTGCTCTTTTAACTCCTTCTTTAAAATTTCATGACCACGCTCTATCCAGTTTTCTTTCTGAAAGAATGCTCCGCCCATCAACAAAGCAAAACCATTTTCTAAAACGTGATTCCCTAGTAAGTGATACTCAACCCTACCAGATAAGAAATTCACTTCAGCAGCAAGTGCATCAAGTATATCTGTAACATTCAGTTTATGTCTGGAAATTAAGCGAATTGTATTCATAATTCGCAAAGAAACTGGATAGGGCTCTAAGCCTTTATTACTACTATATAAAGCGTTATGGAGATCGCTCAGCCATGTGAGCTTTGTAGCTAAAGGTATACCTTCCTGTAAAAGGTAATTAGCGTAATGTAAGTTATAGTTCCATAACTTACCATTACCCATATAATCCCAATCAATTTTTTCCTTAAAGGACACTTTCTGATTTAAGAAGAGAAACTCACCGTTCTCAGTTGCATAAGTAGCATCAGGAAGGAAATCTGAAAAGCTTAAAAATTGAGGTTGCTTAATTGGCAACGAAGACTTATAAGCGGCTAAGGGTTTAATCTTGAAAACCCTGTAGGCCACCTGATAGATAATTTGCTTTACTTTTAAATGCTTAACCGTATTAAAAAGCAGGGACACTTTTCCCATCCCTAAACTTCAAAAATTTCACATAAATTATCCACTATTCTTCCTGCAGTCTGTCCATCCCATAATGGCGGAATACCTCCTTTTTTCCATTCATTAGATAACAACTTTTCAAGTGCTTTTGATAGCGCTGCAGGATCAGTACCTAACAATTCATTCGTACCAATATCACAAGTTTCTGGTCTCTCAGTTGATGTACGTAAAGTCATGCAAGGTACACCCATAACGGTGGTTTCTTCTGTTATCCCACCTGAGTCTGTTATTACTCCTTTTGCATGCTTCACAAGATAATTAAATTCCAGGTAGCCTAATGGGTCAACAGTCTTTACGTTTTTCAGCTGAATTCCAAATTTCTCCAGGTTATTCTTTGTCCTAGGGTGTACAGGAAAAATGACAGGTAAATCATGGCTCCCTCCTTCCAGTACATTTAATAAATCACTAAGCTGTGCTCCATCATCCACGTTAGACGGACGATGCAATGTCATGATCAGATACTGTTTTTCTGCCAGATTATACTCATCCCAAAAAGAAGGCTTGCTAAAGTTTGGCATCTGCTTCAGCAAAGTATCAATCATGGTATTCCCAACAAAGAAGATACGATCATCTGAAATACCAGAATCACTCAGGTTCTTATTAGCAACCTCTGATGTTGTAAAGAAATAATTTGTTATACTGTCGGTTACCAAACGGTTAATTTCTTCCGGCATTGTCCAGTCGCCTGACCTAATTCCAGCTTCAACATGAGCAACTGGAATATGTAGCTTCTGGGCTGTAATCGCACAAGCCATGGTAGAGGTAACATCACCAACAACAAGTACCAGGTCAGGTCTGTTCTCCTGCAACTCATTCTCAAAGCGTACCATTATAGCAGCAGTTTGCTCTGCCTGTGTTCCACCGCCAGCTTCCAAGTTTGCATCAGGTTCCGGGATACCAAGTTGTTCAAAAAAGTCTCCAGACATTTTTTTATCATAATGCTGCCCGGTGTGTATTAGTCTGTAGGAAATGTCACGGCCACCGTCTTTAGCTCTCTTAATAGCATCCACAATCGGTGCTATTTTCATAAAGTTTGGACGGGCACCCGCAATAATTGATATAAGCATACGTAAATAATTCAGGTTCAGAATAAAATAATAGCAAGCAAAGGGGTTATGCTAAAACAGCCCCATGAGAAGATTTCTTTAGATACTCTGACATGTTAACATCAACCCAGTTTCCTGTTTTTAAACTATTGATTGCAGCAAAGCTTGCTAAGGTAATATTTACCAATTCATACATTGGAATCAGAGGTTCGCCTCCAAGCTTTAAAGATTCGATCAGCTTTTTAAACTGGGCAGCATGTCCTTTATCCTGACCAGTTTTTAATTTAGAAAATCCTTTAAAACCGAAGCCTTCCGTTTTTCTGAAGTTGTCCATGATTAGCGTTCGGCCTTGAGAATACAGTTCTACTCTTTCTTTTGAATAACTCTTATGCCCATTTGCAAAATAATTCACTACTCCATTTGAGCCATTTTCGAACTTAACAAGTATGCTCACATTATCTGTATTCTCTTCTGGATTTGTACCAAGGGCATTCATACAGATAGATTTAATCGGGCTGCCAGTCAGATATACCATCAGATCTAGGTAATGGCATGCTTCTCCAATAATACGGCCTCCACCTATCTGCAAATCATGCACCCATACATTGTCGGGAATAAAACCGGCATTCATGGTTGCAACAATGTTGATAGGGGCTGGTGATGTGCCTATCAGTTCTTTCATCTTTTGGATGTGTGGAGAGAACCTCCTGTTAAATCCTACAGATAGGGTAAGACCATAAGGGAATGCATATGCTTGATAAGCATCAACTACTTCAGCCAACTGAACTATGTTGAGAGCCAAGGGCTTCTCTACAAAAACATGCTTTTTTGCCTCAAGGCTTTCCTGCACCATTCCAGCATGCAGGTCATGACGTGTTGTAATCATTACAAGGTCCACATCCTGGTCTTGTAGTATCTCTTTGTAGTTAGTAGTGCTATGGGTAAACCCGTATTTCTTAGCTAAGGCTGTGCCTGTAACGCCACCAGCACTGGCCATGTATTTGTAACCTGCACCAGTGCCTTTTAGAGCCGGTAACATGGTCATTTTAGTGAAATTACCTGCGCCAATTATACCAATAACTCCTTTTGAGCCTTTAAAGCTTCCTTCAGTTAATGTTACTGTCGCGCTTTTATCTACAGCCCCACCTTCAGGATAAACAAGTATGGATGCAATAGACTTACTGGCACCTATATTACCGTAGATCTTGTTATAATCTTCCAAAGACACTCTTTCTGTAATAAGAGACTTTACATCCAGGATACCTGAGGAGATAGCCTGCAGCACCGTTTCGAAATTTCGTTTCTCGGTCCAGCGTACAAATGGCAATGGGTAGTCCTGCCCTCTTTGCTCGTAAAACTCATCGTATCTGCCAGGGCCGTATGAGCAGGAAACCTGGAACGTCAATTCTTTTTCATAGAACTCGGCGCGGCTAAGGTTAAGACCAATCACACCAACCAACACAATTCTACCGCGCTTACGACTCATTTGAGCAGCCTGCGAAATAATGTCATTTGTTTTGGCCGAAGCTGTTATGATCACGCCATCAGCACCAATACCATTGGTCTCTTCTTCTACAAATTTTACAACGTCAGTCGTAAAAGGGTTAATAGGAATAATGCCTTTGCTTTTCGCTATTGTTAGCTTCTGCTCATCCAAATCGACCCCTATCACTTTACACCCATTGGCCTTTAATAGCTCTGCAGTAATTAAACCAATTAGGCCTAGGCCGATGACTACGACAGTCTCACCTAATGTAGGGTTAAGCAAGCGGATTCCCTGTAAACCGATAGATCCAATTACTGTAAATGCAGCTTCCTCATCCGAAATATTATCAGGTATAGCAGCCACGAGGTTTTTAGGTACGCTTACTATTTCTGCGTGTGGGCCATTAGAAGCAACTCTATCGCCTACTTTGAACTCGCTTACACCTTCACCAACAGCTAATACCTTACCTACATTACAGTAGCCTAGTGGTAGTGGCTGCTCCAGTTTGCTAAATACAGCCTCAACCGTAGGCATTAATCCGTCAGACTTCACCTTATCAATCACTTGCTTTACCTTGTCCGGCTGCTGACGGGCTTTATCCAGTAAATTAGCTTTACCAAATTCCACCAGCATTCTCTCGGTACCAAGTGATACTAAAGTGCGTGTTGTTTGTATTAAAACCTGACCTCTTTTAACCTGAGGGGCAGGAATATTTTCAAGTATCGTTTCGCCAGTTTTAAATGACTGGATGAGTTGTTTCATTAAACTTTTATTTAACAAGTAAATTTATTTTTCCTGAACTGGTTCTATAAGGCTCTATCCTTTTCACAAATTTGACCTCAAAGTTTAAGTTTCTTGTATCAAATAATCTCTCTGCTTCCTCCTCTCTAAGAGTTTCAGAAACGAAATTTATTTCGATTTTACCTTTTTCAATTTGCTTAACCTGAATAAACTTTGAAAAGTTAAACAAGTCATGATGTCTTCCAAAAATAAGGCCTGTCAAGTTTATCTTTTTCCCACTTTTGTCGATTACAAATTCACCTTCTCTTCCCTTGGTTATTTTAAAACTGTTTAATATCTCACCTTCATAGGTTAAATCAGAAATAATATCTTCTGTATTATATCTGATCAAAGGTGAAGCGTAGTTGTAATAATTTGTAGAGACAAGATTGTGATCTTCATCACTCTCAACTGCTTCTGTAAAACCATATGTTTGAAAAGGCGCATAAACAAATGGAGCATTCTTTTCATAGGCTAAAACACATCTCTCTGTATGTCCATACCAAGAAATTGATTTTACTCCAAATGTATCTTCAATAACTTTCCTATAATGAGGTTGAGGGTACTCTGACCCTAGGAAGGCTCCTACTAGCATGTTAGACAGCTTTTCCTTTAATTCAGTATCATAATCCCTACAATATACAGCAAAGTCGTATATTGAGCTAGGATAGCCATGGAGGTATTTGATCTCATATTTAGTAAGAACTTTTTTTAATTTCTTGGAAACATCACTGTAACTAGCATAAATATCTACAGCAAAATGGTTTCTGATAACATCGTATTCTACTAATTCTTTCAAATCACTTCTGCCACCAAAAACTAACTTTAAGTCTGATGGCTTATAATTAAGTTTCCCCCATATATGATGCATATGCGCCCATTCATGACCCATGGATTCAGGCTCGATATAGAGGCTAAATGGGGTGCCGGAAGAACCTCCTGTATTTACAATATACCTGCTTTTCCGTAAGGCACTTCGTTGCTCAACATTATAGTTTCTAAGAATCCCTTTATTAACAATTGGAATTTTTTGCAAATCCCCAAAACATCTTAAAGAAGCAGGAATAAAATTATGCGTATCATAATACTCTTTATAAAAAGGAATATTATGATACGCATAATTCGTAATTTCATACATTCTGGTAAATATAAACTCCTTAAGTTTGAGCACATCTTTAGAAGTGTCAAATGTCTCTATTTCAGCCTTCCTTTTCTCGTATATTTTTCCTAATCCAGGTCTATAAGAGTAAGGGACTTTATTAATTAAAGTCCCAATATGTGGAGGGATGTTTTTAAGATTATTCTTAAAGAAAACAGCTAAGCTCATAATCTAGTTTTTAGTATCAATATCGGATTCGAATATCAACTAATGCTTTATTCTTACTAACACTTTAACAGGCGAATCTCTGAATCTACTTACATTAAAAGACAATTTTTCCAAAAAAGAAATTGTCTGATACATTTAACATTTATTTAATAAGGCTCTTATAAAAACTAATCAAAGATAAAGAACCATCCTGTAAATCAACGTATTTAAATAGATTAGTACCTGTTATTGCTATTGCCATTTTATTCTTTAAAGATTCTACATTTCCAGTGTTAAACAGTAGAACTCCATCAACTCTATCAACACAATCAGAAGCAATTATAAGCTTTTTATAGTATAAAGCTTCTTTAATGGTTAATGAATCACCATCTGTTGTAGTTGCCCTGATTACACAATTTGATTTCTGTATTATCTCGATAAATGAGTGAGGATAAGATATAAAGAAAACATTAGGTAAAGAGTTTGAATAAATCTTATGTAGTTTACCAGAGGGATCGGAAATTATTAAACCTGCCTCTTTGAAGTCTTTGATAGCTGTAATTATGGTATCTATACCATAGATGTCTCTTCCAAATTTGTCAACTACATAACTATGAGAATTTGTACAGAATATATAATTGTATTGTCTGCAAAAATTAGTAAACTCTATATCAAGTCTTAAGTTAACATCTACCTTTATATTATTGGGTGGTATAAATGCAGAAATAAGAGTAACCTTTCTATCATTTTGAACCTTGACCGCATGACTATATGAGTAATTATTTAGCACAAAAGACTTAAATGATAGTTTTAATGAGTACTTATCTAAAAAATTAGTAAAATCATACTTGCCATGGTATGTTATGATCACCTTTTTGCCAAAAAGATAGCCTATTAAAGCTGCAATAAATCGTAGTACTTTGTTACTAAAGTTTGTATGAACACATCTTTCTATAAAAAAATAGTAAAATGCTTTTAAAGGCATTTTTCTATAATCAATAAATTTATAGCTAATGCCATTCTCTTTTAAACTAAATATTAATCTCTCTAAATGAATAGATACACCTCCAATTGGAGGTGGCACTGTGCCAATAATTAACATACTAATGTAATTCAATTAAGGATTTATTTAAATCAAATAACAAATGTAATTGTTTAAATAATCTGAATTTGTTTTCATATCTTTTGAAGATAAAATCCTAGACCAGTTGATTTCACTTTTTTTGTTCATAAAATGTTAAATAGTTTTCAACTGTAGAACTTATTTCAAATTGCTTATTGAAAATCTTTATGACATTTTTTTTGATCTCTGATTTATTTGTACTATTTAAAAAATGTTTTAGAGCTATATAATACTCATCTTCCGTTATGTCTTTTGCAATAAACCCTGACTCCTTATCTATAATGATATCTGGAATACCGCCTACTGGAGTACATACAGGTATACAGCCTTGTGACATTGCTTCTAATAAACTAATTGGCAAACCTTCGAATAAAGAACTTAAACAAAATGCATCAGCAACATTAAGATAATCAATAACGTTTTTTCTAGTTCCTAGAATATGGATATCCTTACACCCAATCTGACTTATTTGTAATTTTATATTTTCACTTTCTACTCCATAATCCCCACCTATTATCAGCAATATAATGTCGTAACCTTCAAATCTTAGTTTTGCGACAACTTTAGAAAGCATGACTTGGTTCTTAGCACCTACTAAACGTCCAACACTAACTAATACTAAAGTATTACATGATCGCTTAAGTTTTTCTACTTCATCAAAAACTATATTGTAATTTTCAGTCTTTTCAGGTGATTGTCTTCCGTTATATATCCTTGCTGAGCTTTGAAATCCATAAGCTTCATAAAAACTTCTAGCACTTGTATTTGATATTGTTATAGTATGTATTAAACTATTTTTATAGAAGAGTTTCCGTGTTAAAAGCTCACTCCAATGTTTTACTTCCCTGAATGCGTCATTATGTACAGTATGAACATACAAAGGAACCTTATAAATCAAAGCAGACAATAAAGTATAATTTATTGAAGCCATATGTGTATGTACAATGTCTGGTTTTATATCCTTTATAATCTCATAGAGTCTCAAAAATATTTTAATATCTAAACCAATCTTTTTACCTAAAGAATGAAGTTTAATTCTGGTATTTACCTCATTTAGAAAAAAATCATTTTTATCTTTATTCAAGTCATACAATGTGCATAAATGTACTTCATGTTTAATAGACATAGTGTTAACTAAATCGACCACAAATCTTTCGGCTCCACCACTCCCTAAATTTGGTATAATGTGTAATATTCTCATTGCTCGCCTTTTAAAAATTCTTTTATAACTAACAACCTTAAGATTAAATAAGTACCAGCCTCCCCTGCTACCAAGATAAAAGTAAATGCAATTGAAAAACTTAAAGCAGTTTGGGGTATAAATTGAATGGCTATTAACATTAGAAGTAGTTTTAAAAGATTAGCAACCGCTTCTATATTTGGCCTTCCTAATCTATGGATTAGTACATTAAAGTATCCGATGTACATTGCTGTTGCTAAGCCAAAGCTTTGAATCACAAAAATCAAAATTGAGTCCTTGTATTCCTGTCCCATAAATAGTAATTGGAACCCAGTTACTGATCCAATAAAGAACATGATGATTCCTGCAAAAATCAGCCATTTGCTTGCCAATACTTTCTTATAATTTACTAATTCCTGAACAGTTTTAAGCCCCATTAATTCAGGTAGCAGAATGGACCTGACAGAATCATTAACAAGCGACATTATTCCTAGAAAGGTAACTGATGCTCCATATAATGCCAATTGATGTTCTTGGTTTGCACCTGCTAACTGATATTGGGGCAAGCGCGAAATAAGAATGTAAGCAATTGAAGACAGAACTACCCACTTGCCATAGTTTATAAGTCTCAAAAAATTAGTTCTAAAATAGCTTATGCTAAGAAACTGAAATTGATGGACGTACTTAGTAATCAAATTATAAGTGATAAGTACAGCTAGCGGAATTACATATAAAGATGATATGAATAAGTTAGTTGAAGAGTCAAAAAACCAATACCCAATACCAAGCGTTATAATTCTTAATCCGGAGTATATAAAAGTATTTACAGCATATGATTTATAATCTCCAATAGCCTGATCGCAGGATCGTATAGTAGACCAAATGTTCAATAACGCTGTAGCAATTACTATATTAGTAACCTCTGTTTGTCTACCTTCTAGTAACGGAAAAGCTAAGTATAAAAGCTTATATACGTAGCCTGATAAAAGAATTAATATTATTCCTTGTGTTATATTCCATAGTAATGAAATAGACAAGAGTTTAATATCTTTGACTTGCTTATAGAGCCCTATTGTTGAGATATTTAAACCAAAATTCAAAATTAAACTTCCAACTGTTACGATAGCTATATATAAACCAAAAACTCCAAATTCAGAAGTTGGTAAGGCTTTGGTTGCCAATAAAGTAATTGCAAAAGCTGATATATTATTGGCAAGAGTAGAAGCAAATACTTTACTAAAGCTGTTGAAATATTTCCTCTTCGATAAGTTTACTATCTTCTCTTTAAGCAACATTTATTAATTTTCTTGATTTAAACTACTTAAGAGAAGCCACACTTTTATTCTGTATAGCAAAAAGAAGCCAAAAGTATTTGTCATAGGTCATAGACAGGGTCATACCCATAAGTGTTAGCCCCAGGAAAGAAAGGAAAATGTAAAAGTAGGTAGGGTTACCTGAAGAGAAAACGTCATTCTTATTTATTGATTTATACAGCAAATAAATAAATAGTAACCCAGCTATAGCGCCCCCTTCTCCTATCATTAAAAGAAACATATTATGTGCAGTCTCACCACCTTCTTCTAATCTAGTATGAGAATACTCAGATGCACGTTTCACAAAATTACCTACCCCAGTACCTAATATAGGATTATGTTCAAACATACCAACAGCTGCATTCCAAGCTTTAAATCTTGCATCAGCATTACCTTCGTTAGAGCTTGCCCGATCAACTACATTCTGAACATCCTCAATAGTAAGGATGTAATTATAGCTAAAGCCAATTGTGATGATACTTACAAAAACTAGAAAAATTGATTTAGGATTTTTCTTTATAGTAACTCCAGTTATAATAGCTATGATTATTGAACTAACAATCAATGAAGAAACAGATCCTGCATTTAATATACCAATCACAAAGAAAGGAATAGTTATCACTAAAACAGACTTATACTTCCTTAAGCTGTATAGACCTAAGCCAATTAATAAAAAAACGATAACATGAGAAGCAAATTCATTTGGATCACCTGTACCTCCTCCTCTCCTGAAGGTATATTCGGAAAGCGGATCTTTAAATATTGAATAAATGATGGAAATCAGAACCGAAAACCAAATAAAAGTCAGAGTTTTTACAGAAGAAATTTTATAGAATACTAATGTGATTGATATTATCGCAACAATTAACGATAAGCTGCCAAATATGCTTCCTATTGTATAATCATTTATATTATAAATTATTGTAAGGCAAAGAATAGCTACAAAAAGAAGTATTCTTTTACCATAATTACTTCTTGCAGCTATAAATAACTCTTTCCAAAAAGTTATAATAAAAAGCCCGATAGCTCCCTTCAATAAAAAAGAACTTTTGAAGACATCAACAATAAGGTTATCATTAAAAAAGCTGAAAACTACTAGTAACTCTACAGCACTTCGGATATAATCACCGTTATTTACTAAGCTTCTTTTAATCATAAGCTTTATGAGTACAATTACAATCTTCCATCAACCAAGCTCCGATCAAGACAGGCTTTTGTATCAAAAATTACAGCATTATTACGTTTAAACTTTTGAAAATCAAACTTTAAAAACTCATTATGAGCAACGGCAACAATTATAGCATCATATGAAATAGAGGTATCAAGGGTATTTAGAATATTTAAGTCATATTCGTGTTTAACCTCAACTGCATCCGCCCATGGATCAAAGATATCTACGGTTAAACCAAACTGATTTAATTCATGATAAATATCAATTACCCTAGTGTTTCTAACATCCGGGCAATTCTCTTTAAAGGTAAAACCCATAATAAGGGCCTTAGCACCTTTTATTTTGTGGTCTTTCTCAATCATTAATTTGATCACTTTATTTGCCACAAACTGCCCCATGTTATCATTTACTCTACGACCTGAAAGTATTACCTGTGGGTGGTATCCTAGGGCCTCTGCCTTATGTGCCAGGTAATAAGGATCAACGCCAATACAGTGACCACCAACAAGGCCTGGTTTATACTTTAGGAAATTCCATTTAGTTCCAGCGGCCTCGATTACATCGTTGGTATCAATACCAATTCTATCGAATATCAAGGCTAGCTCATTTACAAAAGAAATGTTCACATCACGCTGTGCATTCTCTATAGCTTTGGACGCTTCAGCGACTTTTATGCTCGTAGCTTTGTGTGTACCTGCTGTTATGATAGAGCGATACAGATCATCTACTCTTGAGGCTATTTCTGGTGTTGAGCCACTTGTTACCTTCTTGATTTTAGTAAGGGTATTAATTTTATCACCAGGGTTGATGCGCTCAGGTGAGTAACCTGCAAAGAAATCTTTATTAAATTTTAACCCAGATACTTTTTCTAACACAGGTACACAGTCTTCTTCAGTACATCCTGGGTATACAGTTGATTCGTATATTACCAGGTCACCAGTTTTGAGGACAGAACCCAACATTTCGGATGCTTTAATAAGTGGGCGTAGATCAGGAGCTTTGAACTGATCTATAGGAGTCGGAACCGTGACTATGAAAGTATTATAATTCCTGAGATCTTTCTTATTTGAGGAAAAATTGAGACCAACACCATTCTCACCAATAGAGTAGGAGGCCATCGCAGCTTCCATCTCTTCGAGATTTGCTTCCTGGGTGCGATCTTCACCTCTATTAAGTTCCGCTACACGCTCTTCATTTATATCAAAGCCCAATACATCATACTTTTTACCAAATTCAATTGCTAAAGGCAAGCCTACATATCCTAAGCCTATAATAGCGATTTTTGAATTCTCAACAATAGTTGGATTATTGTTCATTAGAGTCTGTTTGTAATTTTTAATCTTACAGCAATTATAAATGGAGGTTATGCTTCAATGCGCATTCCTTTTTTTAATACTTTTTTCAAAGAAGTCTTATCGGATTCGTTGTATCCATACCCATAGCCATACCCATAGGCCTCCTTCATATCCGCATCATTCAACACGATCATCGGGTTATTCAGCTTTTTATTCTGGTAGATATCATCTACAATGGCTATCTGTGATTTGAAGGTGTAGTTATAGCGCACTATGTATACGCTGGCATCGATGAGGGGAGCCAGTGTAAAGGCATCTGCCACTTGCCCGGCCGGAGAAGTATCTAATATTACATAATCAAACTGCTCTCGTAATTCCGCTAACAGATGACTTATTTTCGGGCTCATTATAAGTTCGGCAGGGTTAGGCGGTATAGGCCCTGAGCCAATCGCAAATAAACCAGTCACTTCAGTAGATGGTATCAGGATGTCCTGAATACTTAGTTGCTCGTCTATGATATAATTTGTAATACCTGTTTCATTAGCAAGGCCCATATCCTGGAGCAGACGCGGTTTGCGCAGGTCGAAATTAACCAATACTACCCGCTTACCAGTTAAAGCAAGGCTGGCTCCCAGGTTGATGGTAAAGAAGGTCTTGCCTTCACCACTCATGCTAGAGGTAATCATGATCACCTTGCTATTTTTACCCAACGTAGCAAATTGGAGGTTAGTACGGATCAAACGGAAAAGTTCAGCTACCGTGCTGCGGCTGTTTTCAGTCACTACAAGTTTCTCGAAGGTATCGTTATGAGCGATCTCCCCTAACACAGGTGTAGCTGTAGCTTTTTTAACATCCTGCTGGCTTTGTACCCGGTCATTCAGTAGCTCTTTGATATAGATACCCGCAAATGGTATCCCCAGCCCTACTAAGAAGGCCAATAAATAGATCAGCTGCTTTTTTGGCTCTACAGGATAATCACCTGCAACAGCAGGGTCGATGATGCGGGAATTAGCCACCGTAGCCGCTAACGACAAAGCCGATTCTTCACGCTTCTGCAACAAGTATAAGTACAAGCCTTCTTTAATACTCTGCTGACGCTTGATCTCGATGAGGTCTTTCTCTATACTTGGTACCTCTTTAATTCGGGACTCAAACTGCGCAGAACTAGCCTGCAGGTTACTGCGGGTAATGATAAGTCCGCTTTTAATATTGCGCAGGTTCTCCAAGATATTACCACGAAGGTTCCCTAACTGCTCGTTGATGTTCTGTACCAGGGGGTTCCCAGGCTGTGACACACGCAACAGGCGCTTTCGCTCTAATTGCAGCTCATTAAATTTAGAGATCAGGCCAAGCAAGGTGGCATCCTGTATTGTAAGAGAGCTGGGAACAAGTTCATCCTGTGTTTCTTGCTTCATCAGGTATCGTTCAATGGACTCCAGCACGTCTATCTGAATCGCCCACTCTGACAGTTGCCTGTTATACTCACTTGCCTTCTCCAAGTATAATTTAGCTTCAGAGCTAACATCTGTAACCCTGTTTTCTTTTTTGTAGCTTTCTACGTCTTGCTCTACTACAGTCAGTTCTGAGGTCAGGTATTTTAACCTGTCATCAATGAACTGTATGGTGCTGCCAGCAATCAGGTTCTTATCTTCTACTGCCTCCTTGTTATATACTTCAACCAATTTATTTAAAATAGCTACTCCTTTCGCTGGAACCGGGTCTACAAGGCTCAGGCTAAGCACACTGGCATTTTTGTTTATAGGAGCAACAGTCAATTTTTGGTTATAGTATTCGGCTACTTTGCGGATATCATGAAATTTAATAGTTGCTTTCTTTACATCAGCAAGCGCTCCATTTCCAGCAACTACTGTAAAGGCAGCGTAGGGCTTCTTTATTTCCTGCCCAAACTTATGTTGACTTACCTTACCATCATCTTCAATCTGAAAATTGATATTATCTTTAGTCTGTATAACTATAGTTTTATCAAATGCAGCAGAATCCAGCCTGCTCACGATCAACTTCACTGGTAAAGAGTTACCAAACACTTCAGTACTTTTCACTCTGCCATCGACATAATAGGTAGAGTGTAGCGACAATTCCTTCAGCACCCGGTTCATCAGGCTTTTGGATTTCAGTATTTCAATCTCATTGTCTATGTTTTTGCCAGACTGAAAGAGGTCAAGATCATTTAAGATAGCATTTTCTGCCAGTGAAGGCCCTTTCTTGTCATCTTTAATAAGTAAGGTACTGCTAATACGGTACTGAGGAGTTGTATAGCGTAGGTATAAATAGGCTACTACACCAGCAATAGTAACACCTATTATAAATACATACCAATACCGAAGATACTTTTGCAGCACTTCTTTTAAATTGATCTCTTCAGACTCGAACTGAAATAATTCTTTTTCCGACATAAAGCGGCGACTTAATTAGGATTCTGTAGCTCTACCTTAACAGGTAAGAAACTATAACAATAGCCAACGTAGTAAGAGAAGTTACAATAGATAATGTTCTCGTATTAGTACTTGCCTGCACTTGCTTCATTTTATCAGGTTCAACATACACCACATCATTCTGCTGCAGGTAAAAATAAGGAGAACTTAACACATCCTTTTGATTAAGGTTCAGGCGAACCATAGTTCGGGTTCCGGATTCCTCCCGCATCACGATAACATTTTCACGCTTACCAAAGGGAGTCATATCGCCGGCCATGCCCAGCGCCTCTAGAACCGAAATCTTCTCAGCAGGAACAGTAAAAGTAGAAGGACGGTTCACTTCTCCGATCACTGTCACTTTAAAGTTCATATTTCGGATACTTACGACTGGCTCTTTGAGGTACTGCTGAAGCGCTGATGATAAGGCATCTTTAGCTTCCTGTTTGGTTAGCCCCCCAACCTTAACACTGCCTATAACCGGAAAGTCTATTAATCCATTCTCATCTACCAGGTAACCTTCTAATTTATTTTCAGTAGCACCAAGCATACCACGATTAAACTGCATATCCGACTCCGGGCTTTCGCTGCTAACCGTTATACTTAACAGATCGTTAGGCTGAATTTTAGATACAGATAGATTAGTTATTTCTTCAGTGTAGGATGTTTGTTCCTTTAAATCGCTGAAATATGCCAGATTGCGTGTGGGGCTACAGGAGGTTATCAAAAAGAAGACAACCAGGTATAAGAAATTAAATTTCATTCAGATACAAGGGTATAATAAACTGTAATTCCTTAAGAAGCAGAAATCATAGTTTACATTAATTTACAATTGCAAACATTAATGCGCTTGCAAATGTAAAGGTTTGCCCTCTAAAAGCATATTTTATTCTTAATTATCTTGTACCACTATTGGCTGATTGCAATAATGTAAGATTACGTAAATCTATTACAAAGCTTTCATTTAAAACCTTATAATATCAAAAGGGCCTGTTCACTAGTGAACAGGCCCTTTTGATATTTTTGTTAATCCTTGAGTATCTCTCAGAATCATCTTCTTCTAATTCTAAAAGGACTGCGTCTGTGGTGAGTAATATTATACATTACTTTAACAGTTGCACTAAGATAAGCATCATTTGAACCTGTTAAAGGACTTACGTAACCATAGCTTACATTATCAAGATAATCTGATGTTGTGAAGTATACATTTAGCTCAGGAGCTATAGTTAACTGTTTTGAATACTGAAACTTCAAGCCACCTCCTACTGGAGCTACCAAAGTTAAACTTGGATAATCTTTTGCATCTTCAAACTTTGTTCCATCTCTTTTGATTTCGGATGATGATTGGTAAGCCAATATTCCTATACCAGCTTTTACATAAGGAACAATCAAGCGAAGATTTCTAGAGTTTCTATAGCGGGGACCAACAAAAGTATTCGTTAAATTATAAACTAAAGAAGTTGAAGCTTCAACAGCATTGGTCTTGAATGTTACATCATTGATATTTATGTTCTCTCTATCTCTAGCGTCTTCTTTACCATTGAAATTCAAATATCCAACACGACCTTCCACGCCGAAACTATGAGAAAACTGGTATAAAGCACCAACATTTAAAGTGGGCCCCATTCCATTATTTTTTAAGATTCCTACTTTGTCAATATTATCTGGATCGCCCTCATTTTCACTGTTCATTACCACAATACCTGGCGACGCAATCACAGACCAAGATGGTTTGAACTTACGTTTAAAGGCTCCTCTGAATTTTGGACTGCTGCTACCGCGCTGTGCTTCTGCTGTAAAAGCTGTAGCGATACAAATTAAAAAGACAGCTGCAAAGTAAATAAGTCTGAACTTCATCGATCTAAAAAATATATTGACTGGTTAATGAGATACAATTTTTCACAATTATACATATAAAAATTAATATGTCTTAATTAATTGTGTTAAAAATCATAGTTTTTGGCTCTGTGTAGTTTAAATGCTTAGTAAATTAAGATCAATAAATGATCTCTCTATGAAGCAACTATTCACAGAAGCCATTATAACGTTGTTTTACAAGAACTAATATTAAGGTTTAATATCATCTTTTCATTTACACTACAAAATCAGGTAAAATGCTTATTAGTCCTGCTAAATTATCCTTGTTATTATGGTTTGCTTTTCTGCAGGATTAAGGGCGTAGTATAGTTAGCAAGTACATATCTCTGCAAAATTCTGTCAAAGATCCTCCCTTCTTATCCTACTCATACAAATGTTTACCAATACATTTTGTACTTCATTTAAACTATACGATCAAAATCCTGTCCAAGAGAAAATCCCGAGTCAACCAACTATAAACGTGGCATATTAAATCTTAAATGCTATTTTTAAGAAGAAATAGTAAAGATGTATCAATCGCTGCTTATTTAAAACTTAATTACTATTTATTCAAAAATTAAGATAATCTAACTGATAACTATGCAATCTCAAAATTCTGGCAAACACCAGGTTAAACTGAAAAGCCAGTTTAAATACCTTGTGCTCGGAGCGGCTTTTATGTTCGCATTCGACGTTTCTGCACAGTATGGCTCAAAACCTCCTGCCAAAAAAGCCTTTATAGATAAGGCAAACATGGATCTGAAAGTAAAACCAGGCGACGATTTTTATACTTACGCTAATGGAGTATGGCTACGTAATAACCCGGTTCCGGCTAAGGAAACCCGTTGGGGTAGCTTTAACGAGCTGCGCGACTTTAATATTAAGGCTGTAAGAACAATACTTTCAGAATCGGCAGCTAAGACTGATGCAAAAGCTGGAACTGTAGAGAAGCGCGTGGGCGATTTTTATGCAGCAGGCATGGACAGCACAACTATAGACAAGCTGGGTTATACGCCTATAAAAGCTGACCTAGAGCGCATCAAAACGATAAAAGATGTGAATGGTGTGCTGAACGAAGTAGCTTACATGCGTACTTCAGGTGCGGGTTCGCCTATGTTCGGGTTCTACATTGGACAGGACCGCAAGAATGTAGAGAATATGGTGCCGCAATTAAGCCAGGGCGGTACTACCCTACCAGACCGTGATTATTACCTGAAAGATGATGCCCGTAGCACCAAAATACAGGAAGCTTACAAAAACTACATAACCAAGCTGTTTACACTAACTGGCGTAGACAAAGCGACTGCTGAGAAAAACTCTGAGATCATCTTTAATTTAGA
Source organism: Pontibacter populi (assembly GCF_040278685.1). Lineage (NCBI taxonomy): Bacteria > Pseudomonadati > Bacteroidota > Cytophagia > Cytophagales > Hymenobacteraceae > Pontibacter > Pontibacter populi. The sequence goes on from NZ_JBEOKT010000011.1 coordinate 106,309, forward strand.
GAAGAAACTGGCAGAGGCACAAATGGCGCGTGTAGAAATGCGCGACCCATATAAAACCTATAACAAATTCGCTGTAGCTGATCTGAGCAAAACCACGCCAAACATGGACTGGAAAGTGCTGATGTCGAAAATGAAAGTAACTGGTCAGGACACAGTGCTGGTTAACAACCCTAAGTTTTTTACCAGCCTGAATAGCCTGCTTACCGCTACCCCTGTTGCTGACTGGCAGACTTACCTACAGTGGAACGTGATGAAATCGGCAGCGCCATACCTGAGCACTGATTTTGTGGATGCTAACTTTGCTTATACACAGGCTTTGACCGGCCAGAAAATGCAAACACCGCGTTGGCAGCGTATGTCGTCGTTAACAGACGGCACGATTGGCGAATTGCTGGGCCAACTATATGTAGCGAAGCATTTTAAGCCGGAAGCGAAAGCGCGTATGGATGAGATGATCGCCAACCTGATAAAGGCTTATGAGATCCGTATTAAAGGCCTTGATTGGATGAGTGCTGAAACAAAAGAAAAAGCACTGGCTAAACTTCACGCCTTCAGACCGAAAGTGGGTTATCCTAACAAATGGGAAACGTATGAAGGACTTGAGATCAGCCGTAATAACTTCTTTGCAAACGTGCGCAACTCCGGCGAGTGGGGCTACTACAAAATGGTGAACCAGTTGGGTAGACCAGTTGATCGTGAGCGTTGGGGTATGACGCCTCCAACTGTAAACGCCTACTATAGCCCGGTTATGAACGAGATCGTGTTCCCGGCCGGTATCCTACAGTTCCCATTCTTCGACCCGAATGCAGATGATGCCGTGAACTATGGTGGTATTGGTGCTGTGATAGGCCACGAGATATCGCATGGTTTTGATGACTCAGGTAGCCAATACGATAAAGATGGGACGTTACGTAACTGGTGGACGGCTGAAGACTTAGCTAAGTTCAAAGAAAAGGCCACAGAACTCCAGAAGCAGTATGATGCTTACACGGTCCTGGATACGATCCATGTAAATGGTAAACTGACACTTGGTGAAAACATTGGTGACTTAGGTGGATTAAGTGCCGCTTACGAAGCCTTTAAAATGACCAAGCAAGGGAAATCTAAGAAGAAGATCGATGGATTTACACCTGATCAGCGTTTCTTCCTGGCGTGGGCACAGGTTTGGAGAGCCAATACGCTTCCTGAAACTTCTGCACAACTTATCCTGACTGATTCTCACTCACCGGGCCAGTACCGTACCATTGGTGCACCTGTAAATATGGATGCCTGGTACAAAGCCTTTAAAGTGAAGCCAGGTGACAAACTATACAAGAAGCCTGAAGACAGAATCAGGATCTGGTAACTATAGCTATACAAGATTTATAGTTTCAAAAGCCGCTCGAACTATAGTTTGAGCGGCATTTTGTTTTTATAATTGTCATTTCGAATGCAATGAGGAATCTGATACTTTTATATGGAGTGCCCAGATTTCTCATTGCATTCGAAATGACAAAATTAAGGTTCTTCTAAACTTTAACCCCTGTTTATAGTTGATATCAATTGTAATCTTCAAATCAATACACTACTTCGATGTCGAATTTATTCTCTCCCCTAACTATAAAAGGTATAACGCTTAAAAACAGGATTGCCGTATCGCCGATGTGCCAGTACTCCAGCGAAGATGGTTTTGCGAACGATTGGCATTTGGTACATTTAGGAAGCCGTGCTGTTGGTGGTGCCGGATTGGTAATTGCAGAAGCAACTGCTGTATCGCCGGAAGGCAGGATTACCCCGGATGACATTGGCCTTTGGAAAGATGACCATATCCCGATTTGGCAGCGCATCAACGCATTTATTGAATCTCAGGGATCAGTGCCGGGTGTACAACTGGCGCATGCCGGAAGAAAAGCCAGCCATAAAAGCCCCTGGAAAGGTGGGACTGCCCTATCTCCTGAGGAAGTTGCCTGGCAAACAGTGGCTCCGAGCGCTGTGCCGTTTAAAGATGCGGAACCTACACCGATTGCATTGGATAAAGAAGGGATACTGAAAGTAATTTTAGATTTCAGGTTGGCGGCAGAGAGATCGTTGGAAGCAGGTTTTAAAGTGATCGAGATACATGCAGCGCATGGCTATTTACTCCACGAATTTTACTCACCGCTCAGCAACTATAGAACAGACGAATATGGCGGCTCTTTTGAAAACCGCATTCGATTGCTTCTGGAAGTAACTGAATCTATTAAAGAAGTTTGGCCTGCTGATTACCCACTGTTTGTGCGCATCTCCGCATCCGACTGGACCGAAGGCGGCTGGACGGGTGAAGATTCTGTAAAATTAGCTCAAATCCTAAAAGACAAAGGTATTGACCTGATAGACTGTTCCACAGGTGGAAATGTGCCGGCTGCTAATATTCCGGTAGGTCCGTTGTATCAGGTGAAGTTTGCAGAAACTATAAAACGTGAAGCCGGAATTATGACAGGAGCAGTTGGCATGATCACCACCGCCCAGGAAGCAGAAACTATAGTTACCACCGGCCAGGCCGACATCGTATTGTTAGCCCGCGAACTTCTCCGTGATCCGTATTTCCCGATGCATGCAGCACACGAACTGGGTTATGAGCATACATGGCCTTCGCAGTACGAACGTGCAAAGCCAAACTAGGATTTTTAAGATTAAATAAATTTAAGGATCTGGATTGTTCTCAATGGCGTTGAATCTCCTCCGCTAGTGCGAGTTTGCAGCTCGTACTTTAAATTGATGTGTGATATTTATTTACGAACTACAAGCTCGCACTAGCGGAAATCCTTCAGTTTATACTTAACCTAACTTCTCCAGGCATTTCTCCATATCTATCCCTTTACCTAATACACCTTTAAACAGATCGCCTTTTTGTTTGATGCGGTCTGGTACATTTTTTATCGTGAAAGCTTCGGGAGTTAGGCCTGGTTTTACTTCCTCCCAGCTTAAAGGCGTAGAAACTGTGGCTCCCGGTTTTGGGCGGACGGAGTAAGCCGAAGCTATAGTTTGGCCAATGGAATTCTGCAGAAAATCTAAGTATACCTGCTTGCGGCGCTCTTTGGGGCTGCGCTCCAGGCTGGTAAGTTTTGGGAGTTTTTTATGCACCAACTTTACTACCAGATGTGCAAAATCACGAGCCTCGTCAAAACTATAGTTTGCGCCGAGAGGCACAAAAATATGCATACCGGTTGCCCCTGATGTTTTACAAAAAGCCTCTGCTCCTGCCCTGTCCAGCACTTCTTTGGTTGCCAAAGCTACTTCCACCACGTCATCATAGGTGTTCTTTCCGGGGTCTAGATCTATCACCATGTAGTCTGGCTTCTCCAGGTTGGCGATGCGGGAGTTCCAGGGATTTAGCTGAATGCAGCCAAGGTTGTTCATGTAAGCCAGCGTTGCTTTGTTGTCGCACACCAGGTATTCTACATCTTCGCCCGTGCTTTCTGCCCTCAGTTTTATAGTTCGCACCCAATCTGGTGCATTAGTAACGTCTTTCTGGAAGAAACCAGACTTTGCTATACCATCCGGATTTCTGAAAAGCGATTGTGGTCTGTCTACGAGGTAAGGTAAAATCACGTCAGCTATAGTTTGGTAATAATCGATCAGATCGCCTTTGGTTATGTGTTCATCCGGCCAGTATAGTTTATCCAGGCTGCTGAACGATACTTCCTGCCCGGCTATAGTTTGCGTAACGCGTTTTTTGTCTTTTGAAGCTGGTGTTGCTTTCATAGGTTTAGTTTTAGGCTGGTACGGATCAAAATCAGAAGTTACCGGTTCATCATTTATCTTCTTCTCTAACTAATGATCATATGTTTATCACGTATTTATAGTTCAGCTACGTTTGTCCAGGTCTTTGCCCATATCCGGTACCTGTCTCATGAAGGCTTCCACGGCTGCATCAGAATAGGTGCCATACGCATCCGTAATGGTGCCTTTTTCACCGGTATTTGTCTCCAGCACATACAGTATAGCCATATCGTCAGGGTTACTTTCTCCTTCAAAACGATAGAAATTAACGATCTTTAATTGTTCCGGGGAGAATTTTAGCTGGCTATCCATCGTGTGGAGCAGGCCATCATCTCCCAATGTAAAATCTACGTTGTAACCATCCTTGCGCACAAGGGCCAATACATTTACCAGTGAGGTCAGTTGTTCATTATTCTGCATAGTTATAAGTAGTTCTAAAGTGTATTGACTTAAACGCTGGAAGTCCTCATAAGTATAGCATTATGTTATTTTAAGCTTTGTAATCCGGCTTTTTCAATACTTTTGCGCCTTTCACGTAATGCGTATATAGTTGCCAAACCTACGCCTCATGCAAACCTACTTCGAATTCAAAAAAAACAATACTTCGTTAAAGACCGAGATCGTGGCTGGTATCTCTTCGTTTCTGGCTACTTCTTACATTATAGTTGTCAACCCAAGCATTCTGAGCCAGGCAGGGTTGCCTTTCTCAGGAGTTCTTACTGCCACAGTGCTGGTCTGCTTCTTTAGTAGTGTTATGATGGGCATGTATGCAAGAAACCCAATTCTAGTAGCGCCTGGCATGGGCCTGAATGCTTTCTTTACCTACTCGGCAGTGATGGGCATGCAGGTGCCCTGGCAGGTGGCATTGGGTGCTGTTTTCTGGTCGGGCATCGTGTTTTTGCTACTCTCTGTCTTCAACATCCGAACTTATATTGTTAAGGCCATTCCTAAGCCCCTGCGCTATGCCATTGCTGCCGGCATTGGCCTGTTTATTACGCTGATAGGCTTGGCTAATGCGAAGTTTATCATACAGGCTCCTGCAACTATAGTAGGTCCAAACGAACTGAGCCCGGCAATACTTACTTTTCTGGTGGGTTTACTACTCACGGCTGTGCTGCTGGTAAAAAATGTTAAAGGCGGAATTCTGATCGGGATTGTGTTTACTACACTGCTGGCATACCCGCTCGGACGTTGGTGGGGTCCTGAAACAATGGTTAACTGGCAGGGCGTCTTCTCAGCACCGGACTTTAGTTTATTGTTTGAGCTCGATCTTGTAAACTCCCTGCAATTTGCTGTGTGGCCTGTTATTTTTGCTTTTGTTTTTACTGACCTCTTCGATAGCCTTTCAACTATAGTTGGACTGGCCGAGGCGGCTAATATGGTTGATGAGCATGGGGAGCCACTAAATATTAAAAAGTCGCTGTTGGTGGATGCGGTTGCTACCACTATTTCGGGTTTGTTAGGTTCCAGTCCGGCTACGGCGTATGTTGAGTCGGCGGTGGGAATAGAAGCGGGCGGAAGAACTGGCGTAACAGCTATAGTTGCCGGGTTGTTGTTTTTACCTTTCCTGTTTCTCGCACCGCTGCTTTCTGTGGTTCCGGCTATTGCCACTGCCCCGGCACTGGTATTGGTAGGGGCATTCATGGTCCGTCCGATTATCCGTGTCAACTGGCTGCACCTGAGTGATGCTATTCCCGCTTTCCTGGCTATGGTGCTCATTCCTTTCACCTACTCTATCACGCAGGGTATTATATGGGGTTTCCTGAGTTACACGTTACTGAAGGTAGTAGGTGGCGAGTACCGTAAAGTACCGGTTGCCCTCTGGATCATCGACATATTCTGCATACTTGCGCTGTTTGTGCACTAAAGCTGCCGGATAAATGCCTGCATGCGTTCATAATGTGAGCCTTTCCAGTACACGCGAAGGCAATGGTTGCATTGGTAAAACTGCTGAAAGTAAAGCCTGGTTTTGGGTGGAAGCTGGTCCTGTACTTTTTCCTTGTCCACTTCCCTAATCTCACCGTTACACACCATGCAGCGCGAAAACAACTTAAACTCCGGGGCCAGTTTATAATATCGAATCACTTCCAGAAGCTGTTCGTCAGGTTGCTGCGAGCGGAGCCAGTAGCCATAGTTTATCATTTTCAGTTTCAGTATCCCAACGCCCCTCGACAGCAGAATCCGGTTTTCCCGGGCAGCTATAGTTGCAACTTCTTTCTCCGTGAGTTCTGGATCATAGGTTGTGTCGAAACCCAGCATCCGCAGCAGGCGCCCCAGTTTACCCAGGTGCACATCCAGCATAAAACGGTGTGGTGTTTCAGGCTCCGGGATAAGGTTTGCATTCAAATCTATAGTTGATTTTTCATGTATGGGATATACTTCTATCTCATCTCCGGGCAGTAGTTTGTATGCAAAATCTACTGTTTTCCCGTTAACTATGATCTGGTTCACTTCCGGGTGTGGCACGCCAAGTGCTTCAATAGCATCTTTTACAGTAGGATGATCGCGAAAACTATAGTTGATTATGCAATTCCGGCTTGTTGAATCAAGGAAATCGTTGAGCGTGGATTGAAACCTGAAAAAAGCAGTGCCAGCCATCGTTACTTTATAGTTGCACTATAGATACGTAACCTAACTACAGAATTTAAACTATAATTGCACAAAATTACCAGCATTTACGTTACAAACCGGGTCCGGATATGGCGCAATATTTGTGTGATGCCCGCCAACTGCCAGGCTTTAAACCAACAGTGCTGGCAGTGAACTTAACTTTTTAGATGAAGCGAGCGCTTTTAAAAATAATCAGATTTATAGTTATAGGCATACTGGAGCCACTCACCAGATTTATGAAGGTAGAGTGGACTGCTTTTTTCAGGAGCCAGAAACCGAAACTTACCCTACCTTACTGGAAACAGAAATGGGCACGACTCCGGACATTTAACTGGAAGCGCGACCGTAAATCGGTTATGCGTATAGGGTACCGTTCCGGGCTGTACCTGGTGCTGCTGTTCACTATATTCTACCTGTTGGTTTACATGGGTGCTATGGGTAACATGCCCTCCCGCAGCGAACTGAAAGCTGTTCAGAACAACACAGCCTCGGAGGTTTATGCTGCCGGTGGCGAGTTGCTGGGCCGTTATTACATACAGGATCGTACCAATGTAAAATACTCTGATATCGCTCCTCCTGCCATAAATGCACTGGTTGCCACCGAAGACGCCCGTTTTTACGAGCATGCCGGTGTGGATGTACGCAGCCTTGGCAGGGTTATAGTTAAATCGATACTGATGCAGGACCAAAGTGCAGGCGGTGGTAGTACACTAAGTCAGCAGTTGGCAAAAAACCTGTATCCGCGCAAAAATTATTGGTTCTGGGATATGCCGGTTAATAAGCTCCGCGAGATCATCATTGCCCGCAAACTGGAAGGAATCTACTCTAAAGAAGAGTTACTCGAACTATACCTCAACACGGTACCTATGGGCGGGAACCTGTATGGCATTGAGCGTGCGTCCAGTCGTTTCTTCAACAAATCGGCTTCAGAACTTAAAACTGAAGAAGCTGCCGTACTGATCGGAATGCTGAAAGCGACCACTTCGTACAATCCTCGCTTAAACCCTGAACGCTCTAAACAACGCCGCAATGTGGTGCTCAGCCAGATGGTAAAGTATGGTTACTTGTCTGAAGAAAAAGCTACATCTCTTAAAAAGCTACCACTTAGATTAGATTACACGGTTACAAATCATAACGATGGCATGGCGCCCTACTTTCGGGAGCAACTGCGCCTGGAACTGGTAGAATGGGCAGCATCAAAAAAGAACAAGAACGGCGACCCTTACAACCTGTATACTGATGGGTTGAAGATCTATACAACTATAGATGCAGGCATGCAGGCTCACGCCGAAAAAGCTGTCAGGAACAAGATGGCTGCTTTACAGCGTAAGTTTGATGCGCATTGGAGTGGCCGTAACCCATGGGGCCGCGATGGCAGCGTGCTGCAGGAAGCCATGAAACGCTCCGACAGGTATAAGAAGGCTAAAGCCAATGGCAAGACTGAAACCGAGATCATGGAAGAATTCCGGAAGTCCCGGACGATGAATGTTTTCAGCTGGCAGGGAAGCAAACAACGCACCATGACACCAATGGACTCGCTGGCTTACTACCAGAAATTCCTGAATGCCGGTTTGCTTTCCCTAGACCCCTACACTGGTGAGATAAAGGCTTGGGTTGGCGGCATCAACCATCATGTGTTTAAATATGATCATGTTAGGTCTAAACGCCAGGTGGGTTCTACCTTTAAACCTATAGTTTATGCAGCTGCCTTAGAGCGTGGCGTTGAGCCCTGTACCTGGTTTGCAAACGAGCGCATCACCTACCCGGAATATGACGACTGGTCTCCGAGAAATGCAACTGACCAATACGGTGGCGAATATACCATGCGTGGCGGCCTGGCACATTCTGTAAACACTGTTTCGGCGCAGGTTATGATGAAAGCTGGTGTAAAGAAAGTGGTAGATGTGGCGGAACGTTTAGGTATAGAAAGTGATATACCGGAAGTGCCATCTCTTGCACTCGGTGTGGCCGATCTGTCGCTTTACGAAATGGTGAATGCCTACGCAACTATAGCTAACCAGGGATATAAAATCGAACCTATCTATATCAGTAAGATAGAGGACCGTAGTGGCAAACTGCTCTTGAAGAATGATCTTGACAGGCCTGTACACAGGGCCATTTCAGAATCGAATGCGGCTATTATGCTGTACCTGATGCAGGGTGTAGTAGAAGAAGGAAGTGCCTCTAAGTTACGTTCAGAATTTGGACTGCAGATGGACATTGCCGGTAAAACAGGAACAACCCAGGATAATGCCGATGGCTGGTTTATAGGCATTACTCCTAACCTGGTAACTGGCGTTTGGGTTGGTGCCGAAAGCCCGAAAGTGCGTTTCAGAAGTTTAGCATTAGGCCAAGGTTCTGCTACGGCTCTGCCCATCTGGGGAGATTTCAACAAGCGCGTTGCCCTGGATCCGGCTTATATCGGCTACTATAAAAGTCAGTTCACCCAACTCGAGCCGTATCTGCAGGAACTTGTTAACTGTGCATCGTTCAGAGCAGAGCCACCGCATAAAACCTTCTTCGACAGGCTACTGGACAATGTAGGCGGAAAAGTAAAGGACTCTTTTGAAAACTGGAAAGAAGAACGCAAAAGACGCCGCGAGGAGCGTAAAAGAGAACGCAAAGAAAAGCGGGGTTGGTGATAAGGTAGGCTTGCTTTAATTGCTCATTCCGGATTTTGTCTGAAACAGGAATTAGTGTATACTACTGCCGCGAGTCTCCAGACTCGTGACTTATTATGATATTGAGTCTCCTGACTCAACTGGCCCGATAGGGACAAAGCCAGTA
>NZ_JBEOKT010000012.1:0-113309 GCF_040278685.1 Pontibacter populi
CCCTACCCGAAGCACAGCTCGACCGATTCATGTTCAACATTACGTTGGGCTACCCTAGCTACGAGTCGGAACTGCAGATCGTGAAAAATACCACCGGCGCCTTTACCCAGCAACTCGACAAATTTTTGCATGCCGATGACATATTGGCGTTTCAGCAGTTGGTGCGCCGTGTGCCGGTAGTTGACAATGTAATAGAGTATGCGGTGCAGTTAGTTCACAAAACACGACCAGGCTCGCCTATGGCTTCCAAGGCCGCAGATAATTACCTGGAGTGGGGAGCAGGACCGCGTGCATCACAGCATCTTATAGTTGGAGCCAAGTGCAATGCCATTCTCAACGGCAAGTACAGCCCGGATATTGAAGACGTACAGGCTGTAGCATTACCAATTCTCCGCCACCGTATTGTGCGCAACTTTAAAGCCGAAGCCGAAGGCATTACCGAAGAGAACATTATTCTCGGTTTACTATAGTTGTTAATTGTCATTTCTAACAATTCAGCAATTTAACCTTCCAGCCATTTAGCCATTCAACAAATTCGTGTAATTTTGCAGCGGATTAATACTCACTAACACTTTACACTATGGAGGCGGCTGCTTTATACTTTCGCTTTAAAGATAACCTGGCAACTATAGCTGCGGCACTTAACAGCAAACTGGAAGTGCGCACGATGCCATACAATGTTTCTATTCCGCTGGAAATAGACCTGCTAAGCGACATCCTTCGTATCTATGGCCTTAACTTTACTTCGCCAACTACAGGTGCTGCCAGGCTATATGATTTTCAGCAGTGGTATATGCAGAACGAGGAAGCCGTGAACGATGTAATGCACCGTGTATTGGAAGACAAGAAAGCGTACATGAAAACGGCTACCGGCGTTATTCTGCAAAAAGAGATGCTTTATAGAAGACTGGAGTATTTTAAGGAAACAGCGCACACCCTGGAAGTAATGATGGTACAGCAAAACCTTGGAAGCCCGAAATACCACAACTACCCTTTCCTAAACCAGTAACTGAACAATACTATAAACTATAAAGGCCGGCAACTATACAGTTGCCGGCCTTTATAGTTTTGTGCTGAGCTATAGTTTACTTTCGGATCGAAGTATGGCCATCTTTGGAGTGCTCCAGTTCCAGCTCTCCTTTAGGTTCTTTCTTCATTTCTGAATCGGCCTGGCTACCAACGCCGCCTTTGGCTATAGTTATACCGCCATCTACCATATAGGTCGCGCCAGTTACATAGCTGGCCTCGTCTGATGCCAGGAACAGGTAAACATTAGCTACTTCTTCCGGGGTACCTCTGCGGCCCATCGGTGTAGCTTCTTTTATCATCTTCACCATTTTGCTATCCATTGGTCCGGTGCTTTCGTGGGTCCAGGCTGTATCTATAGGTCCGGGGCCAACTATATTGCAACGCACCCCGAATTGCGCCTGCTCTACGGCTAGTCCGCGCATGAACGCATGTATAAATCCTTTTGTACCGCCGTAAGGTGTATTATTGGCAATACCCAGTACACCAGCCTCCGAACCTGCCGAAACGATATTGCCCTTGGTTTTATGAAGTTCCGGCAATGCTGCTTTGCTCATTACAAAGGCTGTCTTAACGTTATTCTTCAGCATGTATTCAAAAGCTTCTTCTGAAAAATCCTGCAGCATGTTCACTTCCGGAAAAACCCCGGCGTTATTTACCAGGATATCAAGTTTACCAAACTGGCTTACTGCGGTTTCGACGCAGCGCTTTGCATTGGTTTCGGTAGAAATGTCGGCTGTGAATGATAAGGCTGCTCCTCCCTCCTTCTGAATTTCTTTTGTTACAGCTTCTACCGGATCTTCGGGAAAGCCGGCAACTATAACACTTGCGCCCTCTCGGGCAAACTTCTTACAAATTGCTTCGCCGATACCTGAGCCGCCGCCGGTTACAATAGCCACTTTACCTTTAAGTCTGTCTCCCATAGTTTGTTAAATTTTAGATTATAAATAGAACGTGTATGTTAGTAACGATTTGATGTCAGGCTTGTTTAGGATTTATAGTACTGTTAATACTATACCATTTCAACTTTAAAGCGTAAGAAGGTACAAGTATCAGTTTGAACACGACATTCAGTGCAAGTTACATGAGCCTACTATTCAATATTTTACCCGAGTCTCTGAAAGAAAGACTAGAGACAGAACACCTGATCCTGAGACCCTACCAGGAAGGGGACGAGAACGATTTTATGCGTGTACTGCAGGAAAGTACCAATATAATGTACCCGGCATTCAGCGGCCGCATAGCGCGTGTAAAGGCCCTGGAAGATGCCCGCATACAGATGCAACAGCTCCGCACCGACTGGGACAATCGTAAAACTTTTGACTTTGGCGTGTGGATGAAAGCCGACAACACCTATGTTGGCGATATTGCTCTTAAAAATGTAGACCACAAGATTCCTAAAGCAGAGATAGGCCTTTACTTTACGGGCTGGCCCGAAACCAAAGAACTTGTGCAGGAAGCCTTACAAACTATACTCGACTTTGCCTTTCATGCGCTTCAACTAAATAAAGTGTACATCCGGTGCACTGCCAGCAATAAATTTTACGGCGAATTGGCCCAGGAAAACGGGTTTGTGGAAGAAGGCACACTGCGTAGCGATTTCAGGGGCGTGGACTCGGAAGAACTGCATGACCTGACCTATTTTGGGATGACTCGTGAAGACTTTGAAGCGCAACGCAACCAGCAGGAATCTAAAAACTCAACAGAACTGGTTTAGCTAAACTATAGATCCAGAATTATAGTTTGGCGAACTTTGCGCTTGTTATAGATGCCTTTCAGCGGCTAAGATCTTTGGGCCTTTAATCACCCGATCAGAATCCCAATAATATTAGCAAACTAACTATAGCTGCTCTACTTTTAATTGCAACAGCACCAAAGCACCCTTTATAACAACCTGCTGCCCTACACTATAGTTACCCCAGAAAAACTTTTAAAATCAGATAGAAAAAAGCACAAATAATGGGACAAAAGCCACGCAGGTTGTGTTAAGAACAGACAGCATCAGCCAGCTAAAATAATTAGCAAAATATAGGTTAACTTTTTTGCAAATTGGATCTGAATGTTGTAATTTCACAATCAAATTAAGCTAAATAAGAAAGAACACATGAGTGTAAGCAACGAAAAACTTAAAGCCCTGCAGTTGACCATCGACAAGCTCGACAAGACTTACGGTAAAGGCACTGTAATGAAGCTTAGCGACAACAAAGTAGAAGACATTCCTGCTATCTCTACAGGGTCTCTTGGGTTGGACATAGCTTTGGGTATTGGCGGTTTGCCACGTGGCCGTGTAATCGAGATCTACGGTCCTGAATCTTCCGGTAAAACCACGCTTACCATGCATGCTATTGCCGAAGCACAAAAAGCAGGTGGCCTGGCTGCATTTATTGACGCAGAGCACGCTTTTGATAAAGCATATGCCGAGAAACTCGGAATTGATACCGAAAACTTATTGATATCGCAGCCGGATAACGGTGAGCAGGCACTTGAGATCGCTGATCATCTGATCCGTTCAGGCGCTATCGATATTATCGTAATTGACTCAGTTGCTGCCCTGGTACCGAAAGGTGAACTGGAAGGCGACATGGGTGACAGCAAAATGGGTCTTCAGGCACGTTTAATGTCTCAGGCACTTCGTAAGCTGACAGGCACGATCAACAAAACCGGATGCTGCTGTATCTTCATCAACCAGCTTCGTGAGAAGATTGGTGTTATGTTCGGTAACCCTGAAACCACAACCGGTGGTAACGCCCTTAAATTCTACGCATCCGTACGTCTGGACATCCGTCGTATTGGCCAGATAAAAGAGAATGCCGATAACATTACCGGTAACCGTACCCGTGTGAAGGTTGTGAAAAACAAAGTAGCGCCTCCGTTTAAAGTAGTTGAATTCGATATCATGTATGGCGAGGGTATCTCTAAAGTTGGTGAGATCCTTGACCTTGGTGTTGAGCTGAACATCGTACAGAAATCTGGTTCATGGTTCTCTTATGATGGCAACAAGTTAGGCCAGGGCCGCGATGGCGTGAAGCAGATCCTGCTTGACAACCCTGAACTGATGGACGAGATCGAGCAAAAGATCAGAGCTATTGTAAAAGGCGAACCAGAAAAGGTCGCTGAGGTATTGGAAGATAAGTCTGCAGACAGAGGCGAATGAACATTATTCGCTGAACTAAAATAATAAAAAAGGTGCTATACGTATGGCACCTTTTTTATTATACTCACTTCAAAAAAGTGATATAAAGTGTTAACTTGCAATGAATAACGTAGTATAAAACCTATAGCTCAGGTTGTTGCCACGCATTAATACTAAACTATAAGCAACCTGAGCAAACTGCTTTAATAAACTTAAAACCGGGCAAACCGGGGCGAGTTGGTATGATAGTTGAATAAAACCCACTATTAATGCAGACCCTTATAATGAAGAATATGAAGAAGTTTATTCCCATCATCCTTCTGCTAGTGATAGTACTCTCTGCCTTTGTAACCAAAGACAGCATGCGTACTGTACGCAACGAAAGTTTTTCGACTGGTGAGATTTTGAAGTATAAAGTACACTATGGCCCTATTACGGCAGCCGAAGCAACTATAGATGTATCTAAACAACTGTATACTATAAATGGCCGCCCAAGCTACCGCGCTACAGTGTATGGCCGCACCAGCAGCTCTTTCGATCTGTTTATCAGAGTTCGCGATACCTGGCAGTCTTATATAGATACGGCAGCTATAGTACCGCACCGCTTTTACCGTAATATAGAAGAAGGTAGCTACCGCAAAAAAGAGACTGTAGATTTTAACCACGCAAGTAATGTTGCTGCGGTTAAAGTAAAAAGAAAGAAAGACCCGGAGAAGACCAGCACGCATAAAGTATCAGACAATGTACAGGACATTGTAAGTGGTTTCTACTACTTAAGAACAATGAACTATGATAACATGCGCAAAGGCGAGAAGCTGACGATAAAAGGCTTTTTTGAAGAAGAGAACTTTGACATGGAAGTAACTTACAAAGGCCGCGAGACAGTTAGCACCAAAGCCGGCAAGATAAAAGCCATTAAGCTGGTTCCTAAAATGCCGGAAAACGAAATGTTTAAAGGCGAGAACGCCATATCCGTGTACCTGTCTGATGATGACAACAAAGTGCCGGTGCTTATAGAAGCCGAAATGTTTGTAGGGTCGCTAAAGGTTGATCTCTACGAATTCAGAAATCTGAAACATAAGTTAGTTGCTAAAAAATAAACCAGGAAAGCCAGCCAAACCGCTGGCTTTTTTGTTATACTATAGTTGGCAGCAATGTTAAGAAAACGTTATCATTTAACTAGAACTGAGCAGTTTGCCTGAAACATACTTACCTTTACATAGCTAAGGATCATGAACTATAGTTTGTGCTCCGGTCAACAGTTATAGTTTAATCAGTTAACCTAAAGCGCCAGAATCGTGCAAACTGCATCTAAATACAAGATACTGATCGTGGACGATGAGCCCGACATAGTAGAACTGCTGCACTACAACCTTACCCGCGAAGGCTACGAAGTGGCACAGGCCGCTAATGGCAAGAGAGCCATAGAAGTAGCGCAGGCCTTTAAACCGGATGTGATACTGATGGACGTAATGATGCCTGTTATGGATGGGATAGCCGCCTGCCGCCAGCTGCGCGACATGAACGACTTTAAACAGACGCACATCATTTTCCTGACAGCCCGCGCCGAAGAGTTCTCGGAAGTAGCTGCATTTGATGCCGGTGCCGACGATTTTATAACCAAGCCTATTAAGCCGCGTGCCCTTTTAAGTCGCCTGGCCGCGCTTGCCCGCCGAGATGCCCAGCAAGACGAACAGGAACAGGTAATTAATATAGCAGGCCTTAAGATTGATCGTACCAGCTTTGCGGTATATAAAGGCGACCAGAAAATAACATTGCCTAAAAAAGAATTTGAACTGCTGGCTTTCCTGGCAACTACGCCCAACAAAGTATTCACACGCGAAGAGTTGCTTAACAGCATCTGGGGCAGCGATGTGTATGTAATTGCCCGAACCGTAGATGTGCACATCCGGAAAGTGCGCGAAAAAGTAGGCGAAGACCACATCAGAACTATAAAAGGTGTAGGTTACAAGTTCAATACCGACTGATCTGCATGAACCTGAATTCGCGTACCCTTACATTACTTATTTCTTTGGCGGTGGCTTTGGTGCTTACCGCCTTTTTGGCATTAGCTACCTACTTTTCGTCCAAAGGGCTTATAGTTGCGCTGGTGGTTGTTTTTATAAGCTGCTTTCTGCTGGTGTACTTCTCTTATGAGGCACTGGTGCTCCGCGAGATCAAAAACGTATACTCTACGCTGGAGCGGATCAGGCGCCAGGATAGCAAAAAAGCAGAAGGCCGATCGTTCTTCACCGCTGATCCCTTGTTGAAAATAAAGAATGAGATCTACGAGATAGCAGCTAAGAAGCAGCTGGAAATTGATGAACTGAAACGACTGCAGAAAATGCGCAGCGAGTTTCTGGCAGATGTTTCGCATGAACTGAAAACTCCCATTTTTGCAGCGCAGGGCTTTATACATACGTTGCTGGATGGCGCTGTGGATGATGTAAACGTGCGTGATAAATTTCTGCTGAAGGCTGCAAATAGTTTAGATGGACTTGATACACTGGTTCAGGACCTCATCAGTATTTCGCAGATGGAGAATGGTGTGATAAAAATGCAGAAGCGTAATTTCGACATTGTGCCAGTAGTGCAGGAAGTTTTTGAGCAACTGGAACGTAAGGCTGCTGAGCGCAATATCACCCTGCACCTGGAGACACACCCCGGAGAACAAATAAACCTGTACGCAGACCCTAACCGCATCAGGCAAGTATTTATTAATCTGATAGACAATGCCATAAAGTACGGTCGCGAAGGCGGTAACATTTGGGTATCGTTTACAGAGGGCCGAAAGAAGTATACTATAACCGTTAAAGACGACGGAAAAGGCATAGCCGAAGAGCACATCAACCGTATTTTTGAGCGATTTTACCGGATAGATAAAAGCCGCGCCCGCTCAGAAGGTGGCTCCGGACTTGGCCTGGCTATCTCCAAGCACATCATAGAAGCACATCGCTCTTTTATAGCTATCACGAGCGTAGTTGGCAAAGGCTCTAACTTACGGTTCAAACTCCTTAAGGCTAAATAGTTGTCGATTGCTGATTGTATAATCAAAAATATAAAAGCAAGTCGCGGTGTGTCCGTTCTTATTGTGTAACTATAGAACAATAAAGCCAACTATAGTCACAGCCGAAAAGCTCCCCGCCATAGACTACCGAGCAGAGATTTCGAAGGTAATGAGTGTAGCTCTGAGGGACTGAGGGTGGTTAGACCACGGTAACTATCGGACTATAGCTTCAGCCTTTGCTAATGCATGTCCCTGTCGGGCCAGTTGAGTCAGGAGACTCAACACCATAGTAAACACGAGCGTGGACGTTCAAGGTCTAAATTAATCTTATAGCTCCTGACTAAAACACCCCACCATCAACAATTCAGCAATTCAACCATCCAACAATTAAATTAAGTATCTTTGCAGGATGCATGGCTTACAGTATAGTTGTGCCCGATAAAGCTTAAGTACACATGAAATACCCGGTTTTTAAAGACCTTATCATATTTGAGAACGAAGACTACATTGTAGTTAATAAACCACCCTTCCTGGCGACCCTGGAAGACCGCACACCCAACACCACCAACCTGCTGAAAATTGCACGCCAGTATAACCCTGATCTGCAGGCCTGCCATCGTTTAGATAAAGACACATCGGGTTGCCTTGTATTTGCCAAGAACCCGGAAGCTTACCGCCATTTATCTATGCAATTTGAGCACCGCCAGGTTTACAAAGTATATCATGCTGTAGTTTGGGGTACTTTTAATTTTGAAGATCAGCTGGTAAGCAAAGCCATTTTGCCTAATGCTAAAGGCGTAGCCAAGCTTACCCCACAGGGCAAACCCGCTGAGACCTATTTTACTACCTTAGAAAACTATAGCCGCCATACCTTAGTGGAATGTATGCCCGTAACCGGCCGCCTGCACCAGATACGCGTGCACCTGGCCTCGTTAAAAGCGCCTATAGTTGGCGACACACTTTATGGTGGCGAAAACCTGTACTTAAGCAGCCTGAAACAGAAGTTTAACCTGAAAAACGATACGGAAGAACAACCACTGATCAAGCGTTTTGCGCTGCACTCCCATACTATCGGCTTTAAGCTGTTGAACGACGAGCCTGTAAAAATCGAAGCGCCTTACCCGAAAGATTTTGCTGTGCTGGTTAAGCAACTCAGAGCGCAGTAGGTTTTTGACAAGGGATTTTATGACAAAGGACAAAAGAGGTAACTATAGCTCTTTTGTCCTTTTTTGTTTTATGTCTGAATCAGGATTTGCAGGATTTAGGAATTAGCAGGATTTGTAGCGACCTCAGTTATAGTTTCGGACAAGGAAGTCCGCAGCAGGGCATGTTTCGGACATGGATGTCCAAAACAGCACATAAACGCTTTACTTTTTTTCTGGTCGCACAGAATGCCAGTTACAAACTGGCGCTATAATCAACCAAAAGTTTAGCTTCAGCATAACTTATAGTAGTTGTCTTTTGTCCTTTGTCAAGCAGTCTTTTGTCAATCCTACCCAACCCGCAGCACGATCTTCCCGATGTTCTTATTCTGTTCCATGTAGCGGTGCGCTTCGGCAACATCTTCCCAACTATAAACAGAGTCTATTACAGGCTTCAGTTTTTCTTCTTTAAACAATGGCAAGGCAAACTGGGAGAGGTCTTTTGTTAGCTCTATCTGGTAGGCTTTAGAGCGGGAACGTAATGTAGAACCAATTACCTGCAGGCGTTTTGTCAGGATCTTGCGCAGGTCTACATTATCAACTTTTCCACCACCCAAACTGGCCAGTATCACCAACCTACCATCCAGGCGCAGGCAGTCCAGGTTCTGATTAAAGTATGGGCCGGCTATAAAATCAACTATAACATCTACACCTTCATTATTGGTATAGGCCAGCACTTCATCTTCAAAAGGCACTTCCGGGTCCTGGTAGTTTATCAGTTTATTGGCGCCCAGTTCTTTGCAGGCGTGCAGTTTCCCTTCCGAAGCCGTTACCAGCACATCCGCTTTAAGCGCACGGGCAAGTTGTATGGCTGCCGTACCCACGCCACTGGCACCGGCATGTATCAGTACGCGTTCGCCGTGGCGCAACTTACCAAGCCACACCAGCGCCTGCCAGGCTGTTAAAAACACTTCGGGTATAGCAGCGGCTTCTTCAAAACTCAGGTTATCGGGTATTGGCATCGCCATGGCCTCATCTATAGTTGCGTACTCGGCATAACCACCGCCGGGCAGCAACCCGAAAACTTTGTCGCCTTTTTTATACCTGGTACAGTTAATACCTGCTTCTTCAACTACACCGGCAATCTCTAACCCAAGCAATGGGCTGGCTCCTTTTGGTGGAGGGTATTTGCCTTGGCGCTGCAGCGTGTCGGCGCGGTTAAGGGCGGTGGCATGCACTTTTACCAGCAACTCATCTGGGTTTGGCAACGGCTGCTCGTATTCGCCAACTATAAGTTGTTCGGGTCCGCCGGGTTGTTTTACAAGTATGGCTTTCATAGTTCTGGATAGGTTGGTATAGTTTATAGTTAGATACTATAGTTTGTAGTGGCTTGTTTTACTCTCTCCGGATAGCCTCTACAGGGTTAAGTTTTGCGGCGCGCATGGCTGGGTAAGTACCGAATACAATGCCGATAACAATGGCAACTATAGTTATCACCAGGAAAGTATCTAAGGTATAAGCCGCCTGGAAAGGCACATCAGTCAATGCTTTAATTATAAGCACGATACCGAGCGTGGCAAGCACACCCAGCACTAACCCCAGGAAGCTACCAAACAACGACACTGTTACCGACTCGGCCAGGAACTGCATAAGTATATCCCGCTTTTTAGCTCCCATGGCTTTGCGCACGCCAATTTCCACGGTGCGTTCGGTTACTGATATCAAAAGCACATTCATCACACCAATGCCGCCAACTATAACCGAGATGCCAACTATAAGCCCCATGATCACCCGGAACAATAGAAAGCCTTTAGCAGCCTGCTCTACCCTGCCTTCGTTGGTGATTACTTTAAAATCGGTGCTATCCCTGGCTACATTGGTTCTTAACCATAGTTCGGCATCTTTTTTAAACGCCTGCACCTGCTCAACCTCATCTACTTCAAAAACAACGCGCGGCGGATCAGCTTTCAGCTCATCTTCAGCGAGCAAACTTACAGGCAGGTATACCTCAGGCCTTTCACGAGGCACAGGCTTTAACACACCTATTACTTTTAAAGCTTTGTTATGGTATGGTATAGTTTGACCCAGCACATTTTGGGCAGAATCTTTGCCAGATATTTGTTTTGCAAAGGCATGATTAACAAAAGCAACGGGCGTTTTGGCAGCCAGCTCTTTAGTAGTAAACAACCGTCCGGCTTTTAGTTTAACCATTGCAGGGTGTATGGTATTTACGCCAACTACCCCAGCCCCTACCCTACTGCTATCTGCCAGCAACACTTCGCTGTTTTTCCTGAACTCGATATAACCTGTAGCAGGTATAGCCATCGCGTCCGAAAACTTTTTAAAACGGTCATAGTTCAGGTAGCCGTATTCCTGCTTTTTCAACATCACATCATTCACGCGCTTATAGGTGTTGGTTTCTATCATCACCGCCTTTAGCGAGGTAGTCGTGGTTATCTGTTCTTTTGCAAATTTCTCCATGCCGTCAATCAGCGAGAGTACCGTTACCAAGGCCCCAACGCCTATTACAATACCCAATATAGACAGCAACGTATGAAACAGCCTGGTGCGGACAGTGTGCAGCGCCAGTGCAAAGGAGCTAAGTAGTTTCTTGAGCATAGGTTTAGTTGCTATAGAATTATAGGTTTATCGCTTTTCTAAAGGTGGTGTATAGTTAACTTTTACTCTTATAGGTGGAGGCGGTGACAAACGACCTTTATTAAAAGCAGGTCTGTTAACAAGTTGAACTACTATGCTGTCAGTATTTACAAAACTGTTAATCGACTTCAGCTTCTCATGCTGATATAAAGCCATCATGTACTCTACACCTTCCTCGAATTCAGACTCCAATTTAGAAGCTGTATAAAAGTGAAATTTGTCTGAATTACCTTTCTTGTAACTTGAATAATAATGATAGCCGTCATAAAAGAACTTGCCATTAGGCAGAGTGGTCACGATGTTCCCATTCTTTGTTTTCTGACTTACTTCGATAAAATTTAACAGCTTTTGATTTTGCGAGATGCCTTTTATAGTTCCAGCCCATGCAAAGGTCTCATACTGTTCATCTTCATTTAGCCTTTTCTGCACAAACACCGAGTCCGTTTCAAGATTCAGGTAACAGTAGTAAGCTACACCAAAGCCTTTATTTTCTTCTATAGGATTTTCTGACAAACCAAAAGCGACCAATTCAATTACCCCACTACTGCTTACAGGTGTTTCCTTTTCTATATTTTCTTCAGAGCAGCCCAAAAGCAGTGCTGCCATAATAATTAAACAAAGTTTAAGCTGCTTCATGAGCTTGTGTTCAAATTTAGTGCGCACTATGACTTACCTTATTTTTGCTCTGACAGGTGGTGGTGGTGGCGGAAGATCAGGTGGCGGCGGTGGTCTTAAATCGGAGCCTGCAACACTTACAATTGGTACTACTATAACATCTTCATCAATTGTATTTACAGGTTTTAGCTGATCTTTATTTCGTAATGACAAAATGAAATCTTTAACCTGCACATATCTTACATCTAAATCATTTGTAGTAAAATAATGAATGTTGTCAACACCGGCTTTATAATTCCTTATAGCATAAGTAGGGCCACAGAAGTTAGCTCCTTCCTCTATAGGCTCACTAATTTTTTCTCCACTCTTATACTGCTTCGCAGCTCCTAAATAATTCTGTAATTCAGAATTGTTAGATAAGCCAGGTATAGTACCAGCCCAGGCAAATGTTTCGGGTTGTTCAATTGGGTTGATTTTCTGCTGTATAAAAACAGAGTCGGTAGTTAGATTTAAGTAACAGTAGTAAAAAGCTCCAAAACCCTTATTCTTATCTGTAGGATTCTCTGCAAAACCAAGGGTTACAAATTCAATAATATGGCTGTTTTGTTCAGGTGCTTCCTTCTCTATAGTTTCTTCAAAGCAACTGGTAAGCACCATACCACTTAGCAATAAAAGTATAAGCTGCTTCATAGGTTATAATTCAGTTTCTGAATATAAGATACAGAGTTTTCTATAGCTAACCAATTCTATAGTTCAACCTAAACTTTTTATACTTCCAAATCCTGCTGTTTGGGCTATATATCCACTTACTAAAATTATTTACGAAACTTTCGTAGCTTTTATTACGAACATTTCGTAACTATACGAAAACATCGTAGAATTATGGAAAAGCTAACCCAACAAGAAGAAGAAGCCATGTTAACGATCTGGGAAACCGGAGGCGGCTTCATCAAAGACTTCTTGGAACAAATGCCTGAGCCAAAGCCACCTTATACAACGCTGGCTTCTACGGTAAAGAACCTGGAGAAAAAAGGCTTCCTGGAAAGCGAAAAGCTTGGTAACACCTACCGCTATGCACCCCGCATAAAAGCCGAAGACTATAAAAAGCGTTTCATGAAGAGCTTTGTGGGCGATTACTTTAAGAACTCCTATAAAGAGCTGGTGGCTTTTTTTGCCCAGGACAAGAAAATAAGCGCCGAAGAGCTGCAAGAGATTATTAACATGATCGAGAACAAAAAAGCCGAATAGCCATGCCGGAACTACTGATATACCTGCTAAAAGTAAATGTAGCGCTGGTACTGTTTTACCTGGCTTACCATGTAGCGCTCCGTCGGCTCACGTTCTACCACCTCAACCGCCTGTTCCTGGTGTTTGGTATTGTGTTCTCTACGGTGTACCCTTTTATCAACCTGTCGGAGCTGTTTGCACAACACCAGCCTATTGCCAACGCCTATATCGTAACTATACCAGCCTGGGCACTTACAGGACAATCTATAGCTCAAACCCAATCTTTCGATTACTGGCAATTGCCGGTGTACCTTTTCTGGGCCGGGGTTTTAGTTATGCTGGTAAGATTTATAGTTCAGTTGATTTCGCTTTATAAAATTCATGCAGCATCGGAGCCGGCCAACTATAAAAGCATCGGTTTCAGGAAGGCCAGAACTATAAATCATGCCTTCTCTTTCTGGCAAACCATTTACCTGAACCCCGAGCAGCACAAACGCGACGAACTGGAACAGATACTACACCACGAACTGATACATATTACCGGCTGGCATACCATTGATGTATTGCTGGCCGAACTGAGCACCGTGTTTTACTGGTTTAACCCGGGCGCATGGCTCATGAAGAAAGCTGTGAAAGAAAACCTGGAGTTTATTGCCGACCAGAATGTGGTAAACACCGGAGTTGACAAAAAAGAATACCAATACCTTTTACTGAAAGTTGTAGGCGCCACGCAACCTCAGATTGCCAATCAATTCAATTTTCCATCATTAAAAAGAAGAATTGCCATGATGAACAAAATACCGAGTACCAAAAAGCACCTGTTTAAGTTTCTGGCTGTAGTGCCGGTTGCTGCAGTGTTGCTACTTATCTTCGGAAATATTGCGCAATCGCAGGCTGAAACTATAGATGTTTCAGGCTATACTAAACTTGGCCCTGATATCTATATTAAAAAAGGTCCTACTTTTCAGTCTGCCTGCTGGACTGCTCCCAACACCTTAACCATAACTCCTGTAAATGGCGGTGAAGCAGAAAGCTACCAACTGGACAATGAGCAGGACATAGCCACAGCAGTAAGCAAGTACGGTTTGTACCTGCCCGATAATGAACTATACGACAAAGTAGCTGCACCTATACCAACAGAAGGTCAGCAAGGCTTTTCTGAATTACCTGAAGATTACAAGGCTTTTCTAAAGCGTAATCCATCAGTAAATGGATTAACCTGGCAGTTAAGCAATATGGATATTGTTACTGTTCATTTAAAATCTGGGGAAACGGAGAGGTATGATTTAAACGATAGTAAGCAAGTAGCTGCAGCTAAGCGTAAATATGGAGCACTACCAAGTCAGCCGGCACCACCTACACCAGAACTACCGGCACCGCCACCACCTGCTTCAAACGATTTACCCGCACCGGCACCTCAGCGCCAGCAGCATATCTTTTCCTTAGAAGATGATCAATATTATAAAGATAAATTACCTGCAGATTATCAGGCTTTTCTGAAGCGGAACCCTACGGTAAAACAAGTAGCCTGGAAGTTTGATGTTGCCGACGAATGGAATTTAAAATCAGTTATCATTTATCTTAAATCCGGAAAAAGCGAAGAGTATGATTTCAATCAAAAGAGGAGAATTCCAGCGGTTGAAGAAAAATATGGCCAGCTGCCTCAGCTTCCACCTCCACCTCCACCGGTTCCGGTTCAGGAAAAGGGACAGATTCCACCTCCACCTCCTCCTATTAAGCATAACGAACCATTAGTACCAGCATCAGGTGCAAAGCTTGTGGAGGATGAAAAGACAGTTACTTATGTGCTATGGCCTAACGATGTTACTAAACGTGAATTTGAAGTAGCACAACAGGCATTTGCAACCAATGGCTTCGACCTCAAATTAGAAGAATACAAAGTGCCAAATGTTGGAGATGTTATTAACATTACAATAGCTTCCCAAAAACTAAATACCGGCAAAAGTTCAGTGTATAACTTAGATAATCTGGCGGAGCTCAATAATATGATCGTAGTCAGAGGCTTTAAAGAAACAGGCAAGTTCTTTATAGGTACAACCATACCACCACAAAAGTAAGTCACCCAAACTTCGGTTATAAAAGCAGAGCTGTAAACTATAGTTCTGCTTTTGTTTTATAGTTTATACAAACTATAAACCCCTGACAGCAAGCACTACACTCTCAGCAAACCATCAGAAGCAAAACGCTACTACACTGATTTCCGGTAATTTACACAGTGCTGTTGCATATAAAATAAATACCTTCTATCTTTGTGTCCATTTTCGGATACCCGAAATAAAATTATTCATTAAATAAATCGCTTACTACCACCAAAAATGGATCATTTAAGTTATAAGACCCTAAATGTCAGCAAGAAGACAGCCAACAAAGGCTGGGTGATTGTTGATGCAGGGCAAGGAAGCTTGGGTCGCGTGGCGTCTGAAATCGCCAAGATCCTTAAAGGCAAAAACAAGCCTTCGTACACGCCAAACGCTGACTGCGGTGACAACGTGATCGTTATCAATTCTGATAATGTACGTTTCACAGGTCGCAAGTGGGATCAGAAGTACTACCTGTCACACACTGGTTACCCAGGTGGTCAGAGAAGAACTTCTCCACGTGAGCTTAAGGCTAAATCATCAACGCTGCTCGTAGAGCGCGCAGTTCGTGGCATGTTGCCTAAAGGCCCACTAGGTCGCGAGCTTTTCCGTAATCTTCATGTTTTTGCAGGCAGCGAGCATCCATTTGCAGCTCAGCAGCCTAAAGAATTAACCTTCAATCTATAATTAATTAATGGAAGTTATCAATACATCCGGTAGAAGAAAAACCTCGGTGGCACGTATCTATATGACGGCCGGGCAAGGGAATATCACTATTAACGGTAAAGATATCAAGGCGTACTTCCCTAACGAAGTATTGCAGACAATAGTAAATCAGCCGTTTCAAACCTTGGATCTGATTGGCAAGTACGATGTTACTGCTAATTTAAAAGGTGGTGGTGTAAGCGGCCAGGCTGAGGCACTAAGACTTGCTATCTCTAAAGCCCTGGTAGTTGAGAACGCCGAGACTAAATCAGCTCTTCGTAAAGAAGGTTTCGTAACGCGTGACCCTCGTATGGTAGAGCGTAAGAAGTTCGGTAAGCGTAAAGCGCGTCGTTCATTCCAGTTCAGCAAACGTTAATATTAAAGGTGTATCAACAACATGGCAAGTACTAATTATAAAGAATTACTGGAAGCTGGTGTACACTTTGGCCACCTTACCAGAAAGTGGGATCCGAAAATGGCTCCATATATCTTCATGGAGAAGAACGGTATCCACATTATTGACCTTAACAAGACACTAGTTGCGCTTGATGAAGCTACGGCTGCTATCAAGAACATCGCTAAGTCTGGCCGTAAGATCATGTTCGTAGCTACTAAAAAGCAAGCTCAGGACATCGTGGCTGAAGAGGCTAAGCGTCTTAAAATGCCTTACGTTACCGATCGTTGGTTAGGCGGTATGCTTACTAACTTCGCTACGGTGCGTAAGTCTCTTAAGAAAATGTCTACCATCGATAAGATGATGAAAGACAACACGGCTTATGCAGCTATCGCGAAGCGTGAGAAGCTTATGCTATCTCGTGAGCGTGAGAAACTGGAGCGTGTACTTGGTGGTATCGCAGATCTATCTCGTCTACCAGCAGCTCTTTTCATCGTTGACGTGAAGCGCGAGCACATCGCAGTTAAAGAAGCACACAAGCTTAACCTGCCTGTTTTTGCTATCTGCGATACTAACTCAAACCCTGAGACAGTTGACTTCCCAATCCCGGCGAACGACGATGCTTCAAAATCAATTTCCCTGATCGTTTCTATCATGGGTAAAGCAATTGAAGAAGGTCTGTCTGAGCGTAAGGTTGACAAAGAGGAAACTGAGCGCAAGCGTTCTGAAGACGAAGGCATCAAGGCTAAACAAGAAGCTGACGAGCAATAAGAACTTGTTCATATTGCAACATATCAAACTGAACATTGGGCATGCTGCTTCAATGTTCAGTTTGTTTTAGGGGTTCGGGGATGTATGACTAATGTTAAACCAAACGCCTCCCCTGCTACAGAAATTCTTAATTATTAATTCGTAATTCATAATTATAAAAATCATGGCTATTACAGCACAAGACGTTAACAGACTTCGCCAGGAAACTGGTGCTGGTATGATGGACTGCAAAAAAGCGCTTACTGAAGCTAACGGCGACTTTGAAGCAGCTAAAGATATTCTGCGCAAGCAGGGACAGAAGATTGCAAGCAAGCGTGCTGACAACGAAACTTCTGAAGGTATTGTATTAACTCAGGTTACTGCTGATGGCTCAACTGGTAAAGTTGTTGCTATTGCATGCGAAACTGAGCCGGTATCTAAAGTAGAAGATTTCAGAAACCTGGCGCAGGCAGTTTTAGATGCAGCTGTATCTACAAACGCTTCTTCTAAAGAAGAATTACTTGCTACGCCACAGGCTGATGGACGTTCTCTTCAAGACCACATCACTGACCTGATGGGTAAAATTGGTGAGAAGATCGACGTAGTATCTTACGAGACTGTAACAGCTGAGAAAGTTGTAGCTTACAATCACTCTAATGGTAAATTAGGTGTACTTGTTGGCCTAAACAACACAAACGGTACTGATGTAACTGAAGTTGGTAAAGACATCGCGATGCAGATTGCGGCTATGAAGCCAATCGCGTTGGATAAAGACGGTGTTGATGCAGCTACTGTAGAGCGTGAAATCGAGATCGGTAAAGATCAGGCACGTCAGGAAGGTAAGCCAGAAGCAATGCTTGAGAAAATTGCTCAAGGTAAACTGAACAAGTTCTACAAAGAAAGCACGCTGTTAAACCAGGAGTTCGTTAAAGATTCTTCTTTAACTATAGCTCAGCTGCTTGAGAAGACAAGCAAAGGCTTAACAGTTACTGCCTTTAAGCGTGTAGCTATCGGTGGTTAATTAGCCCCAATGCTCATAAAGTAAAAAAGCCCGCTGATGAAGCGGGTTTTTTTATGCCTTGTACTTAACGGAATGGTGCATTAATGTGAGCAAGGAGTCAGTCGTAGCTTAAGCTTAGGGTAAAAGGCTTGCGGTATATCAATTCCTTAAAAAGTAGAACAATCAATCGTATAGCTTAATGTATTTATATCATCTAAAGTAGTGCGATAGGAGAAAGTCTTTTGATGTAACGTTAGAAAAGGGTTATCACCAGTATAATACCAGAAAACAATTCTTATGTCAGTATTGGGCTTAGTTCTTAAACTATAAGTTTTGGTAATGTTTTCTTCGTAGATATTTTCAGTATTTAGAAATGCAGTGTTACTATCATCAATTTCATTTCTGATCATTAATGGTGGATTAACATTATTTAAAACTGCCACA
Source organism: Pontibacter populi (assembly GCF_040278685.1). Lineage (NCBI taxonomy): Bacteria > Pseudomonadati > Bacteroidota > Cytophagia > Cytophagales > Hymenobacteraceae > Pontibacter > Pontibacter populi. The sequence continues at coordinate 18,201 of NZ_JBEOKT010000012.1, forward strand.
GTTAACCTTAATTCTACAGGCTTCCAGGCATTGATGTCTACTGTATTGGTTTTGCCTGGAGATATTTCTATCTGCTTTGAATATTCAGGGTAATAGGGGGTACCGTAATATTGCTCTAAAAGAGTATACCTTTCATCTTCCTTTCCCTTTAACTTATAGTTAAAAGTAATTGAATATTCCCCATTTTTATCAGTATATGCTGTGGCTACTTCCTCATGATTCAACCCACAGATAAAGTTCTTACAGCCTACCCAGCTTTTTATTAATACGATTTTGTAGCCTTCAATATTAATACCTCTAATGTTATCCGAAACATGTCCTTTTAGCACCGTTTGAACCCCAATATCTTCTTTTGAGCAAGATACAATGGTTGATAGTAAAACAAAGCCAGCAACTATCTTTAAGACATGTCTCATATGGTTTATAGTTTTAATTTTATAAAGCCACCATCTTACACATTTTAAAATCAAGTATTTTCACAACGGACGTGGCTAAGGCACGTTTTAATGTGCTTTAGCTGTGGTTATGTACAGAAGTTTTTATTTTTAAACTATTTATTCTTTAGTAAGAACTTTATACATTGGACCCTCTTTTCTTACTTTTTCTATACCTTCTATCCAGTATTCCCAAAAGGCAGAATCAGCGGGTTCATTGGTGCCTTTCCAATATTCCCCACCACTTAAAATATCAGTTAGGTCGTTAGAACCAGAATTTTCCCAATAGGCTTTTAATAAATACAACATTGCTTCATAGCCTTCCTTCTTGGTAATTAATTCATTCTTTTCATTTTCCATTATAAGGCTATAAATTTTTAAGTTTTTAAATTCCTTTTACACATAACTAGCAGATAAAAGTAATAACGTGAGAAACCTTAGCTATTCCGCCTCACTGTACTTACAAACGCATCACGCATATCAACAAAGCGGTTAACTACAGCCTCAATAAATTCATCGTCCAGTAGGGCAAGGGCGCCTTCGTCTCCGTTCACTTCGGTTTCTTCTATTTTATAGATCTGCTCCAGATTGGCTTTCTCCAGTTTCAGGATATACTTACCATTATAGGAATGTAAGGTGATCTTTACGTGCGGGTTTGGTATGTCTGCTACAACTCTCATAGTTTATAGTTTGTTGAATAGTTAGTTTGTTAATAGTTATCAGGTGAAGTATAAACCCACCCCTGCCCCTCCGAGGAGGGGAATTAAAATGTACTCTTTTGTCCTTTGTCTAATAGTCTTCTAAACTATAGTTACTCCTCAATAGCGATGCCCATTAGCTGCATAAGCTTGCTGGCATTAAAGCTACCGCAAATGCCGCGTTGCAGTTTATAGTCGAACAGGATCTTATCGCCTTCTATGGTGCTATTGAAACTATAGTTCTCAACGCTGCCGGCCAGTTCTTCTTCCATAGCGCCCAGTTCCAGGTCGTGCGTTGAGATCATGCCAGAACTATAGCGGTTATGCAATTGCCTGATCAACGCCATGGCACCTAAATGCCTGTCGCGGGAGTTGGTACCTTTCAGAATCTCATCCAGCAAATAGAACACCGGCTCGCCCTGTTCTGTCATATTCAGCAGTATACGCAGGCGTTTCAGTTCGGCATAAAAAGACGATGTACTTTCGGCAAGATTATCTACGGTGCGCATAGCCGTATAAACCTGGGCCGGGGCTACGCGCAACTTACGGGCGCTAACAGGCGCGCCGGCAAAAGCCAGCACCATATTTATTCCTACCGTCCGAAGGAAAGTAGTTTTGCCAGACATGTTTGAGCCTGTAACTATAATAGTGTGCCCCACTCCCTGCATCGAAAAATCATTGGCAATACGTTCCGAAACAAATATGAGCGGGTGTGCCAGTTGCTCAGCTGTAAATTCAAACGGTATATCGCTTATCTCGGGTATGGCATGCGTTGGGTTCGCATACTGGTGTGCGGCAATGCTGGCTATAGTTTCAAAGCTGGCCAGTACATCCAACGAGCCTTTTACCTGCTCCAGGTATCGGTCGCGCCAATTCTCCAGCCGGTATATCCACAAGAAATCCCACATCAGGATCGTGTTCAGGAAAAAGGCCATGAGCGTGCTCAGCCGGTACGAAAAGAAATCGATGATAGTAGCCAGTTTGCCCAGCGCCACCGATGCCTTTACATTCCCACCATGTAGCTTCTGCTGTAACTCTACAAGCATAGGAGCATGAAACTGGTGTTGCTCTATGTGCTGCAACTGCTGCGTATAGCTCTGCATAGCTTCGTAAATAGCAATGCTGTTGTCATAAAACGCATCGCGCTCAATCCTGTACTTATAAGCCAACAACGATTGCACCACCAGCAAACCCACAGCCGGGTAACCTGAGTAACCATAAAACCACGCAACTATAGCAGCAAGGGTAGCTATAGGTACTATAAAGATCAGGGGCTTCAGGTAAGTATGCTTGCTGTAGAAGTGGTTTTGCTGCAGCCAGGCAAAGAAATCATCTTTACTTTCCTGGGTGTGTTTATAATGTCGTGGTGTTGTCAGCAGGTTTTGCAGCCAATCTATAGTGTTTGTACCAGCAAGCTCAGCAACAGCTTCCTGACGGTGTAATATCTCCGTTTTTATAGCTCTGTGCTGCAGCCAGCTTGCCAGCATTGACTTGCCTATAGTTGTAACCGAGCGGTTTATTAGCTGAAAAAGCGAATTAGAACCAAATATATCAAGGTCAGAAGTATACGGGTGATGATCGTCTATAAACTGATTTCCGTTTTCGAGTTTACTGATATTGCCTTTCAGTCTATCGAGCTCTTCCAGGTTTAGCTCATGCAGTAACTTCAGATGTTGGCGCTGATACTCGAGGCGCGTATGCCAGCGCATAACAACTACAAACAGGATATACCCGATAACTATAGCCAGTGCGCCCAACTCGTTATTACCGGTATTAAAGAAATGATACGCTGCCGCAACGGCTGCCACAAACAAAAACACGCGCAACCACGACACGCGCGAGGCTTTTGTTGCAGCTATAGTTTCCTGTTGCTTAAAAGTTGCTGCCCGCGAACTATAAATTTCAGATGGATTATGCTGCATGTATTAAATAGTAGCGATGCACTTAAGTTCGATAGCGATCGGGGTTGGCAGGCTGTTGATCTCAACCGTAGTGCGGCAAGGCTGGTTATCTTTAAAGTACTCTGCGTAAATACGGTTGTAAGTAGCAAAATCAGCTTTCATGTTTGTCAGGTACACGGTTACATCTACCAGTTTATCCCAGCCCGAGCCGGCATCTTCCAGAATATACTTCACATTCTGGAATACGGACCTGCATTGCGTCTCAATGTCGTAAGAAGTTATGTTACCAGCTTCATCCAGCTCAACGCCGGGTATCTTTTTAGTACCGCGCTCCCGGGGGCCAACTCCAGACAGGAATAAAAGGTTGCCTACTTTGCGTGCATGCGGATATAGCCCAACAGGTTCCGGGGCTTTAGATGAATTAAGTATTTCGTTCTCGTTTGCCATAGTCAAATATAAGCAATGTGGCCTAATAAAACCTACCCATACGCAAAGAGCCGGCACTTGGCCGGCTCTTAACTATAACAAAACAACATTACACAAACAGGAAATATTATTGGGTAAACCGTACGTCGCCGTACTTGGAGGTTATAGATACAGCTGCTTTAGGAGAGGCTGCACCAAACCGGCCTTTATAGTCTGCAGAGGTATAGTCTTTTTCTACTGAGGTAAGGTTAACCAGATCTTTGTTCACTTTAAAGTCGCCGTACTGCACATTTACATCAAAGTTGAAAGAGGAATTATCGGCAAAGTTAAGAGAGATCGGAAGGTAAGTACTTGCCAACCTGATGTTTCGCACATTGCTGCTGATGTTATTTATCCGGAACGAACCGTATTTCATATCCATGTTCAGCGCTTCGCCCAGTTTGCCTATCGTTAGCTCGCTGTATTTGCTGAAACCTTTCAGATCTTTTGCTTCGCCCACATTCATATTAAAATAAGCTGCCTGCAGGTTGCCGCCGTTTATATACCCACAGCTACCGGAGCCGTAAGTCAGTTTCAGGTTGTTGTCGGCGTTGGCCATACGGTCGCTTTTCAGGTTACCGTACTTTACATCCACATCTACTTTGCCTTTCAGGGCAGCCAGGTACACGTCGCCATACACGTTTTTCACGGTTATTGCATTTGCCTCAGGCATGTAAATAGTATAGTTTATTTCTGATGAGCTTGGGCCCGACATCCGCGACTGATCGTAGACTGTTCTCAGCGAGATCGTGTTTCCTTCTCTCGCATCTTCTATGTTCATGCGGCTCAGCATCTCGTTTACCTTACTTTCAGACCCAGCCCTGGCTATCATATCCACCTTCACTTTTATCTCATTCTTGTTCCAGGTGTTTACATGCACGCGGCCAAACTTATTACTGATGTTCAGCACATCGGAGCTTTTTACCTGATAGGTCTTCTCAAAGGTTTTGCGCTTCTCGGCATCGTAAATAGCACCGGCAGCAGGCTGTATGTTTACATTGGGCTGTACATTCGTCCGGATGTGCGGTACAACTATAGTTCTGACATTCGGGATAACGATAGCTACAGCCGTATTAGGGCAGGGTGCAGCCGGGGGTGTAGGTTGGGATGGTACCTGCGGCGCTTGGCGACCGAGTACCATAGCAGGAGCCATTACAAACATAACGGCCAGGTAGCGTAAAGATCTATACATTGGTTTCATTGCTTAAAGGTTCTTCGGTTGTTGTTTGTTTTTGGAGTTTCTCAATTTTCTGGAGTACTTCCAGTTGGCGATTCAGTACCTCGATCCGTAGCTGCAGGTTCTGGATCATGGCGTTCATCACTTTATCAGAGTTAGGGCTTGTAAGTAATTGCTGTTTAAGCTGGACGTAGCTGCTGTCGAGGCGGGCTATTTCGCGGTCTATCTCGCGCTTCTCATCCAGGCCGAGCACTTTCATATCATATTCGCTCAGCTCTTCTCTTTTATTCTTCAGCTGGCTGGTATAGTAGGCTTCCACTTCAACCAGTTCAGGTGCTATGCTGTTAATTGCCGGTTGGTTAGCAGCAGCTACCGTATAGTTGCCTTCAGTGGTGCTCTGCTTGGTCATCCAAAGGGTAAGTCCGCAACCTATTAGCAGTATTACAGCAGCAGCTACACGCATAAAAGCCATATTGCCACTAAAGCTGAAACTATCGCCAAAGCTGAATTTAATAACTTTGGTTGTCTCTTTGGGCTTAGCCGAAATCTCCTGACAGATCTCCTGCCAAAGCTCCGGCCGCGGCTCGTACACATCGAAATCATCCCGATGCTCGCTTACAAAATCTTTCAGTCTATCTTTCATTTTCGTTGTTGTTTGTTTAATCAGGCCGCAAAATGTGGCGTACTCATAATTTCCAGTAACTTTTTCCGGGCTCTGCTATACTGCGATTTAGAAGTAGATTCCGAAACGCCCAGTATTTCTCCTATCTCGGCGTGGTCGTAACCTTCCAGCAGGTATAAGCTCAGCACAACCCGGTACCCGTCTGGCAACCGTTGTATGGCGCGGCGCACGTTCTCTACCTGCCATTCTGTGTCATCATCTTCGCTTATGTCGTCTGCTACTTCGCCGGCTACGCGTTCATCCATGGGCACCAACTCTGCACGGCGCTTCCGGATTGCATTGATAGAGGCATTAACCACTATTTTTTTGAGCCAGCTCCCGAACGAAGCTTCAGACTTATAGGCGTGTAGGTTTTTAAAAGCGCTGATGAAGGCTTCCTGAAGTACATCTTCGGCTTCGGCATAGTCGTTAATGATGCGCATGCTCACGTTAAACATGGCCTTGGAGTATAGCTTATATAGTTCGTACTGTGCCCGGTTGTCGCCCCCCTTGCACCGCTCCACTACATGCTGGTTTACGTCCTGATAAGTAGATGTCTCCAAGTTACTCCAGTTTAGCTATTCTGTTTTTTGTTACGTCATCAATGGCTTTGCCGCCTTCTCTCCTTCATTGCTTTCTCCCTACTTCCACACTAAAGACAAAAGCATTAAGGTGAGGTTGCATCAAGTTGCAAAATTTTTACTGATATTTTTTCCATTGCCCCGGCCCTGACTATAGTTTACCAGTTTGCAGCCCTGTGTTCACAAAAAAAGCCAGCCCTGTAGCAGGGCTGGCTTTAAATATTATGAAGTACTTTTTCGTTAGTCGGTTCTTAAACTATAGTTAGTCCATGATATCGAATTTGATACCTTGTGCCAATGGCAGTTCGCGGCTATAGTTTATTGTGTTGGTCTGGCGGCGCATGTAAATTCTCCAGGCATCAGAACCAGACTCGCGGCCACCACCTGTATCTTTCTCACCACCAAAAGCACCACCAATTTCAGCACCAGATGTACCAATGTTTACGTTGGCAATACCGCAGTCAGAACCCCAATGGCTCAGGAATGCTTCAGTTTCCAATAAGTTAGTTGAGAAGATAGAAGAGGACAGTCCCTGCTTCACGCCGTTCTGCAGCTCGATCGCATTTTCCACGTCGCCGCTGTATTTTATCAGGTACAGAATTGGAGCAAATGTTTCTTCCTGTACCATTTCGTAATGGTTCTCGGCTTCAACTATAGCTGGCGTTACATAGGTACCAGTTTCATAACCGGCACCTGACAATATTTCACCACCAGTCAACAGGTTACCACCTTCCTTCTGCACATGTTTCAAGGCACCCTGAAAAGCCTTTACAGCATCCTTATCGATAAGTGGTCCAACCAGCGTAGTACTATCAAGCGGATGACCGATAGGTAATTTAGGATATACTTTAAGCAGGCGCTCTTTTACCTGTTCGTAAACATTTTCGTGGATGATAAGGCGGCGGGTAGACGTACAACGCTGACCGCAGGTACCAACCGCACCGAACACGATCGCATTCATTGCCATTTCCAGGTCGGCATTCTCAGTTAGTATAATGGCATTGTTACCACCCAGTTCCAGCAACGATTTACCTAAACGCGCACCAACTGCTTCGCCTACTTTCTTGCCCATTCTGGTAGAGCCGGTCGCCGAGATCAATGGTAATCTTGTATCGTTTGCCATTAAGCTGCCAATTTCAGCATCACCGATGATCACGTTAAACACACCTTCCGGCAGATCGTTTTCGGCTAACACCTCTCTTATAATATGCTGGCAGGCTATAGCTGTTAATGGAGTTTTTTCTGATGGTTTCCAAATAGTTACATCGCCGCACACACCGGCTAACATCGCATTCCAGCTCCAAACAGCAACCGGGAAGTTAAACGCCGATATAACGCCAACTATACCAAGCGGGTGGTATTGCTCGTACATACGGTGCTGCGGACGCTCCGAGTGCATGGTATAACCATGTAACTGGCGCGACAGACCAACTGCAAAATCACAGATATCGATCATCTCCTGCACTTCGCCAAGGCCTTCCTGCAGAATTTTACCCATCTCGTAGCTAACCAGTTTGCCCAGCGCTTCTTTGTGCTCACGCAGCTTATCGCCTATCTGGCGCACAATTTCGCCACGCTTCGGTGATGGTACAGTTCGCCAGGTTTTAAAGGCCTGCTGTGCTGTAGTTACAACCTGCTCATAATCCTCGGCGGTTGCCATGTTTACGGTTGCAATCAGGCTGCCATCGGCCGGCGAAAGAATTTCGCGTGAAGTTCGGCCCTCTTTACCGCCCCACTCAAGGCCGGTACTATAAGCCGGGTTAATTTCTTTTATGCCTAACTGGTGCAGCACATCGGCTATATCATGTTTAAGGGGCATTTCATCTATGGTCTGTTTCATGAGTTTTTACTTTGTGATTTTTGTATACTTCTATCCCCTTTTGCCAGGGAAAAGCTTTCATCTATAGTTCTGGTTCAGGAAATGGGTCTTTATACAAAGCTAAAAAATAAAAAAGCTTCTGCAAGGCTGCAGAAGCTTTCTGTTAGTATTGTTAATCTATTCTTAACCTTTCCCGATCGGGTAATAAGCTTTCAGGCCATCAGGGTAAACCCCTTCAATGTAAACTACACCGCCTTCAAAGCTTTTCAGGTGCTTTTCTACATCAGCTGGCTCATTTACAGGGTATTTATCAATTCTGGTGATGATGAATCCGTCTTTGATACCTGTTTCGCGGAATTTGCTGTTACGAACACCTGATATCTTGGCACCGCCATCAATACCGAGTTTGTTCATTTCCTGCTTGTTTACCGGCTCAAACGTAGCACCATCAAACGTTACTGCTTTAGCAATGGCTCGTTTCGTAAGCTCAGTGCTCGAATTCAGGTTCTTCAGGGTTACGTTCGCCGATTTCTCTTTGCCACTGCGCAGGTATTCTACTTTCACTTTATCGCCTGGGCGGTAACGGGCAATCTGCTCCAGTAACTGCGAAGACTTAGTAACATTCACACCATTAATGGCTGTGATCACGTCGCCTTCCTGTATGCCAGCTTCTTTGGCACCGCTGTTCTCGGTTACTTTCGCAACATAAACACCGTTCAGGGTTTTCAGGCCTTTTTCTTTTGCCAGGGCTGCATCAATTTCCTGGATGTTGGCACCAAGCAAGGCACGCTGTACTTCACCATATTTCAGGAGGTCATCAACAACTTTGCTAACTATAGCCGATGGCACTGCAAACGAATAACCGGCAAAAGAACCTGTTTGTGAAGCAATAGCTGTGTTAATACCTACCAGGTCACCATTCAGGTTTACAAGAGCACCCCCAGAGTTACCCGGGTTTACGGCAGCATCAGTCTGTATAAACGACTCGATAGTCATATCCACACCCGTCTGAGCTATGTCGCGCTGGTTTGTACGCAGTATGTTTATATTCCGTCCTTTGGCACTGACTATACCAGCTGTAACCGTAGATGTAAGGTTCATAGGGTTACCAACGGCGAGTACCCACTCGCCAACGCGTAGCTCATCAGAGTTACCATAACGGATAACCGGTAATTTATCAGCATTTATTTTAAGCAAGGCAAGGTCTGTGTTCGGGTCTGTACCAACCAATGTGGCTTCAAACTTACGCTTATCGTCCATCACCACTTCAATTTTATCAGCTCTGTCAATAACGTGGTTATTGGTAACGATATAGCCATTAGAGGCAATGATTACACCTGAGCCGGAACCCATTTGTGGTCCGCGGGGCACACGCTCACCGAAGCCATCGCCAAAGAACTCGCGTAAAAACGGATCCATTGGGCTGCTATAGTTTTCAGATGAACGGACGCTGTACTCCGTCATAACGTGTACTACAGCCGGGGTTGATACCTGCGCAGCTTTAATAAAGTTAAGTCCTTCGGGTACGGCATTGGTGCTGCTGCGCATTTCGCTGGTATAACGCACATTCGGGTACCGGGTGTCTTCCTGACTGGTGTTTTGTTGGTTGTCGTCTTCCAGCAGCTTATAGCTACCTACCGCAACACCGCCACCCAATAAGGCTGAAAGCGTGAGGCCAACGATAAACTGTTTAGTCTTCATGTACAGAATAAGGTTTTAAGGTTAATATATCGGAAAGGCTATATTCTAACGTATAACGCTATCTTAGTATACGGTAGTATGCCACGCTTGGCGAAACAAGCTACCTAAGTTATAAACAAACAAAAAAGAGGCCAAAATTTTTCAGCCTCTTTTTTGTTTATAGTTACTTTTAGGCTTCTACAGCTCTGCCATTCTCTGTCGTTTTAGCCTTTTTAGACTTTATAGTTTTAGCATCGTCCTGCTCTTCTTCAGACGAGATAGTGATCTGGCGCTTCATGGTTTTCTGTTCATCTTTCGGAACAGTAACCATCAGAATACCATTCTCCATTCGGGCTTTAATTTTGTCCGGGTTCACGTTGTCTGGCAGGTAAAAGGTGCGGTTAAAGGTACCATACTGTGTTTCCAGCATCTGGTAGCGGCGGCCATCGCCTTCACGCTTCTCAAACTTACGCTCCCCTGTAATAGATAATCTGCCTTCCTGAAAATCAATGCTTACATCTTCTTTTCGGATGCCCGGCAATGCTACTTCAATCTCATAACCATTCTGAGTTTCGCAGGCATCTACGTGCGGCGTAAAGCTGCTTAATCCTTTTGAGTTTACAGACTCATTAAAGAACCTGTCTAACATAGAACTGAACGACTGAGGCATGTTACCTTCCATGCCTGTATACCTGTTAAGTGCCATAGTTACCTCCTTTTTATAGTTTGTTTATAGTTTCTGAAATCTATTTACAACTATAGGACAGTAAAAAATGTGCCAACAGAAAAATCCTTAATCTTCCTGAAATATTGTCATAAATAAAAACACTACTATAGCTAACCATCTGACTATTTAGCAGTTGCAAGAGCTTTAGTAGGTAATACTGGCAGTTTCGGGAGTACGGTTTATCGAATACTTTATCTCAAGCCCAACTATAGGGATGATGCGGTTACGCTTGGTTGTATAGCCATCCTGCAGCAGTTGTCCGTCTTCATCGTATTCGGGTGGTACCATTACGTAGTAGCGATCTGTCTGGCGCATAAAGTAAGGGTTGATGCGCAGCTTTTCGGTAAGTTCATAGTTCAGGCTGAGGCGCAGTCGGGTCCGGTCTACAAAACGTTCCTGTTCATTTTCATCTTCGTCCTTCCCAAACTCAGAGACAAGCAGTGCCTCGTAGCTTATGGCTGGCGTTATGAATTTATTCTTCAGAGGCAGTCGCTTACCCAGTTCACCACTCAGTCTGAAGTTGCCAAAAGCCTCCATTTCATCCTGTATCACATACTCGAAAAGTAACTGCTTGTTAAAGTACAGGCCTTTCAGGTTACCGTTGTGCCTTATAAACGGCGACAGAAAAAATGCCTTCGGGAAGTTTTCGGCTGCATAACGAACTATAGCCCCGCCCCGCCAGTGCTCTGAAAAGGTGTGCTCATATCCTACGCTTACTTCAATGCGCTCAAAGTTACTGAGTAAACCGGAGTCGCTGAGGTCGTTGTAGCGGCTGTCGGTGTTAATGCGGTATTGGTTCTGTAAGAAAAGTATACCTTCATCACTTAACTCAGCACTTAGTTGCAGTTCCGGCCATAGTGTGGTTGGCAGTGTAAACTTGCTTTGCGCGTTTGTTAGTAGTGGCAACAGAAACAAAAATAGAAGGAGTCGTTTTTTCATCTGAGTTTTAGCAGCAATTAAAGTACATAACCACTTTTTGTAACGCTTCGGAATAGGCTATCCAGCGGCCATCTTCTTTACCTAACAGGTAATAAAAGCCTATACTGTTTGAGTCACTTTTTATATCCTCCCAGGCAGTCTCGTCTGCATAATAAGGATCAAATTCCATCCCTGATTGTATGGCTGGAGTTACAAAATTCTCTTCTTCGAAGAAGGTATCAATTCGGTTCAGAATAAACTTATCCCAATCCGCAGGATTAGCATTTTCCGGGAGATCATAGTTTATCAGATCAATAGCATCAAACTGCTCCAGGTATATCTGCTCACCTTTGCTGTTATGTATCTCGAAAGTTACTTTAGCTGTCTGTACAGAATCGCCTTCCAGTGTAACTTTAAAAGTGTCTTTGGTTGCCGGGTCTGAGAAAGCATGTTGCTTTACTGACTGCTTAATAATGTTGGTGCTTACCTCCTGGGCTTTTGCCTCTTCCTGTCGCTCTTTTGTAGAACAGGCTATCAGCAACAAACATAAACTTAAGACCAGCAGCTTTCTCATAACTATAGTTTAAGCGTTCAATTCCTGTAAGGCCACAAAGGCCATTAAACCAATACTTGTTTCCAAAGCAGCTTCATCAATATCAAAGGTTGGCGTATGTACACCCGATATAATGCCGCGGGCTTCGTTGCGTGTGCCCAGGCGGTAAAAGCAGGCCGGTACTTCCTGCGAGTAGTATGCAAAATCTTCGGCCCCCATCCAAAGGTCAAGGTCCACAACGTTCTCTTCGCCCAAATATAGTTCAGCGGCCGCACGCGCTCTGCCAGTCAGTTCAGGATCGTTTTGCAGAAAAGGATAACCGTTCTTGATATCGATCTCGCAGCTGCCGCCCATACTTTCGCAGAGACCTTCGGCTAGTTTCTTTATTTTCTGGTGTGCATCTTTCCGCCACACTTCGTTCATCGTCCGGAAAGTGCCTTCTATTTTTACCTCATTCGGAATAACGTTGGTAGCTCCTTTTGCCTCTATTTTACCGAATGATAGCACTGTCGGGATCTTTGGGCTGGCATGGCGGCTTACGATCTGCTGCAACGCAACTATAAGATGTGCCGAGATCAGTACCGGGTCGATGTTCATTTCGGGCATGGCTGCGTGGCCACCTTTGCCTTTCACAGTTATATAGATCTCATCAGCGCTTGCCATGTACATCCCTGACCGGAAACCAACTTTACCAGCCGGCAACAACGGGAACACATGCTGCCCGATAATACTTTCCGGAGCCGGATTCTGCAGCACGCCTTCTTTGATCATGATAGAGGCACCACCCGGAAACTTCTCCTCACCAGGCTGGAAAACCAGTTTTATAGTTCCTTCAAACGTATCACGAAGCTCCTGCAAAATACGCGCAGCACCCAGCAACGACGCCGTATGCACATCATGTCCGCAAGCATGCATCACACCTTCGGTCTTCGATCTATAGTCTACTTCATTCGCTTCAACTATAGGCAAAGCATCCAGGTCGGCGCGTAAAGCTATGGTTTTCTTCTCCGGATTCCTGCCTTTAATTACAGCTACTAAACCTGTCTCAGCCATCGTTTCAGAAGTAATGCCAGAACTTTCCAATGTCTGCTTTACATAGGCTGCTGTGTTATACTCTTCAAAACTAAGCTCCGGGTTGGCATGTATGTGGCGGCGCACCTGCACCGTATCGGGTGCATATGCTTTTGCAAGTTCTTTTATTTTATCTGCTGTGTTCATTTGTTCTGTTGCTGTCGGGGAAAAGATAAACTCACCCCTACCCCTCCCGAGAGGGGAATTTACTTTCTATTGATTAGCTTAATCTGCCAGAATAAAATACCAGTTATTATTTACGTCTCTTTGATTCAGTATCTTATTGTATAGTCTTCCTTCACAATCTTCAAGTTTTGCCCCATCTGGTATAAAGACAAATCCTTCCCGCCCATCTGGAGTACCTCTAAAAGTATAGAAAAAAACTGCTTTGTGATCATTAACTTCTTCTACAATTACTTGCCCACCACCAACTGAAAGTTGACTATAGTTATCGGGCAATTGCATTAAATCCGAATTAAGTCTTACATTTTCCAACTCATTATGATTTGCCATGCGCACTACTTCTTCCATTTCTGATTGCCTGAATTTGAACTCTATGTATTGTCTTACCCAATTAAGTGGTAAAACAAATATCAGAAACAGTGTCAGTAAATTAATAGTTAAGGGCAAGCTAGCAAGTTTGGTAATACGTTTGTGGTTGTAAGCGAATATGAGTGATTGAGTAAGAGCAACTATAAAAAAGACTAATACAAGCAAACCAAAAGGAAGAGCTAACAACCAGTATTCGCTCCAAATTCTATCCCAATAAGCAACTACAAGTACACTTACAACAGATGCTATCACAGATAACCTGAATTTTCTATACTTTGTAATGCCTTTCACTATTATAGTTTATAGAGTTTAAACTAAAGGTAGCAAAAATAAAAAACGTTGCGAACCTGTTTGGCTGCAACGTTTCATTTATAGTTTTTTATAGTTAGTCTTACTTGATATTGATCTGCTCCTGCACAATCTGGGCATTCGGGATCAAATCTGAGATCTGGTTAAGCACCTGCTGTGCTTCTAATCTGCTGAAAAAGTCGCCAACCTTTAACCTGAAATTCGGCTGGTTATAGGTCAGGTAATCTTTTACCTCAGGTACACGCCTTGCAATAGACTTACGAAGATCCATAACCGTTTGCCTTTCAGAACCATTGTAGGCCAGAATTCTGTATCCCTGCGCATACTTTATATTCTTGTTCACGCTGGCAACGGTATCCATCAGCACGGCAACTTTGTCGTTAACGTGGTGCGTTGGTTCTACGCGTGCAGTGGTTGTAGCAGCTTCAGCTTCCGGGTACGTAGGGCGGTAAAGACTCAGGTCTTCCACCACTTTATCTTTACCGCCAGACTTTACAGTTTTATCAGTAGAGCTCTTTGCCGATGACGACGCACAGCCCGTTGAGATAACTATAGCAAGCGATAATATCAGACTAACGATTCTGTTCATGGGTAACAATTTGAATACTTGCTGAGCAACCTAACCTGTCGGCGCCCGCTTTAACTAACGCCTGTGCATCTTCGAATGTTCTGATGCCACCAGATGCCTTGATTTTAATATGAGATGGCAACACACGACGCATCAGCTCGATATGGGCTACGGTAGCACCCGCTGATGCAAAGCCCGTCGAGGTCTTCACGTAATCTACACCTGCATTTACGCAAAGCTCGCAAGCCTTTACAATTTCCTCTTCGGTAAGAAGCGCCGTCTCGATGATCACTTTCAGTTTAGCTTCTTTCAGGTGGCAGAATTTAGCCAGTTCGCTAAGTTCGTTTTCTACTTCGCTGAACTTACCTGATTTAAAAGCCGAAATATTGATCACCACATCAATCTCGTTAGCGCCGTCGGCAATGGCCTGATGCGTTTCCAAGAACTTTACTTTCGGGTGGTTATAACCCAACGGAAAACCAATGACAGTTGCCAGGTTTACCTCAGAGCCAGCTAAGCGTTCTTTTGAGATGGCGACATAACATGGTGGTACACAAACGGCCGCAAAACTATAGTTACGGGCCTCGTCGCAGATCTGCAACACCTGCGCTTCGGTTGCATCAGGCTTAAGTATGGTGTGGTCTATATAAGAAGCAAGATTTGCTGCCATAGTGTTAGACGTTTAACGAAGGCCTAAAGACTTCTCTTATCTACCTCCTCAGATTTAAATAAACATAAAGCAGCCACTAATTAAGGTTAGTGGCTGCAGCTAATTTAGTCTTCAATAATTACACAGCGGTTGTGCAGCAGGTCGTCTTCTACGGTTTTGTATTTAACGTCCTTCACCACACGGCCATCAAGGTATTGCACGCTTACGCGGTCGTTACGTCCGGCTACTTTTTGTGAGTGAGCCGGCATGATCTTCTCTGGTTCCGGGGCTGGCATAGATGTATGTCCAGACTGGTTCTCCAAAGATGAATGCACTTCCTGTTTCTGCTCTTTCAGTACAGGTGGCTTTGGAGCCATTGGCGGCCTTACCGGCTGCTGAACCTGCTCTGGTGCCTGCACCGGTATAAAGGCATGGAAAAGGAAAGCGATCGTTTCTTCGTTCACCTTACCGATCATGCGCTTAAACAGCTCAAACGACTCAAACTTGTAGATCAAAAGTGGGTCTTTCTGCTCGTAAACCGCGTTCTGCACGCTTTGCTTCAGGTCGTCCATCTGTCGCAGGTGGTCTGTCCAGGCCTGGTCTATAGTTCCCAGCGTAATCAGTTTCTCCATAGCACGGATCAGCTCCATACCATGCGACTCATACGTTTTGGTCAGGTTGGCTACAGCAGCAAGCTGGCGTTTTCCGTCTGTGAACGGTACAGCTACATTCTCAATCATCGGCCCACGGTTTGCATGGATGTCTGAAATGATCGGGTAGGCGTGGTCACCGATCTGCTTGTTGCGGGCCAGGTAATGGTTCAGCGCCTCGTTGTATAAACGCTCTACCAACTGGTTAGCCTGTACAGATTTGAATTCACTCTCTGAGATAGCTGACTCGATACCGAACACACGCAGTACATGCAGCTGGAAGTTATCGTAATCGTTGATGTTCTTATAGCTCACGATCACGTCTTCACTGATATCATAGATCATGTTCCAGATATCAAGCTCCAGACGTTCGCCGTACAGGGCGTTTCTGCGGCGCTTGTACACCACTTCACGCTGTGCGTTCATCACGTCATCGTACTCCAGCAAGCGCTTACGCTGACCGAAGTTGTTCTCTTCTACTTTCTTCTGGGCACGTTCAATAGAGTTCGTGATCATCGAATGCTGAATAACCTCACCTTCCTCAAGACCCATACGGTCCATCAGGCGTGCAATTCTATCCGAACCGAACAGGCGCATCAGGTTATCTTCAAGCGATACAAAGAACTGCGAAGAACCCGGGTCACCCTGGCGACCGGCACGACCACGCAACTGGCGGTCTACACGGCGAGACTCGTGGCGTTCTGTACCGATAATGGCCAGACCACCTGCAGCTTTAGACTCTGGTGCCAGTTTAATGTCGGTACCACGACCAGCCATGTTGGTAGCTATAGTTACCGTACTAGGTTTACCAGCTTCTGCCACAATTTCGGCTTCTTTCTGGTGCATTTTAGCATTCAGTACCTGGTGCTTAATCTTACGCAGGGTAAGCATACGGCTCAGCAGCTCCGAAATTTCTACCGAAGTTGTACCAACCAGCACCGGACGACCAGCTTCTGTTAAAGCTACAATCTCATCAGCAACAGCATTATATTTCTCACGAACAGTCTTGTAAACTTTATCGTGCTCATCTTTTCTTGATATCGGGCGGTTGGTAGGAATTACTACTACGTCCAGTTTGTAGATATCCCAGAACTCGCCTGCTTCTGTTTCGGCAGTACCCGTCATACCAGATAGTTTGTGGTACATACGGAAGTAGTTCTGCAGCGTAACCGTAGCGTAGGTCTGTGTGGCATCTTCTACCTTCACGTTCTCTTTCGCTTCAATGGCCTGGTGCAAACCGTCAGAATAACGGCGACCTTCCATTACACGACCTGTCTGCTCATCTACAATTTTAACCTTGTTATCCGGGGTAACGATATACTCGGTGTCCTTCTCGAACAACGTATAAGCCTTCAGTAACTGGTTTATAGTATGGATACGCTTCGATTTCTCCTGGAAGTCTGCGATCAGGCGCTCTTTGGCATGCAGCAGCTCTTCGTGAGAAAGTGATTTGTCATTTTCCAAGTTGGCGATTTCGGTACCGATATCCGGCATGATGAAGAAGTTCGGATCTTCGCCCTGGCCTGTGATCAGGTCTACACCTTGTTCGGTCAGCTCTATCTGGTTGTGCTTTTCATCAATCGTAAAGAACAATGGCGCGTCCGCTTCCGGCATCTG
This sequence comes from Pontibacter populi, assembly GCF_040278685.1. NCBI lineage: Bacteria > Pseudomonadati > Bacteroidota > Cytophagia > Cytophagales > Hymenobacteraceae > Pontibacter > Pontibacter populi. The sequence continues at coordinate 35,231 of NZ_JBEOKT010000012.1, forward strand.
GCGTGAGTTATCCTGCAGGTAATGGTTTTCCACTTTCTGCATGATGGCACGGTTACCCGTCTCGCTCAGGAACTTGATCAGTGGCTTGCTCTTAGGTAGACCACGATATGCTCTGAAAAGGGCAAGTCCGCCTTCTTTCTCATTTCCTTCTTTAATAAGGCGCTTTGCCTCTGTCAGGAAGTTGGTAACTACTTTACGCTGCGCTTCTACCAGCATCGAAATGCGTGGCTTCAGGATATGGAATTCGTGCTCATCACCACGTGGCACAGGGCCGGAAATGATAAGCGGCGTACGGGCATCATCAATCAATACGGAGTCAACTTCATCGACCATGGCGTAATGGTGCTTGCGCTGTACCAGGTCCTGTGGCTCGCGGCTCATGTTATCACGAAGGTAATCGAAGCCGAATTCGTTGTTTGTACCGTAGGTAATGTCTGCTTTGTAAGCGTTACGGCGAGCTTCAGAGTTAGGCTGGTGCTTGTCTATACAGTCGATAGTAATGCCATGGAACTCGAACAATGGTGCCATCCACTCAGAGTCACGACGGGCAAGGTAATCGTTAACAGTTACTACGTGCACGCCACGGCCGGAAAGTGCGTTCAGGTAAGCTGGCAGGGTTGCTACCAATGTTTTACCTTCACCAGTCGCCATCTCGGCAATTTTGCCCTGGTGCAGCACTATACCACCTATCAGCTGCACATCGTAATGCAGCATTTCCCAGGTTATCTCGTTGCCGGCAGCTTCCCACTTGTTCGCCCAGATCGCTTTATCACCGTCTATCTGTACGTTTGGTTTGCGGGCAGACAGGGCACGGTCCATGTCGTTGGCAGTTACTACCAGCTGGCCGTTCTCTTTCCAGCGGCGGGCAGTTTCTTTAACAACAGCAAAGCCAATTGGCAGCACTTCCATCAGCACTACTTCCAAGTCTTTGTTGCGCTGCTTCTCCAACTCGTCTATTTCCGAGAAAATGGCTTCTTTCTGAACAATATTCAGTTCCGGCTCATCAGCCACACGCTTGTGCAGGGCTGCAATTTTATCGTCGATAGATTTAAGGCGCTCGTTAATTATTCCTCTTATCTCAACTGTTTTGTGGCGCAGTTGGTCATCCGTAAGGTTCGTTAACTTGGCGTATTCTTCATTAACCTTAGATACATAAGGTAATACCTCTTTTATATCTTTGTCGGATTTGGTTCCGAATAGTTTCGCAACGGTTTTACCGAAAAAATCAAACATCTGTGTCTGTTGTTCTTAAATGAAATTCTTTGCTTACAATATCGTCAAAAATAAGCTGTTTTTCTGACATATCTAACCATCTGTACTAAAACAATACCATATTAATACTTGCATAGGTTATCTGCCATATTTACCGATATAGTATAGAGGTTTTGCTATTTATAGTTTACGATGCTATATAACTCTGCCAGAACAGGTAAAACTGGTTGCTGAAAGTTTAACTTATTGATTGTTGTCTCCGGGAAACTATAGCTTTAAAATTTTCACGCTCCATTTCAAATCTGACTTCACCACTTTGTGTAACACCAGTTTGCTCCCAGCCAGCTCTGCGGTAAAAGGTTTCTGCTCTTGTCCCGGGTCCAGTAGAGAGCCATAGTTTACCTATTTCCAGTTCAAAGCTATAGGTCAGCATCAGATCGTGCAGTTTCCGGCCTATGCCTTTTTTGTCATGGTCAGGGTCAACAAATAAAGCCCAGATGTTCGCATCCGAAAAGTCAACTATAGCAAAGCCAACTATAGTTTGGGCTATTTCACAAACCCAGCCTGCTCCCTTGTCTTCCAGCATCTCCCAGTAATCTTCAGCGGTTACCCGATCCGGATTAGAAAGAACATTCTCCTTCACCGCCATCCGCACCCGCGACATGCCGGGTATATCTGCAATTATAGCTTTCCGAAATAACACGTTACATTCCCTGGTTGTTGTGAAAAATGCGCTGCATCTCAACTACGTTCTCCCAGCCATCAGGCGTTAAGAACCATTCTTTTCGGATGCCTACCTGCTCAAAACCGGTTTTGGTAAAGAGATTTATACTCGGCAGATTGGTAGCCGTAACCGAGCAGTACACCTGGTGGAGCCGGAGTGTGTCGCGGCAGTAGTTTAGCAGCAACTTAAGCGCATCAGCAGCATGGCCATTCCCGCGATGCTCTTCTGTAATTACGATACCAATACCAGCCCGACGGTGCAACGGATCAAAATCATAAAGATCGATAGCGCCGATCGATTCTTCCTCATTGTTACAGATTACCAGGCGGAGTTGCTTTACGGTATAGATATCGAGGGCGGCATTCTCGAGGTACTGCTCCAGCACAAACTTTGAGTAAGGCGTAAGTGTGTTGCCCACATGCCATACGGTAGTGTCATTCTCTAAAGTATATAGGAAATCAAGATCGTTGGGCTCAAGGGCACGCAGGTAGGTCTGGTCTGTTTTCAGGAACACGGGATCTAAAGTTGTTGCTTTACTCAAGGTATAAAAAAGAAAGACTTCCAACAATTTATAGTTGCTGAAAGTCTTGTTTTATAGTTGGGGTTATAGTTTGATCGATTGTAGTTTAACCCACCCCTGCCCCTCCCAAGAGGGGAATTGGCTTTTGCGATAGTCTGATCTATTGGAGTTGTCATCCCCCTACCCCCTTCAAAGGGGGACACTCTGCAATGCGTAAAACTATAGTTTGCTTTACGTTATCAGATAAAGTCCCCCTTTGAAGGGGGCAGGGGGATGATTTACGATTGCAGAAAATCTATAGTTTAAACCGTAACCGTACCGGTAAACACCTGCCTGGCCGGGCCGATGAGGTAAATATATTTAAAGCCGTCATTGCCGGATCTTTCAAAGGCTACTTCCAATTCTCCGCCCAGTACTTTTACTTTTACAGGGCTCTGCATGCCTTCCAGTCCTGCCACCAGAGCTGCAGCTGTTACGCCTGTTCCACACGACAACGTTTCGTCCTCCACACCGCGCTCAAAGGTTCGTACAAAAATTTCGTTATCGCCTGTCTTCTGCACAAAGTTTACGTTGGTGCCTACAGCTGCAAATCGTTCGTTGTATCGTATGGCTCGTCCTTCTGCAAACACATCTACTTTCTCCACATCATCTACAAAACAGATATAGTGTGGCGAGCCGGTGTTCAGGAAATAATCTTTGCCGATATGCTCCACGCCCTGCACGTCGTTCATTTTCAATTGTATCAGGTCGCGTTCTACACTGGCCTGGTGCTCGCCGTCGGCAGCTAAAAAGCAGGCTACGTCTTCTATTACACCAAGCTGGCGGGCAAAGCGAACCGTGCAGCGCGCGCCATTTCCGCACATAGAGCCTACACGCCCATCGGCGTTATAGTACACCATTTCGAAATCGTAGTCCGGATGGTCCTGCAAAAGTATAAGTCCGTCGGCACCAACGCCCACACGGCGATCGCAAAGGTGTTTTATCAATTCTTCGTTCTCGCCCGGGAAAGTTAGCTTGCGGTTATCGATCATCACGAAATCGTTGCCGGTGCCCTGGTATTTATGAAAGCTGATTGCCATATATCTGAAACAATTAAAACAGCGGCTTCGTGCACTTTTTAAGGTGTGGCATATAATGCGTAATTTTACCACCTTTAGGGCACGCCGCCCAAAATAAACGACAAAGATATGTATTCCTTTCTTACAACAGAAAACTGGGCTGATTACGAATTAGTGGATAGTGGCAATTTTGAGAAACTGGAGCGTTTTGGCCAGTATTATGTAGCACGCCCCGAGCCGCAGGCCATCTGGGACAAGCACCTGCCCGAGCAGGAGTGGCAGCGCATGGCCAATGCCGTGTTTACCCGCGATAAAGGCAGCCAGGAAAAAGGCCAGTGGAAACTGAAGAAAGGAATGCCTGAGCAATGGTTCATCAACTATAACTATAACGGTCTGAAGTTGCGTTTCCGTTTGGGCTTGTCGTCGTTTAAGCACGTGGGCTTGTTTCCGGAGCAGGACGCTAACTGGAAGTTTATTTACGACACCACCCGCAAGCTAAAAACCCAGCAGCCAAAAGTGCTGAACATGTTTGCCTACACCGGTGCTGCCACCCTGGCTGCCAAAGCTGCCGGTGCCGACGTTACCCACCTGGACTCTATAAAGCAGGTTAACTTCTGGGCCCGCGACAACATGGAAGCCAGCAACCTGGACAATGTGCGCTGGATCGTGGAAGACGCTATGAAGTATGCCCGACGTGAAGTGAAACGTGGCAACAAGTATAACGGCATCATCCTGGACCCGCCAAGCTACGGCCGCGGCCCGAACGGCGAAAAATGGCAGCTGGAAGACGAACTGAACGAGATGATAAAGCTTTGCCGCGAAATGCTGGATGGCACCGATTATTTCCTGCTGATAAACCTGTACTCAATGGGCTTCTCGGCAATGGTGCTTGATAACCTGATGCGCGGTACGTTTGGGGAGATGGTGAAGAATGAAGAGCTCGGCGAACTATACCTGCACGATAGCGGCGAGCGGAAGTTGCCCTTGGGTACTTTCTTCAGGTTTACTTCGGTGGGGAGGTAGAGTTTATAGTTACTTAGGAAAGTTTGCTAACTTAGCTATAAACTATAATTAAGAAGATCCTTATGAAATCAACTTCATTTATATTCCTTCTGATCTTCTTAGTTATTTGTAGTGCTTGTAATAGGCCAGATTATACACATACTAAGGAAGCTCCTCCTTATACAGTATCTCAGATAGATTCTACTCTTCAAGCACAATGGAAAGGGACTAGCACGCCACCACCACCTACTCTTTTTTATGGCGATTATAATTTTATAGTTGACAATAGATCTCAGCAGGTCTTCCTGCACAAGAAAAAGCACAATTGGTTTTGTGGAACAGGAGTAGACTTTACTAAACCAGATTTTATCGATCTTGCTCCTGAAGACCTAATACTGCTTACTGATAAAGAAGTACAAAATTACTTTGCTGATACTCTTACTAATTTAGGTGATCGACAAGCTATAGTATTAGCTAGCTTGCAAGACTCAATTAGGTTAAAAGAACCTCGCAAATTGGTTGATTTGATATTTTTATCAAGAAAGATCCAGCGGTTTAACATTCGAATGGTTACTGAAGAAGAAAAAGTAGTATTAGAACATAAGAATCGAAATCTTCCTTATTCTGCTGACAGTATTCAGTGGTCCGATAATTTCAGTGTACCTTTTTATCCACCACAGGAAAAAAGCCTTAAGTAAATTACCACCACAATCATCAATTAACTATTAAAAATGGTTAACCCCATCGCACTACTATAGGCGATGGCCTTAACCCTTTCAGCAAACTATAGTTAGTTGTATTTCCGTATCAGAACATGATGAAACAGATAGTTAAGAAACTTCCTTTCCTGTTGCTGGTTTTGCTTCATGTGTTGTTTCTGTTGGCTGTACTTCTGGAGAAGCTGAATTTTATTTCCATCCTGATCTTCGTTGTGGCGGCTCTCATGCTAATGGTGATTGCCTATACCAAAGTGCCAACACAGGATAATACACTCTTATACAAAGACTACGGAGCTATAGTTTTTGTAGTACTGGGTGCAGGGCTCGCTTACTACATCAATGTAAATGCAGGTTTCGGCCCTGTTATAGCAACTGGGGCAGTAGGTACTTTCGCATCAATGTTGCCCTGGCTTAACCGAAATTCAGCGCTCCTGAAAGAGGCACCTGCAGCAGCTTATTGCGGTTCCTTTGTAGGTATGTCGAGCCCAAACGTTGCCGGCAACATGCTGTTTATACTTTTTGCAGGCTTTGTGGCTGGCGTGTTACTGGTTTTTTCTAAAAACATATTTCAGGGCTATGGTGGCAAATTAGGTACTATTGCTTTTGGCGGCGTGGCCTTAACTTACCTGATTATGTTCTTGTTTCTTAGGTAGATGGATGTAATTATACTTTTAGCAACCGGGGCTTTTGCTGCCATCTGCACTTACTTTGTTAATGTAAAGTTAAAGCAGGGGCCAGTCCGCTCATCAGCTGTGCTGTCTTTAGTAGTAGGTATCTTTTTCTATGTTTATCCTGACCTGCTTTCGGAGTACTTAACAACCAACATTCCCATCGTTTTTACAGGAGCCTCCTTTATCGGTATGGTTTCATCAGTGGTAATTTCTAATTATTTCCTGATAGGCACATCAGGTTTTATATTTTCAGTGATCTACTTAAATGCCAGTAAATTCTTTGCAGGGTATGGCGGAGGTTTAGGCACAGCTGCAGCCATATCGTTGCTGGTAGCTATTGGGCTACCCTTCGTAACCCGGAAAAATAAGATAAGTAATGGCTACCTTGTGCTCCGGAAACTGATCTTCAGAAGAAAGAAAAGCTAAACTTTACACTACTTTTATACTTTACAACAATCATCAATTAACAATGAAAAACCGCCTTGCACTGATCGATATGGGTACGAATACGTTTCACTTGCTGGTAACGGAAGTGAATGAGCAGGGGCAGTTGCGCGACCTGTATAAAACCAAAGTACCGGTGCGTTTGGGTCAGGGCGGCATCAGCAACGGCAACATCGCACCCGAAGCCTACGAGCGTGCCCTAAAAACACTAAAAGATTTCCGGAAGGTGATTGATGAGCATGGTGCTGAAACGGTTCGGGCCATGGCTACCAGCATGGTGCGCAACGCAGCCAACGGCGACGATTTTGTAAAGGACATCTACAAGCAAACCGACATTGAAGTAGAAGTGATAGACGGTGCCCGTGAAGCCGAACTGATCTACTATGGTGTGCGTTTCGCCGGTGTGCTGGACGAACAGACAGCCCTGATCATGGATATTGGCGGTGGCAGCGTGGAGTTTATACTTTGCAACAACCAGCAGATCTTCTGGAAACGCAGCTTCGAAATCGGAGCTCAGCGCCTGATGGACCAGTTCTTCACTGCAGACCCGATACCATCCGAAAGTATCGCCGCCGAAAAAGCATACTTAGCAGAAAAGCTACAACCACTAACCGAAGCTATAAATAGGTATAAACCAACTATACTCGTAGGTTCATCCGGCACCTTCGATACGCTTTGTGATATAAACGCACTCCGCCACGGCGACACATCGCGCCAGCAAACTATACCACCGGCTTCCGAACTGGCCATGGATGATTTCTATAGTATCTATAAAGAGTTTTTAAGCAAAACCCACGACGAACGCTTAGCCATCCCCGGTATGCTGGAAATGCGCGTAGATATGATCGTACTGGCAACTATAGCTGTAGACTTTGTGCTGGAGAATTACAACCTGCAGGAGATCCGTGTGTCGTCGTATGCACTAAAGGAAGGCGTGCTGCAGCAGATGCTGGAAAAGTAAACCGTTATTATTTGAATTAGAATTTACAGTTTTAGGCTTTTGTTGTAGTAGCTACAGTAGTAGCATGGCTGCCTTTTAACCCACCCCTGCCCCTCCAAGGAGGGGAGTTTGTGCTACTGCTATAGTTTGTTTATAGTTTTATAGTTAGAATTAACATCCACCTTCACCACCTTCAAAGGGGGACTTTTCTGCTGTTGCCACTTCATTTTCTATAGTTCTATAGTTACAGACTACGAGCAGACAGGTCGCGACCTGTCCCTACGGAACTATGACCACGATAAATTTCGAAGCTTACCGGTTTGAACTATAGTTTAGCTTTTACTATCGAATTGATCTTAGTCTTTGGGTTGAGCGCCTTGTAGATTTCTGGTGCCGTAAGGCATTGTGAGGTACGAACAAAAGAAATGTACACCGCGCGATGCCCAAAGACGGGGCCTCCCGGCCGTGAGGGAGCCAAGTTACCTATAAAACGATAGGTGAGTAGAGCTCCCAGGATTAGAGGTAACCATAAAAGGATGGCTTGGTACAAGTAAGGAATAGACTTCAGCTATAGGACAAATAAGATTTCTCGCTACACTCGAAATGACATTAACAAAAAAGGCAGGAGAACTTCCTGCCTTTTTACTTTTAAGCTTTTGCTTTCGCTATGCGTTTTCTTTCCTTCTCATAAGCCTTTCTCAGCTTTTTCAGATCGCGGTTGTTATTCGTGTGCTTCATAGCCAATGCTTCAGCATCATCTTTTAAACCCAACTGCACATCCTGCGATGCCAGTTGCTTGCCCAGTTGCTCCTGTACTTTCTTGGTCTTACGGTTCTTATAATCCTTTTGCAGGAGTATAGTTAGCAGGTTAATGGCAACTTCTTCTTCGCCCTGGCTGGCGTAGTACTGTACTACTTCAGCAGTAAACGGCAGCTTGGTTGTTTCCTTTGCATAGTTGTACAGCGAAATATGGTCTAACCCAAAACGGTTTACTTCATAGGCTTTGTAATGCTTCTCGGCCTGGTTATAAGTTTGCAGGGCTTCGGTATAGCGGCTGCTGGCAACAAAGCGGTTTATGTCTTCGAGCATCTGCTGGTAACGCACTGCCGGAAGTATAGCTTCGCGTCCGTCTTTTGCAGTAAAGTCGGCTAACTGGCAAATAGTGTTATCGCCGGCAATCTTAAGAGCAGCTAAATAGGCTTTGTCGGCAGCTAGAAATTGCCTGGTTCTGGCCATTTCTTTTGCCTGCTGCAGGTGGTCGTCATAGGCATTTTGTGCATTCTGGCATTCCTGGGTTACAATACGGTCGCGGAGCAGGTTATACTTGCCGAGCACCTCTTTATCCTGAGCCAGACCATAACGCCCCTGCATGGCAACTGCTTTAGAAGCAAGCGCACGCGCATCAGTTAGCTGGTTGTTCATGGCCTGTTGGTAGCCGGTCTGTAGTTCAGCCAGCAATACAGGCTTGGCAGCTTTCTGTAGCAATGTGCTCAGCTCGCTCACTTCTTTAAAAGTATACTTGTCCTGCAGGTCTAGCGCTGCATCAAGTTGGCTTAGGGCAGCTGTATAGTTCTTGCTGTTCAGGTAGTTTTTGCCTTTATCGATGTGCTCTATATAATAGGTATATTTTACCTGGTTCTGCAGGTCAATGGCTTCGGTTGGCTGCGGCATCACATCCCGGTAATCGCTCTGGAAACGCAGGGCTTCCTCGGCTAATCTATCTGCCTGTGCAATGTTGTTGCGGCTAAATTCGCGCTTGCCTTCTGCTACTATGTTGTGGTACAAACCGGTTGCGGCACGACCTTCACCTTCGCGCAGGGCTGGCAGGTTACAACCTAATCCGCCAACTTTATCACACATTTCGCGAGCAGTGCCAAAAGCCTGCAAAGCGGCGTTATAGTCTCTGTTGTTAACTAAACTATGGCCGCGGTTTATGTGTGAAGTATAAATATCATATGCCAATACCTGCGCCATCTGGCGGGTTTCCGGGTCAATACGCATACCAGTCAACACATCTAAAGTGCGGGCAGTAGCTTCGTTCAGGTAACCATTCACAAAATCAAGGCGGGCAAGCTGCAGGTGCGATGGGGCAAACTTCGGGTTCACTTCCAGAGACTTTATAAAATAACCCTGCGCTGCATTTCCCTGTCCGGAAGCTACCAGGCTCATTCCTTTGTTAAAGAACTGCAGGTCCATCGTGCTCAGGGCATAATCTACAGCACGGCGGCGCTCCTTCATCAGGCGGTGAAGGTCAGCCATTTTCTGAGTCAGGTGCTGTGGGTCGTACTGGCGCAGGTTCAGCTTATCTTTATAGTTCTCGTCCTTAATGCGCTCGTACATATCCTCCATCTGGTGCAGGTTGCGGTCGTGCAGGCTAATGCGGTCCACATCTTCCGGCTGAATACGGTTTACATCCTGCAAGGCGCGGCTTATAGTTGCTTCGGCAGTGTAATAACTTTGTACCAGTTCCTGGTGTCTTTTAAAGCGGTTTACACTTTCTGTAGTATAGATCAGCTCTTTTGGCTCTACCACCAAACTATAGTTCTGGTTAGCAGTAGTGGTATCAGGCATCGTTACATCCAGCACTACCACACCTTCTTTATTAAAAGAGATATTGGTCAGGTTAAAGGCCTTCAGTTCTTTTTTCTTGCCGTCCAGCAGCTTCACCTTCGCATTCAGTTTTTCCGGGAGCAATACATCCTCCACACCAAAACCTTTGTAGGTAACATCGCTGTCAACCCCGATTTTGCTGAGCTTTACGGTTAACTGTAATGCATTACCAGTATCGGCAATACGGGCCTGTTGCTCCATTTTAACTGTAAATTCCGGGTTACGGGCCGGCCGGCCACCACCTTTCCGCACATCGCCATCGCGTAGCAGGTTAAGGATAGAATTGATGTTTTGCTGGCTGCTGTTACCAGTGGCGCTATACTTTATTAGGTAAGCTTCCGGGGTAGTCTGGTCAAATATAAGTTGGGTCTGGGCTTGTGCTACAAAAGCAGCCAGCAGCATAAAAGCGGAAAGTATAGCTCGTATCATAGTAAAAATATAATTTGCCTAAGCTGGCACAGACAAAATCTGTTCCACAAACTTATTCAGGCTCTAAAGTATAGAAAAAAGAACATATTTACAGAACTATAGCTCATTATTAGCCTAGTATAAAGCAGGTATTAATGAAGGGTTTAGTAGCAGAATTTATTAATTTGCCGCCCTTACTACCGCAATTTAGAATACATGTATACTTACCGACACTTATTTGATTTTACCCAGGAAATATTCTTAGCTATCGGCTGCCCGCCTAAAGATGCCAAGTTAGCTGCCGAAGTGTTACTGGAAGCCGACCTGCGTGGCGTAGACTCTCATGGCGTTGCCCGACTGAGCGGATATGTGCGCCTCTGGGAAGCCGGTCGTATCAATCCAACCCCTACTATGCGTATTGTGCACGAAACGCCGAGCACGGCAACTGTAGATGGTGATGGTGGTTTAGGATTGGTGATCGCCCCAAAAGCCATGGACATTGCCATTGAGAAAGCGGAAAAAGTAGGCACAGGCTGGGTATCGGTGCGTAACTCCAACCACTTCGGAATTGCCGGTTACCATGCCATGGAAGCATTGAGCTCGGATATGATAGGCATGGCGATGACCAACGCAAGCCCGCTTGTTGCCCCTACTCATTCTATAGAACGAATGCTGGGTACTAACCCGATTGCTGTAGCGGTGCCAACCAAAAAACAACCACCGTTTGTAGCCGACTTTGCTACTGCATCGGCAGCCAACGGCAAGCTTGAAATTTTACAACGCAAAGAGAAAAAAGCACCTATAGGCTGGATACAGACTGCCGAAGGAGACGACACCGATAATGCCAACGAACTGAAAGATGGCGGTGCCCTGCTCCCTCTCGGTTCAGACCTGGTACATGGTAGCCACAAAGGGTATGCGCTGGCAGCTATAGTTGATATTTTCTCGGCTGTGCTATCTGGTGCCAACTATGGCCCGTGGGTTCCGCCTTTTGTAGCATTTTTAAATCCACCTGCCGACCCGGTTGGTAAAGGTATCGGCCACTTTTTAGGTGCGATGCGCATTGATGCTTTCCGCCCGGCTAATGAGTTTAAAGAGAATATGGACCGCTGGATAGAAACGTTCAGGGCTGCTAAAACCAAGAAAGGCGAATCTGCCGTATTGATCCCCGGAGACCCGGAACGCGAAATGACTGACATCCGCTTGAAAGAAGGGATTCCGTTGCTGCAACCTGTGGCTGAAGACCTGGAAGCACTAGGCAAAAAGTTCGGCATCAAGTTTTAACGATAATACCAACTATAAAACGATGAACCTATACTTCCGACGGCTGCTGGTAATATGCCTGTTTTATAGTTCAGCTTCTTATGCACAAAAAGCAGAGCACTTTTATAGTTCGGCCACTGCCGATACCGCACGCAATTACACGCTGATCCTCCAACCAGATAAAGGGAAGGCAGTAGGTATGGTTCTTCTCTTCCCGGGCTTTGGCGAAACGCCAGCTGATGTGCTGAAAGAAACACCCTTCCCGATGACTGCTGCCAAAGCTGGTTATTTAGTGGCCATACCATATCTGGAAGGCAATGCCGGCTTGTATTTAACCGATACAAAGCAGCATATGATAGTGCAGTTGGTATTGGATGTACAGCAGAAGTATAAACTAAAGAATAAGAAGCTTGCCGTTGGAGGTTTCTCGATGGGTGGCACCACAGCAGTAAAGTTTGCTGAGTATAGCTTGTCCCCAAATGCTGCTCCTAAAGTTTCTGCTCTCTTTGCCGTAGATCCCCTACTGGACCTGGAACGATTTGAGCGCAGTGTACTAAAAGCTGTACAACGCGATAAATCTAGTAGGCCAAAGCAGATGCTACAGTACTTACAAGCGCTCCTTCAGAAAGATTTTAATACCACACCAGTGCAAAATCCGGAGAAGTTCTATACTATCTCACCCTATACTTATTCTGATACTGCTAATACCGCCATCAAGCCACTAAAGCAGCTGCCAGTACTTTTGTATTCAGAGCCGGACGTAGCCAACCAGTTCAACTCTAACCACCGCGACCTGTATGACCTGAACGCTGCTGACTGTACCGCTATGATAGCTGATTTGCAAAGTATGGGAAACCAGCAGGCGCAGCTTATACTTACAACTAGCAAAGGTCGGCGCTCTGATGGCACTGTTAACCCGCACTCGTGGTCTATTCTGGATGTAGATCAAACTATAAACTGGCTCCAGCAACACATGAAGTAAACTATAAAACAGAAGCGCCGGCAAGTATAAGTTGCCGGCGCTTCTGTTTTATAGTTGTATAGTTTCGCGTTACTCTATCTTTTTACCGGCCATTGCCTGCTTTATAGATATCTGCATCACACGTTCTGCAAATGGGCTGGTTTGTTCTTCCAACGTATCTACTGCTTTTAGAATTGAGTCTTTATCTCCGCTTGGCAGTACACTTTTCAGGTTCTGCACATTAGTTTTGGTCAACTCAACTTCTTCGGTTGTCAAATGCTGGCCGTTCTTCTCAACAAAGCGCTCTACCTGGTAGATCATCTGCTCGGCAGTAGTGCGGGCTTCAATCACCATGCGGGTATTTACGTCTTCGCGGGCATGCGTAATCGAGTCCATCAGCATCTGCTCAACCTGCTCGTCTGTCAGGCCGTACTGTGGTTTTACTTCCACTTCCTGGCGCACACCAGAGCGTAACTCAATAGCTTCTACTTTCAGGATTCCATCGGCATTCAATATAAAGTTCACATCCACTTTCGGGAAGCCGGCCGGCATAGCAGGTATACCTTTCAGATCAAACTCAGCGAGTTTACGGTTCTCTTTTACTAAGTCGCGTTCACCCTGGTACACCGATATCTTCATGTTTACCTGTCCGTCTACCGACGTAGTATACTGGCGCCCTGCTTTGGTTGGTATTTTAGAGTTACGCGGGATGATAGAGTCCATCAGGCCACCCATAGTTTCTATACCCAAGGTAAGCGGCGTTACATCCAGCAGCAGAATGTCTTTACGGTTACCAGCTAAAATATCGGCTTGAATGGCGGCACCAAGAGCTACTACTTCATCCGGGTTAAGCGTATTGTTAGCTTGTTTCCCAAAGAATTCCGACACGGCATCATACACCATCGGCACACGCGTTGAACCACCCACCATGATCACAGCATCAATTTGCTCCGGCTGTAATTTCGCATCGCTCATAGCCATTCTACAACTTTCTATAGTTCGGGCAACTATAGGCGCAATCAATGTTTCAAAAGTATGACGCTCTATGTGGCAATCTATAGTTCCGTTTAAAGTTGAGGTGTAAACGGGTTGAGAGCTTAGTGTCTTCTTAGCTTCTTCGGCACGAAGGCGTAATTCTTGTTGCAGGTTCTTGTCCTGGTTTATAGTATCTGCTATAAGCTCGTTTTCCTGTATCCAGTGGTTTATAATGGCTCTGTCAAAGTCATCACCACCCAGGTACGTATCACCATTGGTTGACAGCACTTCAAAAATACCCTGGTGGATGCTCAGGATAGAAATATCAAAAGTACCGCCACCCAGGTCATATACTGCTACCGTTTTCTCTTCATTCTGATCGATGCCGATACCATAAGCCAGCGCTGCAGCAGTCGGCTCATTCACGATACGCAACACTTCCAGTCCAGCCAGTTTGCCGGCATCGCGTGTTGCCTGTCGCTGCGAGTCATTAAAGTAAGCAGGAACGGTAATTACGGCACGGTTAACCGGAGTTTTAAGCGAGTGTTCTGCACGCTCGCGCAATTCCTTCAGTATCTCCGCCGACAGCTCGATAGGCGAATAGAACTTATCACCTACCCTTATCTTAACCAGGCCTTCACTGTCATCATCAATTATCTTGTAGCCAAAGTAATCCTTGTGCTCGCCAACATCTTTATACGATTTGCCAAGTAAACGCTTTACAGAGTAAATGGTGTTAGCCGGATCAGTGGTCAGGTAATCTTTGGCTTCAGTACCAACTATAGTTTCGCCGGTCTGGGTAAAATGCACTACCGATGGTACAATCGTTCCGCGGCCCTGATCATTAATCGCTATTGGTTTTTTATCTTCAGGATGGATGTAGGCCACCAGGCTGTTGGTTGTGCCCAGATCTATACCTACTATAACTTCTTCCTGCTGGATAGAGCCAGTAGAAAGGTTTATTGCAACTTTTGCCATAGTATCTATACTTAGGTGAGGCCGCAAACTTATAGTTGCAGCTCAATGGCGCAAAGTTACGAATAATTTGGGGAGGGATTAAGTGATAAGTATCATTGAGACCTATAGTTTGAGGCAAACTATAAACTATAGCACTACTCTTCTTCCTTGGTAACTATAATGAACACATCCTCATTCGGGCGTTTCATCAGGTATTTTTCGCGGGCGTATTTTTCCAGCAGATCAGCATTTCCCATCAGGGCTTTACGGTCTTTCTCTACTTCACCCATTTTCTCCACATAATCTTCTTTCACAGCTTCCAGGTCGCTAAGCTGTTTACTCATCTGATATTGTGTCACAAAGTCGTTAGAGTCGAAAAAGAGCATCCATACCACAAACAGGGCTGTTGTGATAAAATAAAAACTGCGGAAGAATTTAGGAATGCGCTTGATCATCGGGAACTATGGCTAAAAGGTACTTACACAAAAATAAGGCTGTGAGTCATATAACCCACAGCCTTAGCCATAAATATTTTCAAATATTGGATTTTAGAACTTACGGCCCGGATAATAGGCAATTTCACCAAGCTCCTCTTCAATGCGAAGCAATTGGTTATACTTAGCCATACGGTCAGATCGAGAAGCCGAACCAGTCTTTATCTGGCCAGTGTTAAGCGCAACTGCTAAGTCAGCAATCGTGTTGTCTTCTGTCTCGCCAGAACGATGGCTCATCACGCTCTTATAACCATGGCGCAGGCCTAAGTTAATAGCGTTTATAGTTTCCGTAAGCGTACCGATCTGGTTAACTTTGATCAGGATAGAGTTTGCTACTCCCTGGTCTATACCTTGCTGCAGACGTTTCACGTTTGTCACAAAAAGGTCATCACCAACCAGCTGAACATTCTTACCTATAGTTTCAGTAAGCTCTTTCCAGCCAGCCCAGTCGTCTTCTGCCATACCATCTTCAATCGAGATGATCGGGTATTTCTCCGTCCACTCTTTCCAGTAGCTCACCATGTCCGAAGACGATAGTTTATCACCGGTAGATTTCTTGAACGTATAAAGACCAGTAGAAGCATCGTAGAATTCAGAGCTGGCCGCATCCATCGCGATCATCATATCATCGCCCGGCTTGTAACCAGCTGCTTCAATAGCCTGCAATACCACTTCAATGGCTTCCACGTTAGACGCGATGTTAGGCGCAAAGCCCCCCTCATCACCTACGTTCGTAGACAGGCCTTTCTTCTTCAATACATTTTTCAGGTGGTGGAATACTTCTGACCCCATTCGCAGAGCTTCAGAGAACGAAGGCGCACCAACCGGCATGATCATGAATTCCTGGAAGTCGATAGCGTTATCAGCATGGCTACCACCGTTCAGAATGTTCATCATCGGCACAGGCAAGGTATTGGCATTAACACCACCTACATAACGGTAAAGTGGCATATTCAGCTCTTGCGCAGCAGCACGGGCTATTGCCAGCGAAACACCAAGTATAGCATTAGCACCCAACTTACCTTTGTTATCAGAGCCATCCAGTTCGATCATGATCTTATCCAGCAGGTTCTGGTCGAACACCGGGAAACCAATCAGCTCTTCAGCAATCGTATCGTTTACATTGTTAACAGCCTGCATTACGCCTTTGCCCATGTACTTACTTTTGTCTCCGTCACGAAGCTCTACAGCTTCATGAATACCCGTAGACGCACCAGAAGGCACAGCAGCACGGCCCATAACACCAGTTTCGGTTATTACATCAACTTCTACAGTAGGATTGCCTCTCGAATCAAAGATCTGCCTGGCTTTAATATCAGTTATTAAGCTCATTGTTTTTAATCTATAGTTTTACTTGATTTTTACTTTGCTCTAATAATGCCACGAAGTCATCAAAAAGGTACTCTGAATCATGTGGTCCCGGCGATGACTCCGGATGGTACTGTACAGAGAAGGCCGGCTTCGTTTTCATGCGCATGCCTTCTATGGTGTTATCATTCAGGTTAATATGCGTGACTTCTACTTCCGGATGATTTCTCACTTGTTCAGCATCCACTACGAAACCATGATTCTGGCTGGTAATCTCGCTTCTTCCAGTTATTAGGTTTTTAACAGGGTGATTAAGACCACGGTGGCCATTATGCATTTTATAGGTTGCAATACCATTTGCCTGCGCCAGTATCTGGTGGCCCATACAAATACCAAACATAGGCTTCGACTTAGCCAGGATCTGTTTTACACTATTTACCGCATCTATAGTTGCTGCAGGGTCACCTGGACCATTCGATATAAAATAACCATCGGGATTCCACTTCTCCATCTCTTCAAATGGCGTATTGTAAGGGAATATCTTTACTTCACAGCCGCGTTGCATAAAATTATGTAAGCTGTTACGCTTAACCCCAAGGTCCAGCACTGCTACCCTATACTTTACATCTTCTGGTTTAAGATCATACGATTCAGGAGTACTTACTTTAGAAGATAATTCCAGACCAGCCATTGAAGGTACATCAGCCAGTTTCTTACGAAGTTCATCTATATCTGTTATCTCAGAAGATACTATTGCATTCATCGCACCTTTGTCACGGATATGTCGAACAAGCGCACGTGTATCAATTTCACAGATACCAACTATACCAGCCTTTTCAAAATATTCCTGCAAAGAGCCTTCTGCCGTTTTCCTGGAGTAGAAATGTGAAAAATCTTTACAAACCAGTGCGCTTATTTGTACCCTATTAGATTCAACTTCTTGGTGTTGCACACCATAGTTACCAACATGCGAAACTGTATTAACTACCACCTGGCCGAAGTAAGATGGATCTGTAAATATTTCCTGGTAACCAGTCATACCGGTATTGAAGCAAAGTTCTCCACCGGATGTACCTATCTTGCCTAAGCTCTTTCCTTTATAGATTATACCATCCTCTAATAGAAGGATAGCTTCTGTTGCGGTATGTTTTTTCATTTCGGAATTTTTACAAAAATAAAAAAGGGACACGACTTACGTCATGTCCCTTTAAAATATTTCAAAGATTCAGCTTATTCAGCATCTTTAGCTTCTTCTGCGGTTGCATCAGTTTCAGCAGCTTTAGGAGCTTCAGCAGCACCTTCAGCTTTCTTCTTAGCACCACCAGCACGACGACGAGTTTTCTTCGCACCTGCTGCTGTACCAGTTGAAGCAAGCATATCCTCGTTATAGTCTACAAGCTCGATAACACACATTTCAGCGTTGTCACCAAGACGAAGACCTGTTTTAAGGATACGAGTGTAACCACCCGGTCTGTTTGCAACTTTTGCAGCTACATTATCAAAAAGTTCTTTTACAGCTTCCTTCTCCTGAAGGTAAGCAAATACAGTTCTTCTTGAGTGTGTAGTATCGTTCTTAGATTTTGTAAGAAGTGGCTCAACATACTTACGAAGCGCTTTGGCCTTAGCTACTGTAGTAGAAAGACGCTTATGCATGATAAGGGAAGCAGCCATGTTCGACAGCATCGCCTTACGGTGAGCAGCAGTTCTTCCTAAGTGATTAATTTTTTTACCGTGTCTCATTATTTTGAATTGTGCACGGGCATACCGTCGATCAACCTATATGGGATCGGGAATTATGCCGTAAGTTATTATTCTTCTTCTAATTTATATTTAGAAAGGTCCATCCCGAAGGTTAATCCTTTCTCCTGAACCAGATTCTCTAATTCAGTAAGCGACTTCTTACCAAAGTTACGGAACTTCATCATATCAGAGATATCCAACTGTACCAGGTCACCAAGTGTTCTGATGTCCGCAGCTTTTAAGCAGTTATAAGCTCTAACCGATAAGTCCATATCCTGAAGTGGCGTCTTCAAAACTTTGCGCATATGCAGCAGTTCTTCATCAACAACCTCTTCTTCTTCTGGCTTAGCAGTTTCGAAAGTCATGGTGTTATCAGAGAACAACATAAAGTGCTGGATAAGAATATTTGCAGCGCCTTTTAGAGCTTCCTCTGGGTGTATTGATCCGTCAGTCTGAATTTCTAACAGAAGTTTTTCGTAGTCAGTCTTTTGCTCAACACGAGTGTTTTCTACACTGAACTTCACGTTTTTGATTGGCGTAAAGATAGAGTCGATAGAAATAAGACCGAAAACCTGGTCAGCAGCTGGCTTGTTCTCATCAGCAGGAACGTAACCACGTCCCTTCTGAATAGTAAGCTCAACTTCTAATGAAAGATTTTTATCCAGGTTGCAAATCACTAACTCAGGGTTAAGTACTTCAAAGCTTGAAGTAAATTTACTGATATCACCGGCATAGAAAGTATCTGAACCGTTGATCGTTACAGTGATTTTGTCATCAATAACTTCGCTGATCTTCTTAAAGCGAACCATTTTCAGGTTCAGGATGATGTCAGAAACATCCTGCACCACACCTTCAACTGATGAAAATTCGTGCAGTACACCAGGTATGCGAACGCTAGTAATAGCATATCCTTCAAGAGAGGATAGCAATATTCTTCGCAGAGCATTACCGATGGTTACACCGTAACCTTTTTCAAGCGGCTTGAATTCAAATAAACCATGAAAGTCGTCGGCTTTTTCCATTACAACTTTCTCTGGCATTTGAAATGCTAATATTGACATACTTGCAGTGTTAAAGGTTAAAAATTGATTATGCTGCTTACTTAGAGTAAAGTTCAACGATTAACTGCTCCTGGATCTTCTCCGGGATCAGGTCACGCTGAGGTGCAGAAATAAACTTACCAGCCATTTCAGTTGCGTCCCACTCTAACCAGCTAAACTGTCTTGCATTACGAACAGATAAACTTGTTGTAATTGCTTCAAGAGATTTTGATTTCTCTCTAACAGCTATAACATCACCAACTTTTAAGCTATAAGAAGGTATATTAACTATACCACCATTTACAGTTATGTGCTTGTGCAAAACAAGCTGACGAGCTGCTCTACGAGTTGGAGCAATTCCTAAACGGTATACAGTGTTATCTAATCTCGACTCAAGAAGGATCAAAAGGTTTTCACCTGTGATACCACCTTTTCTGTGAGCTTTATCAAATAGGTTAGCAAACTGCTTTTCTAATACACCATAGATGTATTTTGCCTTCTGCTTTTCAGCAAGCTGAACTGCGTATTCAGACTGCTTCTTACGACGGCCACGGCCGTGCATCCCTGGAGGATATGCTTTCTTTTTTAATGCTTTGCTTGGGCCGAAAATCTCTTCGTTGAATTTTCTGGAGATTTTGCTTTTTGGACCAGTATATCTTGCCATTTTATTTAATCTACTTTAAAATTAAACTCTTCTGCGTTTTGGAGGACGACATCCGTTGTGTGGTAGTGGAGTAACATCCTTGATAGTAGTTACCTCGATACCTGAATTTTGCACAGTACGGATAGCGGACTCTCTACCTGCGCCAGGGCCTTTAACAAAAACTTCAGCTTTACGCATTCCAAGGTCATAAGCAACCTTAGCGCAATCCGAAGCTGCCATCTGTGCAGCGTAAGGAGTGTTCTTTTTAGAACCTTTGAAACCCATTTTACCAGCAGAAGCCCAAGATATTACCTGACCTGCATTGTTGGTTACTGAGATAATGATATTGTTGAAAGAAGCTTTAATGTGTACCTGGCCAGTTGCTTCCACAACTACTACACGCTTTTTAGCTTTGTCTTTTCTTTTCTGAGCCATGATCAATTAATTATTTAGAAGCTTTCTTCTTGTTTGCAACTGTCTTACGCTTACCTTTTCTCGTACGAGAGTTATTTTTGGTACGCTGTCCACGAACTGGTAGACCTTTACGGTGTCTTAAACCACGGTAGCAACCGATATCAAGAAGACGCTTAATATGCAACTGAACTTCAGATCTTAAAACACCTTCAGTCTTATGCTCAGAAGCAATAATATTTCTGATCTCATTGGACTCATCTTCAGTCCAGTCTTTCACCTTTTTGTCAAGATCCACCCCGGCTTTGGTTAAGATAGATTTTGAAAGATTGCGGCCTATACCAAAGATATAGGTTAAAGCGATCTCTCCTCTTTTGTTATCCGGAATATCTACTCCTGCTATTCTTGCCATACTTATTTAATTATCCTTGTCTTTGTTTGTATCTTGGATTTTTCTTGTTGATCACATAAAGCTTCCCCTTGCGGCGGATAACTTTACATTCAGCACTTCTCTTTTTTACTGATGCTTTAACTTTCATTGTATTTATTTATATCGATAAACAATCCGACCTTTTGTTAAATCATAAGGGGACATCTCCAATTTTACTTTATCTCCAGGAAGAATTTTAATATAATTCATTCTCATCTTTCCAGAAATATGAGCAATTAATTGATGCCCGTTTTCAAGTTCTACACGAAACATAGCATTTGATAATGCTTCTATAATTGTCCCGTCCTGTTCTATAGATGACTGCTTGGCCATTTATAAGTTTTTAGCTTTGTCTATATAATCAAAAGTAGTTAATACTTCTGCTTTACCTTTTCTTACTACTACCGTATGCTCAAAATGAGCAGAAGGTTTTTTGTCTCTTGTTCTGATAGTCCAACCATCATCTTCCTGAACAACATTTCGTGTTCCTAGATTGATCATTGGCTCAATAGCAAGAACTAATCCTTCCTGTAGTTTAATGCCTTGCCCCCTCTTCCCATAGTTAGGAACTTCTGGTGCTTCGTGCAAATTACGCCCAACACCGTGCCCGACTAACTCTCTTACTACACTGAAACCGTTTGTCTCAGCATGCTGTTGAACTGCCTGGCTTATATCACCAAGTCTATTACCTACAACAGCCTTTTCAATTCCTTTTTCTAAGCTTTCTTTTGTAACTCTCAGCAGTTTTTGAATCTCTTCTGATACATTACCTACAGCATGTGTATAGGCCGAGTCACTATGAAAACCTTTGAAGTACACACCACAATCAACGGAGATAATATCGCCTTCTTTTAACTGATGCTTACCCGGAAATCCGTGTACGACAACAGCATTGGGTGAAATACATAAACTATAAGGAAAGCCATTATAGTTCAAAAATGAAGGTTGTGCTCCGTGATCTTTAATAAATTCTGTTGCTCTTTTATCAAGTTCAGCAGTTGTAACACCCTCCTTTATAAGAGAAGCTATTTCGCCATGGGCTTTGCCTAATATCAAAGCACCCTGGCGAATTAGCTCAATTTCTTCTTCAGTTTTATAAAATATCATTTATTAAGATACCATCGCTATATTCTCAGTTCTACCTCGCAACTTTCCTGACTTCATCATTCCATCGTAATGGCGCATAAGCAGGTAACTTTCAATTTGCTGAAGAGTATCAAGTACAACACCAACCATAATGATAAGGGATGTACCACCGAAGAACTGTGAAAACTCTCTTGTAACTCCAAACAACATTGCTATTGCTGGGAAGATTGCTACAAGGGCTAAAAAAATAGCACCAGGTAATGTGATTCGAGTTAAGATAGCATCGATGTATTCAGAAGTTGCACGGCCCGGTTTTACACCAGGTATAAATCCGCCACTTCTTTTCAGATCATCTGCTATTCTGTTAGGATCAACACTAATTGCAGTATAAAAGTACGTAAATACTAATATCAGAAGGCCAAACACCAGATTATACTGCCAGGAAGTGAAGTCTGAAAAAGTTGATCCGATATAGTTAGCAGTTTCACTTGTATCAGCCCACATACCAGCGATCATAGATGGCAGGAACATTAGTGACTGAGCAAAGATGATTGGCATTACACCAGCTGCATTTACTTTTAATGGTATAAACTGACGCTGACCACTGTATAATGAGCTTCCGCCTACCTGCTTAGCATACTGTACCGGAATTCTTCTGATAGCCTGAGTTAACATTACTACTGACATCACAACGAAGAAAAGAACTGCCAATTCAAATAAGAACAACAAAGCTCCATTCAGTTGTTTCGACAAGAATTCTGCAGCAATAGCGCCAGGGAATCTTGAAACGATACCGATCATGATAAGCATGGATATACCATTACCTATACCTTTATCTGTGATCTTTTCACCTAACCACATACAGAAGATAGTACCTGCTGTAAGCACGATCATCGATGTAATGGTAAATAAGGTTGTATTAATTGCTATTGCTTCACTGTTTATAGTTGCAACAAAGCCTACAGCCTGAGCTAAAGTAATTACAATGGTAAGAACTCGGGTGATCTGGTTGATTTTCTTTCTACCGGACTCACCCTCCTTCTGCATTTTCTGAAAATAGGGAACAGCAATTGTTAATAGCTGAAGTACAATCGAAGCCGATATATATGGCATGATACCTAATGCAAAGATGGATGCATTGCTAAATGCACCACCTAAGAAAGTATCCAACAAACCGAATAAACCCGAAGTGTTAGCCTTTAATTGATTAGGATCTATACCAGGAAGAACAACATAAGAACCAAGTCTGAATATTGCTATAAAACCGATTGTATTGAGTATTCTAACTCGTAGATCATCAATAGCAAATATGTTCTTTATTGTTGTTAAAAACTTCTTCATACCTATTAGATAGCTACTGTTTTACCGCCTGCTTTTTCAATTATTGATGTAGCTGATTGAGAAAAAGCATGAGCATGAACTTCAACTGCTTTATTTAACTCACCTCTACCTAATACTTTTACTTTATCGTTCTTAGAAACAAGTCCATGAGCTTTGAAGAAATCAAAGTTAAGAACAGTTTCTCCTGTGCTCTCAGCTAATGACTGAAGAACATCCAAGTTTATACCTTTGTATTCAACTCTGTTAATGTTCTTGAAGCCATACTTAGGAACACGTCTTTGAAGTGGCATCTGACCACCTTCAAATCCTGATTTCTGCGAGTAGCCTGAACGAGACTTCGCACCTTTGTGACCTCTAGTAGAAGTACCACCTCTACCAGATCCGGTACCACGGCCAAGTCTTTTTCTAGACTTTACAGCTCCTTCAGCAGGTTGTAATGAATGTAAATACATTTTATTGTTCTTTTACTACGATCAAATTCTGAACTTTATTAACCATACCAGCAATCTGTGGTGTATACTCTACAGTTACTGATTTATTGATTTTCCCTAATCCCAAAGCCTGGATAGTAAGCTTCTGGTTCTTAGGTCTGTCAATAATGCTTTTAACTTGTGTGATAGTTACTTTCGCCATGACATTAACCATTAAATACTTTCTGTAAATTAACACCTCTTTGCTGAGCAACAGCTAATGGGTCACGCATTTTTGCTAAAGCATCAAAAGTAGCTTTTACCACGTTGTGCGGGTTAGAAGATCCTTTTGACTTGCAAAGTACGTCTTTAATA
This sequence comes from Pontibacter populi, assembly GCF_040278685.1. Taxonomy (NCBI): domain Bacteria; kingdom Pseudomonadati; phylum Bacteroidota; class Cytophagia; order Cytophagales; family Hymenobacteraceae; genus Pontibacter; species Pontibacter populi. Next base: position 58,973 of record NZ_JBEOKT010000012.1, read on the forward strand.
CCGGCACTTTCAAGCACAGCACGCATTGCACCACCAGCAATAACACCAGTACCGGCAGCAGCTGGCTTAACCAGTACATAACCTCCTGAGTATTTGCCTTCCATTGGGTGTGGCACAGTGTGATGATAAAGAGGAACTTTAACTAAGTTCTTCTTAGCATCATCAATACCTTTAGCAATAGCGTCAGTTACTTCATTAGCTTTACCTAATCCGTAACCTACCACGCCATTTCCGTCACCAACAACAACTATAGCAGCGAAGCTAAATCTTCTACCACCTTTAACTACTTTGGCAACTCTGTTTATAGCTACTACTTTCTCCTTTAGTTCGATTTCGCTAGCCTTTACACTACGTATATTGTTCTTCAACATAATATTTTAGAATTTAAGGCCAGCTTCTCTAGCTCCTTCAGCCAATGATTTAACTTTACCATGATACAGGTAGCCAGATCTATCGAATACTACTTGCGTAATACCTTTTTCCAGGGCTTTCGAAGCTATTTCTTTACCAACTTTAGTAGCGGTTTCAACATTAGCCTTCGTAGCATCATCTAATTTAGCTGAGGAAGCAGCTGCAAGTGTTACACCTGCAACATCATCAATAATCTGTGCATAAATTACACGATTACTTCTGAATACAGATAGCCTTGGTCTTTCAGACGTTCCAGCAACCTTTCTTCTGATGCTTTTCTTAATTCTTGATCTTCTTTGTACTTTATTAGCAGACATGATGATGATTATTTAGATGCTGTCTTACCAGCTTTTCTTCTTACAACTTCACCAACAAATCGGATACCTTTTCCTTTGTAAGGCTCAACCTTACGAAGTGATCTGATTTTTGCAGCCACCTGGCCTAAAAGCTGTTTATCGTTACTTTCTAAAGTAACAACCGGAGCTTTACCTTTTTCAGTAACAGCATTAACTGAAACTTCTGCAGGAAGTGCAACGAATATGTTGTGTGAATAACCTAATGAAAGCTCAAGTACCTGACCTTGAACAGATGCTTTATAACCAACACCTACAAGCTCAAGCTGCTCTTTATAACCTTCACTTACACCAATGATCATGTTATTGATCAATGATCTGTAAAGACCATGCATTGCTTTATGACGCTTTTGTTCTGTTGGTCTTTCAACGATGATCAGATTATCTTCTGTTTTTACAATTATATCAGAATCAACAGGTGTAGTCAAAGTACCTTTAGGTCCCTTTATAGTTACTACATTCTTGTCATCAATTGATACTTCTGTATTGCTTGGCAGGGTGATTGGCAATTTTCCTATACGTGACATTGTCTCTCCTCCTTACTTAGTAAACAAAACATAATACTTCACCGCCAATATTCTGCGTGCGTGCTTCCTTGTCAGTCATCACGCCTTTAGAAGTTGAAACGATGGCTACACCTAAACCATTCAATACGCGTGGCAGCTCATCACCCCCAGCATATTTACGAAGCCCTGGCTTGCTAATTCTCTCTAACTTAACAATCGCAGATTGTTTAGTTGAAGGATTATACTTCAAAGCTATTTTGATGGTACCCTGTACAGCTGAGTCTTCAAACTTGTAACTTTGAATATACCCTTTGTCGTACAGTACTTTTGTTATTTCCTTTTTGATTTTGCTAGATGGTATTTCAACTATGCGGTGGTTCGCTTTTATAGCGTTACGCACTCTAGTTAAATAATCTGCTATTGGATCTGAGTTCATTATGAATGACTTAAATAATGATCGCTTTTTTATAAGCGAGCCGCAAAGATAATTATTTTTCTTTATCTATTCTATAGATAATTGAAAAATTACCAGCTCGACTTTGTTACACCAGGAATTTTACCCATTAGAGCAAGTTCTCTAAACAATACACGCGATATTCCGAACTTTCTCATGTATCCACGTGGTCTGCCAGATAGTTTGCATCTGTTGTGCAATCTGATAGGAGACGCATTCTTAGGTAATTTATCTAAGCCTTCATAATCTCCTTTTGCTTTAAGCTCAGCTCTTTTAGCAGCATACTTTGCTACCATTTTCTGTCTTTTAAGCTCTCTTGCTTTTACTGCTTCTTTTGCCATTGCTGTTACTTTTTAATGTTTGTAAAAGGCATACCAAAAGCTTTCAACAGTTCATAACTTTCTTCATCAGTGTTAGCTGTTGTTACAAAAGTTATGTCCATACCACTTATGGATTTTATCTTGTCAATGCTTATCTCTGGGAAAATGATTTGTTCTTTGATACCTAAAGTATAGTTACCTCTGCCATCAAATCCTTTATCATTTACTCCTCTGAAGTCACGTACACGTGGAAGCGCGATAGTAAGAAGTCTGTCAAGGAATTCATACATTTTCTGTCCCCTTAGTGTAACACGAGCTCCGATTGGCATACCTTCACGAAGTTTGAAGTTCGATACAGATTTCTTAGCTATAGTTGCTACTGCTTTCTGACCAGTGATAGTCGTCAGCTCATCTACTCCGATATCCACAAGCTTCTTATCAGCTACAGCTGCACCAATACCTCTGTTGATAGAGATCTTAGTGATCTTAGGCACCTGCATTACGTTCTTGTACTGGAACTTTTCTTTCAGGGCAGGAATTACCTCCGACTGATATTTTTCTTTTAATCTTGAAGTTGCCATATTAGATTACTTCTCCTGTCTTTTTAGAGTAACGTTCAGTTTTACCGGCGCTGTTCTTCCTATTGGCAGTCTTGGTTTTTTCACCAGTCTTTGGATCAACTATAGTTACATTGCTCACATGAATCGGAGCTTCTACTTTAGCGATACCGCCTTGAGGATTTTTTGCGCTTGGTTTGGTATGCTTCGTTACCAGGTTTAATCCTTCTACTACTACTTTATTTTTATCTGTTAAAACAGATGTGATACGGCCTGTCTTACCGCGTTCGTCACCAGCAATTACTTTAACCGTATCGCCAGTCTTAACATGAAGTTTTTTCTTATTCATCTTTACTGAGAATTAGGATTTATAGAACTTCAGGCGCAAGTGAAACGATTTTCATGAATTGTTTTTCACGAAGTTCACGAGCTACTGGACCAAAAATACGCGTACCGCGTGGTTCATTGTTCGCGTTAAGCAGAACAGCAGCATTGTCATCGAAACGAATATAAGAACCATCTTTTCTTCTGATTTCTTTTTTCGTTCTAACAATCACAGCTTTAGAAACCGTTCCCTTCTTGATGTTACCAGAAGATAAGGCAGACTTTACAGTTACAACTATACGATCACCGATTGATGCGTATTTCTTTCCTGTTCCACCCAGGACACGGATGCAAAGTACTTCTTTTGCACCACTGTTGTCAGCTACAGTTAATCTTGATTCTTGCTGTATCATCTTACTTAGCTCTTTCTATGATTTCAACTAAACGCCAGTTCTTGTTCTTGCTAAGCGGACGAGTTTCCTGAATACGTACCGTATCACCGATATTGCACTCATTATTTTCGTCGTGAGCCATGAACTTATTGGACTTGCTTACAAACTTCCCGTACATCGGGTGTTTCATTTTGCTTTCAACAAGCACAGTGATAGATTTGTCCATTTTGTTACTAACAACCTTACCACTTCTTTCTTTTCTAAGATTTCTCTCTTCCATTTTATTTAAGTATTAAGAGTTAGCTTCAATTTCACGACGACGCAACTCTGTATTCAGACGTGCAATCGTTGCTTTGGACTCACGGATTTTCATTGGGTTTTCCAATGGAGATATGGCATGAGCAAAACGAAGGTTCTGCATGTTGGTCTTCTCAGTGTTAAGCTTCTCTTGTAGTTCCTCTAAAGACAAAGCTTTTATTTCTGAATTTTTCATATTACTACTTCTCAACGTAATCTCTACGTACTACAAACTTTGTTTTAACAGGTAACTTCTGTGCTGCTAATCTTAATGATTCTTTTGCAACTTCAAGAGATACTCCATCAGATTCAAACATGATAGTACCTGGTTTAACAACGGCTACCCAATACTCAGGCGAACCTTTACCTTTACCCATACGAACCTCTGCAGGCTTCTTGGTAATAGGCTTGTCTGGGAAAATTCTGATCCAAACCTGGCCTTCACGTTTCATTGCTCTTGTCATCGCGATACGAGCTGCTTCTATTTGGCGGCTTGTGATCCAAGATGCTTCAAGAGATTTTATTGCGAATGATCCGAATGAAATGGTGCTTCCTCTATGAGCAAGTCCAGTCACACGACCTTTCTGCATTTTTCTATATTTAGTCCTTTTCGGCTGTAACATTTTCTAAAACTCTATAATGTTAACAATCAATTACTGACGACGCTTGTTGTCTCTGCGTTTTGGCGCACCACCGTCTGTTTTCTTGCGGTTGCCTCCTGCATTGCGTCTGTCACCTCCCTGAGAAGATCCTGGTCCTTTGCTTTCTAATCCGGCATTTGGAGTAAGATCTTTCTTACCATAAACTTCACCTTTGAAGATCCACACTTTAATTCCTAGCTTACCGTAAACAGTCTGAGCTTCAGATAAAGCATAATCAATATCAGCACGAAGTGTATGTAGTGGAGTTCTACCTTCTTTGTAGTGCTCTGTACGTGCCATCTCAGCTCCGCCTAAACGACCTGATACCTGCACTTTGATACCTTCTGCACCTACACGTAAAGCAGAAGCAATTGCCTGCTTCATGGCGCGACGGAAAGAGATACGAGCTTGTAACTGCTGAGCAATAGATTCGCCAACCAGTTTAGCATCTAACTCAGGACGCTTAATTTCAAAAATGTTGATCTGAACATCTTTGTTTGTAAGCTTCTTAAGTTCTTCTTTAATCTTATCTACTTCCTGACCACCTTTACCAATTACAACACCCGGACGGGCAGTGTTAATGGTAATAGTGATACGCTTAAGTGTTCTTTCGATTATTATTTTAGAGATACCACCTTTAGGGATACGAGCTAAAATATATTTTCTGATCTTCTCGTCTTCAACAAGTTTCTCAGCGAAATCTTTGCCGCCGTACCAGTTAGAATCCCAACCTTTGATAACTCCTAGGCGAAAACCGATCGGATTTACTTTCTGTCCCATATTCTTACTTATTGGCTTTATTAGATTTCTTTGATTTTTGCTCAAGTTGCTCTTCAGTCATGCTATCGATTACAAGAGTAACATGATTAGATCTCTTTCTGATGCGGTAACCGCGACCTTGCGGAGCTGGGCGAAGACGCTTTAACATCTTTCCTTCATCTACAAAGATTGATTTCACATACAGGTTTGCATCTTCTATCTGAGCATCTTCATTCTTCTGTTGCCAGTTTGATAAAGCAGATAAAAGAAGCTTCTCTAACCTTGCTGCACCCGAATTTGGCTCGAACTTAAGGATACCTAAGGCTTTTGCTACGCTTTTACCGCGTATTATATCGGCCACTAATCTCATCTTTCGTGGAGACGTAGGCACATTGTTTAATTTAGCTACTGCTTCCATGATTATCGCTTGCCTTTATCTTTTTTAGCTATGTGACCTCTGAAGTTTCTGGTTGGTGCAAATTCACCAAGCTTGTGACCTACCATGTTCTCAGTTACATACACAGGTATAAATTTATTACCATTATGTACTGCAAAGGTGTGTCCAACGAAATCAGGAGAAATCATTGATCTGCGCGACCATGTTTTGATAACCGTCTTTTTGCCGGCTTCATTCATCGCAACTACTTTCTTCTCGAGCCTATAGTCAATATAAGGCCCTTTTTTTAATGATCTAGCCATTTATTATTTCTTTCCTCTATTAACTATTAACTTCTCAGAAAACTTGTTCTTGTTTCTGGTCTTAAGACCTTTAGCGTATAAGCCTTTACGTGAGCGAGGGTGACCACCTGAAGACTTACCTTCGCCACCACCCATAGGGTGATCGACTGGGTTCATCGCAACACCACGTACTCTTGGACGCTTACCTAACCATCTGTTACGACCAGCTTTACCGATCTTAACATTCATATGGTCAGAGTTAGAAACCGTTCCAACTGTTGCATAGCAGTTAACAAGTACCATTCTCAATTCGCCAGAAGGCAATTTGATAGTGGCATATCTACCTTCACGTGCTACAAGCTGTGCATATGATCCTGCACTTCTAGCTAGGATTGCACCCTGGCCAGGCTGTAACTCTATATTGTGGATGATTGTACCTAGAGGAATATCAGATAAAGGAAGGCAGTTACCAATTTCAGGAGCATTACCTGGACCAGAAATTATCACTGAACCTACTTCGATACCAGTTGGAGCTATAATATAGCTCTTCTCACCGTCAGCATAGTATACTAATGCTATACGGGCCGTGCGGTTTGGATCGTACTCAATTGATTTCACCGTTGCAGGCACGCCATGCTTCGTTCTTTTGAAATCAACCATTCTGTACTTACGCTTATGACCACCGCCCATATAGCGCATAGTCATTTTACCTTGATCATTGCGTCCACCAGATTTTTTTAATGGTGCCAACAAAGATTTTTCAGGAGCTGATGCCGTAATTTCATCGAATGCCGGCGCTACTCTAAATCTTTGACCTGGTGTTGTTGGTCTTAGTTTTTTTAAAGCCATTGCTGATTAATTATATTCCGCTATAAAAATCTATCATTTCACCTTCTTTCAAGGTTACTATTGCTTTTTTGATCACAGAAGTACGACCTGAAACTGCACCAGATTTAGTGTATTTCGTCTTTACTTTTCCTATTGATCTCATGGTTGCAACACTAGTCACAGTTACACCATAAAGCTTTTCTACTGCCTTTTTGATTTCTACTTTATTGGCTTTCTTCTCAACCTCAAAAGCATACTTTCCTACTTCGTTCATGGCAGTGTATTTTTCCGTCACAAGCGGTCTTTTAAGTACGTTCATTACTTATTGCTTAAAAGGTTTTCGATAATGTTCACTGATTCTTCAACTAACACCACGCGCTCAGCATTAAGCAGGTCGTAAGTATTAAGATCCGCAGCAGTTGCCACTTTAACTTTAGGTATGTTTCTACCTGACAGAACTATATTATCATTTGCTGTTGGTATTACAAATAAAGTCTTACCAGTAGATTTGATATTGTTCAGGATAGCAATAAAGTCTTTCGTCTTAGGAGACTCTAATGAGAATGACTCCAATAGAGCAACTTTATTATCTTTTGCCAGAAGAGACAGGGCAGATACTCTTGCAACAGTTTTAAGCTTTTTGTTCAGCTTAAAGCTATAGTTTCTTGGCTTAGGACCGAATACTCTACCACCACCAACAAATAAAGGAGACTTTATGCTACCAGCTCTGGCACCACCGGTACCTTTTTGCTTCTTGATCTTTTTAGTAGATCCGGCAACTTCATTTCTCTCTTTAGATTTATGTGTTCCTTGTCTTTGATTAGCCAAGTACTGTTTCACGTCAAGATACATTGCATGCTGATTCGGCTCAGCGCCAAACACAGCATCAGAAAGAGCGATCTTTCTACCTGTATCTTCACCTTTTATATTCAATACAGAAAGCTCCATTTTATTTCTCGATTAAAACGTAAGAGTTTTTGGCACCTGGAACAGAGCCACTAACTACTAAAAGATTTTTATCAGCGATTACGCGCATGATTGTCAGGTTCTGGATTGTAACTCTGTTACCACCTGTTCTACCTGCCATTCGCATTCCTTTGAATACTCTTGATGGCCAAGAACATGCACCAATAGAACCTGGGTGTCTAGCCCTGTTATGCTGACCGTGTGTTTGACCACCAACACCGGCAAATCCGTGACGCTTTACAACGCCCTGGAAACCTTTACCTTTTGATGTTCCTACAACGTCAACAAATTCCCCTTCAATGAATAGGTTGGCATCAACCACATCTCCTGCATTCAGTGACAACCCTTCGGCATCAAATTCTGCAACCTTTTTCTTAGGAGCCGTATTAGTTTTCTTGTAGTGACCTGCTTCCGCTTTAGTTACTCTCTTTAACTTCTTGTCACCGAAGCCAAGCTGTACTGCAGCATAGCCATCGTTTTCTACCGTCTTCACCTGAGTAACAACACACGGTCCAGCTTGAATAAGCGTAACTGGTATGTTTTTACCATCTGGTGTGAAGAGGCTTGTCATTCCGATTTTTTTACCGATAATTCCAGGCATTCAACTTGTTTTTTTAGATGGATATAATAATATTACCCCCCAGCTATAGCTAAGGGAGTGCAAAGTTAAGAAAAATTAATATCTCTTTACAACTCTTCTGTAAAATATTCTTAATCAGCCCATAAAAAAAGAGAACCACATTGCTATGGTTCTCTTTTTATTTACAAAATGTGCTTATCAAACTTTGATCTCTACATCAACACCACTTGGTAATTCAAGTTTCATTAATGCATCTACAGTTTTAGAGCTTGTTGAATAAATATCAACTAGTCTTTTGTATGTGCACAGCTGGAACTGCTCACGCGACTTCTTGTTTACGTGTGGTGAACGAAGTACAGTGAACTTATCCTTTTCTGTAGGAAGTGGAATTGGACCACTAACTATAGCACCTGTTGCTTTTACTGCTTTAACGATCTTCTCAGATGACTTATCAACTAAATTGTGATCGTAAGACTTTAATTTAATTCTTATTTTCTGATTCATTTTTGTAACAACTATTTAGCTGATGTTCCTTTAATTTTGGCAATAATGCCATCTGCTAAGTTCTGAGGTACTTGCTCATAATGTGAGAAAGTTAAAGAAGCAGTAGCTCTACCTGATGTAATCGTACGAAGGTCAGTAACATAACCGAAAAGTTCTGATAACGGAACATCTGCTTTTACAACAGTTGATGTACCTTTTGTATCCATACCTTTCATGATACCTCTTCTTCTGTTCAAGTCACCAGTTACAGGACCTGTGTACTCATCTGGAGTAACAACATCAACCGCCATGATCGGCTCAAGAAGTTTAGGAGCACACTGCTTACCTGCTTCTTTGAAACCTTGACGAGCTGCTAATTCAAATGATAATGAGTCAGAGTCAACATCGTGGAATGAACCGTGGAACAGACGCACTTTCATTGAGTCAATCGGGAAGCCTGCAAGGATACCGTTCTTCATTGCTTCTTCGAAACCTTTCTGAACAGCTGGTATAAATTCTCTTGGAATCACACCACCTACAATTGCGTTCTCAAACTCAAGTCCCTGCTTGCCATCTTCACGTGGTCCCATTGTGAACACGATATCAGCAAACTTACCACGACCGCCTGACTGTTTCTTGAACACTTCTCTGTGCTCAACAGTTTTAGTGATTGTTTCTTTGTAAGCTACCTGTGGGGCACCCTGGTTCAATTCAACCTTAAACTCACGCTTCATACGGTCGATGATGATCTCCAAGTGAAGCTCACCCATACCGCGAAGAATAGTTTGACCAGTTTCCTCGTCAGTGTTAACCTGTAGTGTTGGATCCTCTTCAACAAGCTTGGCAATTGCCATACCCATTTTATCAGAGTCAGCCTGAGTTTTTGGCTCAATTGCATATCCAATTACTGGCTCAGGGAATTCCATTGATTCAAGAACGATCTTATGTCCCTGATCGCAAAGTGTATCACCTGTTTTGATATCCTTAAAGCCTACTACTGCAGCGATATCACCAGCTTCTAATCTTTCGATCTGGTTTTGCTTGTTAGCATGCATCTGGAAAATACGTGAGATACGCTCTTTGTTGTTTGAGCGAGTATTAAACACGTATGATCCTGATTCCAATACACCTGAATATGCACGTACAAAGCAAAGACGTCCTACATAAGGGTCAGTTGCGATCTTAAATGCAAGACCTGCGAATGGATCTGTTGCACTTGGCTTACGAGCTATTTCATTTCCTGTATCAGGATCTGTACCAGTAATGCTTTCTTTGTCCATCGGAGATGGTAACAAAGCCATTACATAGTCAAGCATTGTCTGAACACCTTTGTTCTTGAAAGAAGAACCACAAAGCATTGGAACAATAGCCATATCTATTGTTGCAGCACGAAGAGCAGCAAGAATTTCATCTTCTGTGATTGACGCTGGATCATCGAAGTATTTCTCCATTAATCTTTCGTCATAATCAGCTACTGCTTCCAAAAGTTTCTCTCTGTATTCTTCAGCTTCTTCCAGCATATCATCCGGAATTGGAACTTCAGTAAAGGTCATACCTTTATCTGATTCATTCCAAACTATACCACGGAAGTTAACCAGATCAACAACACCCTTGAAGTTATCTTCAGCACCGATCGGTAACTGTAATGCTACCGCATTGCTGCCCAGCATTTCTTTAACTTGCTTACAAACTGCAAGGAAGTCAGCACCAGAACGGTCCATTTTGTTAACGAAACCAAGACGGGCAACTTTATAGTTGTCTGCAAGTCTCCAGTTAGTTTCTGATTGTGGTTCTACACCATCAACCGCACTAAAAAGGAATACAAGACCATCCAGTACGCGAAGTGAACGGTTCACCTCTACTGTAAAGTCTACGTGACCTGGCGTATCTATAATGTTGATATGGTAGTCGTTGTTTCTGTATGGCCAGCTCACTGTTACAGCTGCAGAAGTAATCGTGATACCACGCTCCTGCTCCTGCTCCATCCAGTCAGTTGTTGCACCACCTTCGTGTACTTCACCTAACTTGTGAGATTTACCTGTATAATAAAGAATACGCTCAGTTGTAGTGGTCTTACCGGCATCAATGTGCGCAGCAATACCAATATTTCTGGTATATTTTAAGTCTCTTGCCATTACTAGAATCTAAAGTGTGAGAATGCTTTGTTGGCTTCTGCCATTCTGTGCGTGTCGTCTTTTTTCTTAACGGCTGCACCTTCACCCTTAGCAGCTGCGATAATTTCACCTGCTAATTTATCCTTCATTGTCTTCTCACCTCTCTTACGTGAGTAGGAAATCATCCATTTGATTCCCAGAGATACTCTGCGGTCCGGACGAACCTCAGTCGGCACTTGGAAAGTAGCTCCTCCAACACGACGGCTTTTAACCTCTACAGCTGGCATGATGTTATTCAATGCCTTCTTCCAAGTTTCAAGACCGTTCTCTTTTGTTCTTTGCTCTACTAGATCTACAGCATCATAGAAAATTCCATAAGCAACACTTTTCTTGCCATCTACCATCAGGTAGTTTACAAAACGTGTAACTAATGTCTCTTTGTATTTTGGATCTGGAAGGAGAATTCTACTCTTCGGCTTTGCTTTTCTCATTGTATTAAATGCTATTTATTATTTCTTTTTACCTTTTCCGGCAGCCGCTGGAGCTTGTCCTGGCTTAGGTCTCTTAGCACCGTATTTAGAACGAGACTGAAGACGGCCACTCACACCTGCAGTATCCAATGCACCACGTACGATGTGATAACGAACACCCGGAAGGTCCTTTACTCTACCACCTCTGATAAGAACAATCGAGTGTTCCTGTAAGTTGTGACCTTCACCTGGTATGTAGGCGTTAACCTCTTTACCATTTGTTAATCTTACCCTTGCAACTTTACGCATTGCAGAGTTTGGTTTCTTAGGCGTCGTTGTATATACTCTTGTACATACTCCACGACGCTGTGGGCATGAATCCAAGGCTGGAGACTTTGACTTTGAAGTCAGTTTCTCTCTGCCTTTTCTTACTAATTGCTGTATAGTAGGCATTTACTAGCTGTTAATTATAGATTTTTCCACTTTAATTTTTGGACTGCAAAGGTATAAAAATCGATTTGCAATTTCAAAATTTTAATTATTTAATTATTAGCACCTTATGCTTCGCCAACCGTGCCTCCGAAGTTCATCGGGAAAGAGGGCGCTTCATTTGCCTGCTTTATTTCGCCAAAGCTACTTTCGTATTTCTTGATGTTATCAGCCAGAGCTGCTAATAATCTTTTAGCATGCTCTGGTGTGATAACAACTCTTGATTTTACTTTTGCTTTTGGCAACCCTGGCATCAGACGAATAAAATCAATAACAAATTCGCTACTGGAATGTGCTATCATGGCAAGATTTGCATATTGCCCTTCTGCTACTTCTTCCGATAACTCAATGTTAATCTGATTCTGGATCTGCTGTTCTTCTGCCATAGTTTTGGTTATTTATTCTGTAATGCTTGCTGCTTTGATTTAGCTGTAGCTCTCTTAGATTCTGTCAGTGAATCATATTCTTCCTGGCTACCAACGATCAGTTTCTGGTATTCTTTCAATCCAGTACCCGCCGGGATCAGGTGTCCAACAATTACGTTCTCTTTCAGACCTAATAACTCATCAGCTTTACCTTTTATAGCTGCTTCACTCAGTACTTTGGTAGTTTCCTGGAACGAAGCTGCTGATATAAAGCTTTGCGTACCTAACGAAGCCTGCGTAATACCCTGTAACGTTGGACGAGAAACAGCTGGAGATGCATCTCTTACTGTCACTAATCTTAAGTCACGACGCTTCAGGCTTGAGTTCTCATCACGTAAACGACGCGCTGTTACTATCTGACCTGGTTTCATCGTAGCTGAGTCACCTGATTCTTCCACAACCTTCATATCAATGATGCGGTCGTTTTCTTCCATAAACAGGATCTTGTCAACCACCTGGTGTTCCAGGAAGCTTGTGTCACCTGGATCGATGATAACAACTTTCTGCATCATCTGGCGAACCACAACTTCAATGTGCTTGTCGTTGATCTTCACACCCTGTAAGCGATATACTTCCTGAATCTCATTTACCAGGTACTCTTGTACGGCGCCCGGGCCCTGAATATTTAGAATATCAGTTGGTGTAATAGCACCATCTGATAATGGCATACCAGCTCTCACGAAGTCATTGTCCTGAACAAGGATGTGCTTAGAAAGAGGCACCATGTACTTCTTCTTCACTCCGTCTTTCGACTCGATAAAGATTTCACGGTTACCACGCTTCACGCTACCATAAGTAACTACACCATCGATCTCAGATACAACCGCCGGGTTAGACGGGTTACGAGCTTCGAATAATTCTGTAACTCGTGGCAGACCACCTGTAATATCTCGTGTTTTACCAATAGCACGTGGGATCTTAACAAGTATTTGACCTGCTTTGATCTTCTCACCATCTTCAACCACTATGTGTGCACCTACCGGAATGTTATAACCTTTCGGCTCGCCATTCTTAGGGTTTACAAGTATTGCAGGGTTCTGCGTCTTATCTCTTGTATCGATAATTACCTTCTCACGATATCCTGTCTGCTCATCCGATTCTTCACGATATGTTACGCCTTCAATAATTGAGTCGTAAGCAATGTTACCATCGAATTCTGAAAGGATAACCGCGTTATATGGATCCCAGCTACAAATATTGTCGCCTTTCTCTACAGTCTGTCCGTCATTAACAGTCAGGAATGAACCGTAAGGCACGTGGTTAGAGATAAACAGTTTACCTGTTGCCGGGTCAACAATCTTCACTTCACCTGAACGTCCCATTACTACCTTTACAGGCTCGCCTTCGTTATTGATCGTGTCGATCGTACGAACATCTTCATACTCGATCTTACCACCAAACTTAGCTTTTATAGTTGCTTCTACCGCGATGTTAGATGCCGTACCACCCACGTGGAATGTACGAAGTGTAAGCTGTGTACCTGGCTCACCAATTGACTGAGCTGCGATAACACCAACTGCTTCACCTTTCTGCACCATAAATCCTGTTGCCAGGTTACGGCCGTAGCATTTAGCGCAAATACCACGCTTAGACTCACAAGTAAGTACTGAACGGATCTCTACAAACTCAATCGCAGTGTTTTCAATGTCACGTGCAACTTCTTCTGTGATCTCAGAACCAGACTCAACTATAAGGGCGTTTGTGATCGGATCGTAAACATCGTGTACAGTTACACGACCAAGGATACGCTCTGATAAAGATTCAACGATATCTTCGTTATCCTTAAGTGCGCTTACTTCCAGACCACGTAATGTACCGCAGTCCTCTTCGTTCACAATCACGTCCTGTGATACGTCTACCAGACGACGAGTCAGGTAACCAGCATCCGCAGTTTTAAGTGCAGTATCGGCAAGACCTTTACGCGCACCGTGCGTTGAGATAAAGTACTCGATTACATCCAGACCTTCCTTAAAGTTAGAAAGGATCGGGTTTTCGATAATTTCACCAACTGAGCCTTGAAGTGACTTCTGAGGCTTAGCCATCAGACCTCTCATACCACCTAGCTGACGGATCTGCTCTCGTGAACCACGAGCACCAGAGTGCATCATCATGAAGATCGAGTTGAAGCCCTGATCTTCGTTCTCTAGACGCCGCATCAACGTTTCAGTGATCTGGTTGTTGATACGTGTCCAGATATCGATAACCTGGTTGTAACGCTCGTTGTCGGTGATCAGACCCATAGAGTAGTTCTGCCATACAGCATCTACATCTTTCTTAGCCTGCTCAACAAGTATCTCTTTTTCTGCTGGAATATTGATATCACCAAGACCCATTGACAGACCGCCTTTGTAAGCAGACTGGAATCCAAGTGTTTTGATATCATCCAGGAAGTGAGCTGTACGAGCCATACCTGTTTCTTTGAATACGCGGGAAATTACCTGCTGAAGTTTCTTCTTCGTCAGTAATTCATCAATGTATCCAACTTCTGTAGGTACGAACTGGTTGAATAATACACGACCAGCTACTGTATCAGTTAATTTATTTACGATCTGGCCGCTTTCATCTTTAATATTTACACGCACCTTAATGTGTGCATGCTTAGAAAGACGCCCTTCGTTTATAGCTATAATAACTTCTTCAGGAGAATAGAAGCTCATGCCCTCCCCTTTGATAGTTTCATTCTCAGTGGTACGCTTTCCTTTGGTTACATAGTATAAACCAAGAACCATGTCCTGAGAAGGTACTGCAATTGGAGCACCGTTAGCAGGGTTTAGGATATTGTGCGAAGCAAGCATCAGCATTGAGGCTTCCAGGATAGCCGCAGGTCCTAGTGGAACGTGCACCGCCATCTGGTCACCGTCAAAGTCGGCGTTGAATGCCGTACACACAAGTGGGTGTAACTGGATTGCTTTACCTTCGATCAGTTTTGGCTGGAATGCCTGGATACCAAGTCTGTGTAGTGTAGGAGCACGGTTAAGGAGTACCGGGTGGCCTTTCAGCACATTCTCCAGGATATCCCAAACTACAGGGTCTTTACGATCTACAATTTTCTTAGCTGACTTTACAGTCTTAACTATACCTCTTTCGATCAGCTTGCGGATAATGAACGGCTTGAAAAGCTCAGCTGCCATGTTCTTAGGCAGACCGCACTCATGCAGCTTCAGTTCAGGACCAACTACAATTACCGAACGGCCAGAGTAGTCAACACGCTTACCAAGTAAGTTCTGACGGAAACGTCCCTGCTTACCTTTCAGCATATCTGAAAGTGATTTTAGCGCACGGTTACCTTCAGCACGAACAGCGTTCACTTTACGTGAGTTGTCGAACAGGGAGTCAACCGCTTCCTGTAGCATACGCTTCTCGTTACGAAGAATAACTTCCGGAGCTTTAATCTCGATAAGACGCTTCAGACGGTTGTTACGGATAATAACACGTCTGTAAAGGTCGTTCAAGTCAGAAGTAGCGAAACGGCCACCATCCAACGGAACTAACGGACGAAGCTCTGGCGGAATAACAGGCACCATGCGGATAATCATCCACTCAGGTCTGTTTTCAATTCTTGTTGCAGCATCACGGAATGCTTCTACTACACGAAGACGCTTCAACGCCTCAGCTTTACGCTGCTGCGAAGTTTCGTGTGCGGCAGCATGACGGAGCTCGTATGAAAGGTCATCAAGGTTCGTACGCTCCAACAGCATCTGCAATGCTTCAGCACCCATTTTCGCGATGAACTTGTTTGGATCATTATTATCCAACATCTGGTTCTCACGTGGAAGCTTGTCAACCATATCCAGGTATTCATCTTCAGTCAGGAAGTCGAGTACGTTAACACCGTCTTCTGCCAAAATACCTGGCTGGATAACTACATATCTTTCATAATAGATAATCTGGTCAAGCTTCTTTGTAGGTAAGCCTAACAGATAACCGATTTTGTTTGGAAGAGATTTGAAGTACCAGATATGCGCTACAGGAACTACAAGCTCAATATGGCCCATACGCTCACGACGCACTTTCTTCTCAGTAACCTCTACACCGCAACGGTCGCAGATGATACCTTTGTATCTGATTCTCTTATACTTTCCGCAGTGGCATTCCCAGTCTTTAACAGGTCCGAATATTCTTTCGCAGAATAAACCACCCATCTCAGGCTTATAGGTTCTATAATTTATGGTCTCAGGCTTTACTACCTCTCCGTTAGAACGCTCCAGAATCGACTCTGGAGAAGCTAAGCTTATCGTTACTTTGGAGAAGTCCTGAGTTAACTTTTTGGTTTTTGCAAATGCCATATTATTCTAATAATATCGATACAACTTATTTGCTTTACAGCTATCTGTACTATAAAGTGCGCTAAGCGCTCCGGTATTTCCAGAGCGCTTAGCTTTTACTTTATTACTCCAACGTTATCTCTAATGCCAGACCTCTTAACTCGTGGATCAATACGTTGAATGATTCCGGGATATTTGGTTTTGGCAACACATCGCCTTTTACAATCGCTTCATAAGCTTTTGCTCGGCCAATAACGTCATCCGATTTAACTGTAAGTATTTCCTGCAACACATTAGAAGCACCGAATGCTTCCAGTGCCCACACCTCCATCTCACCGAAACGCTGACCACCAAACTGGGCTTTACCACCCAATGGCTGCTGCGTGATCAATGAGTATGGTCCGATAGAACGAGCGTGCATCTTATCATCAACCAAGTGACCCAGTTTCAGCATGTAGATTACACCGACTGTTACCGGCTGGTCGAATCTGTCACCAGATAAACCATCGAACAGATATGTTCTACCAAAACGTGGCAGCCCTGCTTCTGTCAGCTCAGCAGAAACCTGCTCTTCCGTAGCACCGTCGAAGATCGGAGTCGCATATTTACGACCTAATCTTAAACCAGCCCAACCAAGTACAGTTTCATAGATCTGACCGATGTTCATCCTTGAAGGTACACCAAGCGGGTTAAGCACGATGTCCATAGGAGTTCCATCTTCCAGGAATGGCATGTCTTCGTCGCGAACTATACGGGCAACTATACCTTTGTTACCGTGACGACCAGCCATCTTATCACCAACTTTCAGCTTACGTTTCTTAGCGATGTATACTTTGGCTAACTGCACGATACCTGCCGGTAATTCATCTCCTACTTCCAACGTAAATCTTTCACGCTTAAAGTGTGCAGAGATAATATTACGACGTTTAGTATAGTTCTTCACCAACTCCAATAACATGTTGTTGGTCTGCTCATCATTTGTCCAGTTTTCAAGGATCAAATCCTTGAACATGTTCACTTCTTCCGGAACGGCATAGTTGCTTTCATCCTTGTAAGGATTCTTCTCAGGGAATAAAGCTTCTACAATGTTCTTTCTGCTGAACTTAGAACCTTTCGTCAAGATCTCATCACCGAATTTATGCTTGATACCTTGTGTTGTCTTACCTTCTAGCAAGTCAACCAATTTATCAACCATTACATTCTTAATAGCGATCAGGTCTTTTGAATATTTAACTTTTAGTTCTTCAACCTCTTTCTTAGATTTAGCTCTAAGGTTTTTATCCTTTTTAGGACGAGAGAACAACTTAGTCTCAATAACAACACCATTTAGTGACGGCGGCGCCTTAAGCGAAGCATCCTTCACATCACCGGCTTTATCACCGAAGATCGCACGAAGAAGTTTCTCTTCCGGAGTCGGATCAGTTTCACCTTTAGGAGTGATCTTACCGATCAGGATATCACCTTCTTTAACTTCAGCACCAATTCTGATGATACCGTTCTCATCAAGGTTACGAACTGCTTCTTCGCTTACGTTAGGTATCTCAGAAGTTAATTCTTCTTCGCCACGCTTCGTTTCACGAACTTCAAGCTCAAACTCTTCAATGTGAATAGATGTAAATACGTCATCACGTACTACTCTTTCAGAGATTACGATCGCATCCTCGAAGTTATAACCTTGCCAAGGCATGAACGCAACTTGTAAGTTACGGCCAAGGGCAAGTTCACCATCGTTAGTTGCATAACCTTCGCATAGTGGCTGTCCTTTGGTTACACGCTGACCTGTTCTAACTAAAGGGGTCAGGTTAATACATGTATCCTGGTTCGTTCTGCGGAATTTGATCAGTTTATAGGTTACATATTCAGCATCGAATGAAACCAGTTTCTCTTCATTTGTAAGATCATATTTTACTACAATCTTAGTTGAATCTACGAAATCGATCACACCGTCGCCTTCTGCTATAACCAGTGCTCTTGAGTCAATTGCTGCTCTGCCTTCCAGACCTGTACCAACTATAGGAGCTTGTGGCTTCAGAAGTGGAACTGCCTGGCGCTGCATGTTCGAACCCATCAGGGCACGGTTAGCATCATCATGCTCAAGGAATGGAATCATCGATGCCGCCACAGATACGATCTGGTTTGGCGCAATGTCCATGTAAGTATAAGTTGATGGTTCTTCTACAGGGAAGTCACCTTCAAATCTACCTTTTACTCTATCATTGATGAAGTTACCTTTTTCATCGATCACAGCATTAGCCTGTGCAATGTGGTGGGTATCCTCTTCTTCTGCAGTTAAGTATTCTACTTCACCGGCTACGTTAACTATACCATCAACAACCTTACGATAAGGAGTTTCGATGAAGCCCATGTGGTTTACACGAGCATGCACGCAAAGTGAAGAGATAAGACCAATGTTCGGTCCTTCCGGAGTTTCAATAGTACATAGACGACCATAGTGTGTATAGTGAACGTCACGTACCTCGAAGCCTGCACGCTCTCTTGATAGACCACCTGGCCCCAGTGCAGATACACGACGCTTGTGCGTCACTTCTGCCAGCGGGTTGGTCTGGTCCATGAACTGAGAAAGCTGGTTAGTACCGAAGAACGAGTTAATAACAGAAGACAGTGTTCTGGCGTTGATCAGATCAACAGGTTTGAAGTCTTCGTTATCGCGAACGTTCATACGCTCTTTGATCGTTCTGGCCATACGAGCCAGACCTACACCAAATTGCGCATATAACTGTTCACCTACTGTTCTTACACGTCGGTTACTTAAGTGGTCAATATCATCCACTACAGCTCTAGAGTTGATCAAACCGATCAGGTACTTCACGATCAGAACAATGTCGTCGTTCGTTAATACCTTTGCATCCCAATTTGTATCAATACCAAGCTTCTTGTTGATTCTGTAACGACCAACTTCACCTAAGTCATAACGCTTATCAGAGAAGAATAGCTTCTGGATAATGTCACGAGCAGTCTCTACGTCTGGTGCCTCTGTATTTCTAAGCTGACGATAGATCTGCTCTACCGCTTCCTGCTCAGAGTTTGAGTTATCTTTTTGTAGTGTATTGTAAATAATTGCATAGTCAGCAATATTTACGTTCTCACGGTGCAGAACTATAGATTTGTTTCCAGACTCAACTATAACATCAATATCTTCAGCTGTGATTTCTGAATCACGCTCCAGTAATACTTCGTTACGATCAATAGAAACAACTTCTCCGGTATCTTCATCTACGAAGTCTTCCGTCCAAGTTTTAAGCACGCGTGCCGCTAACTTTCTGCCTACTGCATTTTTAAGGTTCGTCTTGTTAGCCGGTATTTCTTCAGAAAGACCGAACAGATCAAGAATATCCTTATCAGTACCGTAACCGATAGCACGTAACAATGTAGTTACCGGGAATTTTTTCTTACGGTCGATGTAAGCATACATAACGTTATTAACGTCTGTAGCAAATTCAACCCAGGAACCTTTAAAAGGAATAATTCTGGCAGAATATAGTTTCGTTCCGTTTGTGTGCTTGCTTTGTGCAAAGAATACACCCGGTGATCTGTGCAACTGAGAAACTATAACACGTTCAGCCCCATTGATAACAAAGGAGCCTTTCTCAGTCATGTAAGGAATATTACCAAGGAAAACTTCCTGTTCGATCGTCTCGAAGTCTTCGTTATCCTCATCATTACAGATCAGGCGAAGTTTAGCTTTGAGTGGAACAGAATATGTTAATCCTCTGTCGATGCTTTCATCAACAGAATATTTTGGTGGATCTACGTGATAATCGATGAACTCCAGAACGAAGTTTTCACGAGAATCAGAAATTGGAAAGTTTTCCGCGAAAACTTTGAACAATCCTTCCTGAGCTCTATTTTCAGCAGCAGTCTCCAATTGGAAAAAGTCCTGGAAAGACTGCAATTGAACATCAAGAAAATCAGGATAATCAATTACCTTCTTGATCGAAGCGAAATTGATTCTCTCTATTGTTTTATTTTTAGCCAAAGCCTTGGAAATTTAACGTTAACAATAAGTTTTCAGCTCCCGATGCCAAAAACAGCTGTGGGCAAAAAAGGATTCAATTATGAATCCGTATACAAACAGGAAAAGACCTGACTAAAACGCCAGGTCTACCTGTTCTCGATATGTTGATAAAGTGAGATTACTTGATCTCTACTTCAGCACCAGCTTCTTCTAATGATTTCTTCAGAGATTCAGCTTCATCTTTAGCTACACCTTCTTTCAGAGCCTTAGGAGCGCTGTCTACAACTTCTTTAGCTTCTTTCAGGCCAAGACCTGTAAGTTCTTTAACAAGTTTAACAACTGCTAGTTTAGATGCACCTGCTGACTTAAGGATTACGTCAAAAGAAGTTTTTTCTTCTGCAGCAGCTCCACCTTCAGCAGCACCACCACCAGCCATCATTACTGGAGCAGCAGCAGCTGGCTCGATGCCGTATTCGTCCTTCAGGATTGTAGCTAGTTCGTTAACTTCTTTCACAGTTAAGTTTACTAACTGCTCAGCGAATGCTTTTAAATCTGCCATTTTTATTGAAATTAAAAGTTACTTATTGATTACGTTTTTAAAAAATTATTCTTTTTCAGATAGAGTTTTAAGAATTCCGGCAAGTTTGTTACCACCACCCTGTAGGCCAGAGATAACATTCTTAGCAGGAGACTGAAGCAATGCAATTACGTCAGCGATAAGCTCAAACTTAGACTTGATTGTTGACAGTGTATCAAGCTGGTTCTCACCAACATAAATACCGCTATCAATAAAGGCACCCTTTAAAAGTGGAAGCGTGTGACCTTTTTTCCTAAAGTCTTTGATCAGCTTAGCAGGAGCGTTGCCTGATTCAGTTGAAAACAAGATGCCTGAAGAACCTTTTAATACTTCTGCTAGTGCAGTTGTATCAGCTTCTAAAGTATCTAATGCTTTCTTGATTAATGTATTCTTATAAACTTTGTATTCCAGGCCTCTATCGAAAGCCATTCTCCTGAATTGGTTAATGCTTGCAACTGTCATAGTAGAAGCATCAGTGATATAGAAATAGTTAGTGTTAGCTAACTTTTCGCTCAGGTCTTGTACAATTATCTCTTTTTCTTCCCTGGTCATTTTCTTAGATAGTTGCGTTCTTATCAACAATTACGGCCGGGCTCATTGTGCTAGACAATGTTATGCTCTTAATGTAGGTTCCCTTCGCTGAAGATGGCTTCAGACGGTTGAGTGTAGCAATTACTTCTGCAGCGTTTGCGGCGATCTGCTCTGGTGAGAAAGAAACTTTACCCACACTTGTGTGAATGATACCAGTTTTGTCAACTTTAAAGTCGATCTTACCAGCTTTAACTTCTTTCACAGCTTTCGCTACATCCTGAGTAACTGTACCAGACTTAGGGTTTGGCATCAGGTTACGAGGACCTAATATTCTACCTAGACGACCAACCTTAGCCATTACTGCCGGCATAGTTATGATCACATCAATATCTGTCCAGCCTTTTTCGATCTTCTGAATATAATCATCAAGACCAACGAAATCAGCACCTGCATCTTTAGCTTCCTGCTCTTTGTCAGGAGTAACTAATGCCAGCACTCTAACCTCTTTACCAGTACCATGCGGAAGGGTAACTATACCACGAACCATCTGGTCTGCTTTACGAGGGTCTACTCCTAAGCGTACATCTATATCAACAGAAGCATCAAACTTTGTAAAAGTGATATCTTTTACAACTGAGGCTGCATCTGTCAAAGAATACTCTTTTGTTAGGTCGGCCTTAGCTAAAGCCGCTTTCCTATTTTTTGATATCTTCGCCATTATCCTCTAACTGTTATTATTCGTTCCATGGAGCTTTGCCAGAAACTGTTATACCCATGCTTCTTGCTGTACCAGCTACCATTTTCATAGCCGACTCCAGTTTAAAAGCATTTAAATCAGGCATTTTCAGTTCTGCAATCTCTTTTACCTGATCCCAAGTAACTGAACCTACTTTGTTACGGTTTGGCTCTTTTGAACCTCCCTTAATTTTAGCAGCATCCATTAACAATACCGGAGCAGGTGGCGTTTTAACAACGAAGTCAAAAGACTTATCTGCGTAGATTGTAATCAATACTGGTAACACTTGTCCTGGCTTTTCCTGGGTTCTAGCATTGAACTGCTTACAGAACTCCATGATGTTAAGACCTTTAGAACCAAGTGCAGGTCCAACCGGTGGCGATGGATTCGCGGCACCTCCCTTTATCTGAAGTTTCAGATAACCTTTTATTTCCTTTGCCATTATTTATTTACTACGATTCTTTTTCTACTTGCATGTAATTCAGCTCAACCGGTGTGTTTCTACCAAAGATCTTCACCATTACGTTAAGCTTCTTACGCTCTTCAAACACTTCTTCAACCGTTCCTGAGAATCCGCTGAAAGGACCATCCATTACTTTTATAGTTTCTCCAACTATAAATGGTGTATCCAATACTTCAGCTTGCTCTTCTGCTTCATCTACTGTTCCCAGTATTCTGTTTATTTCAGCCTGGCGAAGCGGAACCGGTTTCTTGCTTGCATCTCCTGTACCTGAACCTAAAAAGCCAATTACACCTGGTGTACTGATGATCAAGTGTTCAGCTTCGCCGTGGCTCAGGTCAGCATTTACAAGCACATAACCAGGAAAAAAATTTCTTTCTCTGATTCTTTTTTTACCACCACGCATCTCATATACCTTTTCAGCCGGTATAAGTACTTGTGGAACATATTCACCCAGGTTATGGCGCATGATCTCGTTTTCGAGATATGCTTTTGCCTTTTTCTCCTGCCCACTAACGGCGCGTACTACATACCATTTTAAATCAGCCATAGCTTCTTATTAAAATTGGTTATAGAACCACGTCAGGCTCGAGTCAAAAACAAAGTCCATTGCACCTACTACAAGAGCAAACACTAAAGAGCCTATCAATACAAGTACAGAACTGTTCTGTAACTCTTTAAAGGAAGGCCATGAGACTTTATCTCTCATTTCCTCTACCGTTCCGTTTATATAGTCTTTAACGTTGCTCATCGTCTTAAATGCCTGAGTAATTAAATTTGCACGGGTGGAGAGACTCGAACTCCCAGCCAATGGTTTTGGAGACCACTACTCTACCAATTGAGCTACACCCGTAAAAAAATGCACACCATTAATTCAAATGGAGTGCAAATTTATTCAATTGTTTTTGAAAAACAAACCCGTTCCCAACTTATTTATCAGGAACGGGCTGCTTTTGTATAATTAGTCTAAGATCTCAGTTACCTGACCGGCACCTACTGTTCTACCACCCTCACGGATAGCGAAACGAAGACCTTTTTCCATTGCTACTTTGTTGATCAGCTTCACAGTGATTGTGATGTTATCACCTGGCATAACCATTTCTACACCTTCTGGAAGGATGATCTCACCTGTAACGTCTGTCGTTCTGAAGTAGAACTGTGGACGGTACTTGTTAAAGAATGGAGTGTGACGTCCACCTTCTTCTTTAGAAAGAACGTAAACCTCAGCCTTGAACTCCATGTGAGGCTTAACTGAACCTGGCTTACAGATAACCATACCACGACGGATATCAGTTTTCTCAATACCACGAAGAAGTAGACCCACGTTGTCACCAGCTTCACCTCTGTCAAGGATCTTACGGAACATCTCAACACCAGTAACTACTGACTTCAAGTTCTCAGCACCCATACCTAGGATCTCAACCTGCTCACCAGAGTTGATTACACCACGCTCGATACGACCTGTTGCAACAGTACCACGACCTGTGATTGAGAACACGTCCTCAACTGGCATCAGGAATGGAAGGTCAACAAGACGAGCAGGGATTGGAATCCAGCTATCAACTGCATCCATTAACTCCTCGATAGTTTTCACCCACTTCTCATCGCCATTCAGACCACCTAGAGCAGAACCCTGGATTACCGGAATGTTATCGCCATCGAAGTCATAGAAAGAAAGAAGCTCACGGATTTCCATCTCAACAAGCTCAAGAAGCTCTGGATCGTCTACCATGTCAACTTTGTTCATGAATACTACAAGCTGAGGAACACCTACCTGACGAGCAAGAAGGATGTGCTCACGCGTCTGTGGCATTGGACCATCAGTTGCAGCAACCACAAGGATAGCGCCGTCCATCTGAGCAGCACCAGTAACCATGTTCTTCACGTAGTCAGCGTGACCTGGGCAGTCAACGTGTGCATAGTGACGGTTCTCAGTAGCGTATTCTACGTGTGAAGTATTGATTGTAATACCTCTTTCTTTTTCTTCAGGAGCGTTATCGATTGAAGAGAAGTCGCGTAGTGCAGCCAGACCTTTTTTAGCCAATACTGTAGTAATGGCAGCAGTCAAAGTTGTCTTGCCGTGGTCAACGTGACCGATTGTACCGATGTTTACGTGCGGTTTGGAGCGGTCAAATGTTTCTTTAGCCATTGTATGATATAAAATTAAGGTTAAAACGTTTAAGTTTAAGTTGTGCTCATTAACACGAACAGACTTAGAGCCAACGATGGGAATTGAACCCACGACCCCTTCCTTACCAAGGAAGTACTCTACCCCTGAGCTACGTCGGCTTTTAAACTTTTCTAAATCTTTGTTTATACTAAAAAGGAAATCCATATACATGAAATTCCTTCCTGCAAATACCCATAAGATTTAAAATCTGT
This sequence comes from Pontibacter populi, assembly GCF_040278685.1. NCBI lineage: Bacteria > Pseudomonadati > Bacteroidota > Cytophagia > Cytophagales > Hymenobacteraceae > Pontibacter > Pontibacter populi. Next base: position 83,947 of record NZ_JBEOKT010000012.1, read on the forward strand.
TCTACTGAGCGGGAGACGAGGGTCGAACTCGCGGCCTATAGCTTGGAAGGCTATCGCTCTACCAACTGAGCTACTCCCGCTTTTAAACTTTAAATGATTGAGCAAGTGAACGAGCAAACAAATTACTACTATTCATTTACTCAATCATTCAAATCTAGTGGGGAGAGCAGGATTCGAACCTGCGAAGTCATTACAACAACGGAGTTACAGTCCGTCCCATTTGGCCGCTCTGGAATCTCCCCAAACGCTAAATTAAATTAGCTTTCCTCTTTAAAACCTTTGCGCCAGATGCGCTGTTCGTTCTAAGGAGATGCAAAATTAAGCGCTTTTTTATTACTGTCAAATAATCGTTCAAAAATTCTTCAAAAAATTTACCTCAGCGTGCTTACAGCGCTTGGTTGTACATCTCTATCAGGCGTTTATCTTTTTCCTGTGCTTTAATTTTTTCTAACCTTTCTTTTACCTCTGGCTTGTCAGACATAACCATCAGTGCCTGGAAGGCGGCCATTCGTACATAATACAGGTTGTTGTTCAGTGCAATGTCAGCCAGCATGTCTATAGTTTGCGGGGTATTGGTACTGCCATTACTTGCCAGATAAGCTGCAAAACTTTGCAACATGTAGTACTTGCCACTGCTCTTACTGTTCTTTATCTTTTCTACAAACCAGTTATATTTCTCTGGCCCACCCTGCAGTGCATAGAAAGATGCTAAAGCAATAGACACTTCTTCGTTTTCCTCCTTTTCAAACTTACTTAGTTTTTGCTTAGTGTCTTCGGCGCCTGTGCCGGCATAAGCTATAATGCCCGCTGCAACTACCAGGTACGAGCTATCTTTCAGCGCTTCTTCGTAGATAGCCTTATAGTTCTCACCTCCCCAACCTGCAAGCAACAAGGTGGCGTCAGCTCTTACGGATCCTTTCTTATCTTCTCTCGCCATTTGCTTTACTTTACTAACTATAGCGGGGTGTGCAGCTGGCTTCACATCAACCAATCCATTCAAAGCCATCGTTCTGATAAACCAGAAATCATTGTTAAGGGCATCCTGCAACAGCTTTACCTCTGAGGCAGCATTTTTTGAAAGCTCGGTCAGGGCTTCGTATTCGGCCATTACCTGTTTGCTGTTGTAAAACTGATAACGCAGTTCCTCCTGTGATTTCTCATGCGCTACAGTCCCAAGCAGTTGCTGATCCCCATCGAAAAGGACTAACTGTGGTTGTGTAGTTACAGGCAGTGTAAAAGACTGATCTGCTTTAGTGATCTCGATCGGGTAGTCTGTCCTTTTACCATTCGTCCAGACAGCTACTTTAAGCGGAAGGCGGTAAACAGGCGAATAAGTAGTATCCTGTAGTTGCTGCACTTGCAGGCTTAACTGACCATTTTTAAAGGTATGACTTACTTTAAGCTCCGGGTGGCCCGGCCTCAAGAACCATTGATCAAAGAACCACATCAGGTCTTCCCCTGTCACTTCTTCAAATGCCATACGCAGTTCAGCTACTTCTACATCAGAGTATTTATTCTGGGTCAGGTAGCGGTTTAGGGATGCATAAAAAGCTTCGTCGCCGACATATTTGCGGAGCATGTGCAGCACGCGGCCACCTTTGGCGTACGAATGGCTATCAAACATATCCTCTTTATCACCATAGCGGTAACGGATAAGTGGCTCTCTTTTGGTCTCCGCTTCTTCCAGGTATTGGTTTAACTCATCCATCTGCGCATAAGCAGCCTCATCGGCACCAAATTTATGTTCTGCCCACAAGTACTCGCTATAGTTGGCAAAGGCTTCGTTAAGCGGCAGGTTAGCCCACGACTCGGTTGTTACATAATCGCCGAACCACTGATGAAAGAGCTCATGCGCGATGATGTTGTCCCAGTTCTTATCCAGCAGCTCGCGCTCGTTCAGTTGCAGATCTTCCATAAAGGTAGATGCCGACGTATTCTCCATAGCCCCCGACACGAAGTCGCGTACTACAACCTGCGCATATTTAGCCCATGGGTAATCAACACCAAGCTTCTTGCTGAAGAACTCCATCATTTCAGGTGTGTTCCCGAATATCTTTTTTGCGGTGTTCTTAAACTCAGGCTCTACATAGTAGCTTACATCCAGATTACGCCATTTGTCTTTAACTATAGCAAATTCGCCAATTGCCATCATGGCCAGGTATGGCGCGTGCGGCAATTCCTGTTTCCAATACTCTGTTTTAGTACCATCCGCATTCTGGCGCGAATACATAAAAGTACCGTTCGAGAGCGTGGTAAAGTTCTTATCTATAGTTATGTAGATATCCTGGGTCATGCGCTCGTTCGGCGCATCTATAGTTGGGAACCAGGCAGAGCTTGCTTCAGTCTCGCCTTGTGTCCAGATCTGGCGCGGCTTGTCAGGGTCTTCGCCGAGCGGGTTAATAAAGTACAGGCCTTTGTCCTCGGTAATAGCATCAGAGCCGCCGCTTGCCAGTTCGTTTGGCTTGGCTGTGTAATCAATTTCTATCGTATAGTTTTGGTCGCGGGTGTAGGTCTTGCCTAAATCTATAGTTAGTTTCTGCCCGTCATAAGTATACTTCAGAGCCGTGCCGTCAAGGCCCTTCATCAGGTTTACATTATGTATATCGAAACCTTTGGCATCGAGCACCAGTGTATTTTGCGGGTAGAAGTATGGTTTCAGGGTTAATTCGGCCAGCCCGTGCAGGTGTTGTTTTTTCCAGTCGAAGCTAACGCGGAGTGTTGTGTGCAACAGGTCGTGTTTCTTGGTTCGGGACGGGTTAAACTCATGATATTTTGGCGCCCAGACCGGAACGCCGTCTTGTGCTACGGCAGCTTTAGATGTTTTAGTAGTATCTTTTGAGGCTTTAGTTGCTTCTTTGTTTGTGGCGCAGCCGCCTGCAAAAGCCATTGCTGTTGCCAGGCCAACTATGCTCAGAAACCGTTGATTCATGGTAGGTTGTTTTAATTTTGACTTCAATTTCTAAAATTACTCTGAGAATTCAACTATCTTTAGGCTCCAAAACCAGAAATAAGAGATGCTGCAGGTAAAAACCGCTAACGACAAAACATGGCAGGTTGACATACAAAAAGATGCTATTCTTCTCAACGAAACTCCTTTCAACTGGGATATCACGCCAATAGGTCCAAAGACCTACCACATCATTCATAACTATAAATCTTACACTGCGGAGCTTGTACAGGCCGATTACCAGGCAAAAGCGTTCACGTTTAAGATCAACGGCGTTACCCATACGGTTTCCGTAAAAGACCAGTTCGATCTTTTGCTGGATAAGCTGGGCATGAGCAATGCCAATGCCCAGAAAGTGAATGACGTAAAGGCTCCGATGCCAGGCCTGATACTTGAGATTAAAGTACAGCCGGGCCAGGAAGTAAAAAAAGGTGATCCGATCATGATACTGGAAGCGATGAAGATGGAGAATATCCTGAAGTCGCCGGGAGATGGTGTGGTGAAAGAGATAAAGGTAGCCGTGAAGCAAAACGTGGAAAAAAACCAGGTTCTGATCTTATTTTAAAAATTTTGTGTTGCCAACCGGGCAGCACGTCTGCCGCCCGAAGTATTGTAGAACGTATCCAATAACTATACAAACTATAGATCGTGAAGTATAAAAGAATTTTGTTAAAGCTAAGCGGTGAAGCGCTAATGGGTGAGCAGCAGTACGGCATCGACTCGAACAGATTGATGCAGTACGCTCAGGAGATAAAGGAAGTATCCGCGCTTGGTGTAGAAGTGGCAGTAGTTATCGGGGGTGGCAACATCTTTAGAGGCGTGCAGGCCGAGCAGGTTGGCTTAGACCGCGTGCAGGGCGACTACATGGGTATGCTGGCTACAGTTATTAACAGCATGGCTTTGCAAAGTGCTCTCGAGAAGCTTGGTGTTTATACGCGTCTGCTTTCCGGTATCAACATACAGCAGGTGTGCGAACCATACATTCGCCGCCGTGCCGTGCGCCACTTAGAGAAAGGCCGTGTGGTTATTTTTGGTGCCGGTACCGGTAACCCTTACTTCACAACCGACTCAGCAGCCAGTTTACGCGCTATTGAGATAGAAGCCGATGTGGTTTTAAAAGGTACCCGCGTAGATGGCATTTATTCTGCAGACCCGGAGAAAGACCCTGACGCTATTTTCTATTCTGACATCTCGTTCAAGGATGTGTTTGAAAAAGGCCTGAACGTAATGGACATGACTGCCTTTACGCTTTGCAAGGAAAATGACCTTTCGATCATTGTTTTTGACATGAATACCCCGGGCAACTTAAAGCGCATCGTACAAGGTGACAAAGTTGGCACACTGGTATCGATGACGGCTGAGGCGTAATCAGGTCATTATCACGAAGTGATAAAATTTAGTATTTTTGCAACCACAACAAGTAACTATAGTTTAACAAGAATCTTAAGCTACAATTGATATGACGGAAGAAATTCAGTTTTACCTCAGCGAAGCAGAGGAGTCGATGCAAAAAGCAGTGCAGCACACAAACGCAGAGCTGACAAAGATCAGAGCCGGCAAAGCATCTCCTGCCATGATAGAGCACCTGAGAGTAGATTACTACGGTACGCTAACTCCAATTACGCAGGTTGCTAACATAGCTGCAACAGATGCACGCACTATTATGATCAAGCCTTGGGAAAAGAACATGCTGGGCGAAATTAACAAAGCCATTAAAAACAGCGACCTTGGCCTGAACCCGGTACAGGATGCAGACTCTGTACGCCTGAATATTCCGGCATTAACAGAAGAGCGCCGCCGTGAGCTGGTAAAGCAGGTAAAAAACGAAACTGAGTCTGGTAAGATAGCTGTTCGTAATATTCGTAAGGATGTGAACGACTCGCTGAGAAAACTGCAGAAAGAAGGCACTTCGGAAGACGCCGTGCGTGATGCAGAAGCCAAAGTTCAGAAAATGACAGATTCTTACATTGTTAAGATCGACGAGCTGCTTACGAAAAAAGAAGGCGAGATCATGACGATCTAATCTTTAGACTAAAGACTGAGAAACAAAAGACTTTTTCTCGTGAAGTATAAAAAAGAAGCCCTGCGATTAACTTCGCAGGGCTTCTTTTTTGTTTGGGCTTGTAATGACGCAAGCTATAGTTTAACATTTAGCCCTCGCTCGCGACCCGCGAGTGTGGACCATTCACGGACTCCGGCCACTATAATTTATAGTTTGCTATCCTTTATACTTGTAGTTGAACGTGGCGTGTGCCATCTGTAGCTTACACTCGCGGGACGCGAGCTAGGGCATATATCAGAGTGACTATAGTTCAGAGACAATCTATAGTTTTGTATTCTGAACTCACAACTTAAACTATAGAATTTTGCCAGAAAAGCTATTGATATAGTTTGTGCACTTTGATATAGTCTATGATATCATCGGGCACCATGTACTTTATACTTTTCTCTTCCCGGATGCACTGCCTGATAAACGTAGCTGAAATATCCAGTATAGGCGCTTTTACAAACTTCATGTTCGGGAAGGTTGCTACCTCCTCCAGCACAGATCCGGAACGCGGGTAAACATATACCTGGTGATATTCCAAAATGCGCTCGTAGTTCTTCCACTTAGGAAACAACGCCAGGTTGTCCTCCCCCATTATCAGTACAAACTCATAACTCGGATACTTTTCCTGCAAATAGGTAAGCGTATCTATAGTATAACTTGGCTTTGGCATACTAAACTCGATGTTAGACACGCCAAGGTTCGGATTATCCGCTATTGCCAACGATACCATGTGCAGCCTGTCAAACTCGTGCAGCAGGGTGTTGCTCGGCTTAAACGGGTTCTGCGGCGACACAACTAGCCACACCGTATCCAGGTCGGTGTTGGTGGCCATATAGTTAGCAAGTATCAGGTGGCCGGTATGGATCGGGTTAAAGGAACCAAACAAGAGCCCTACCTTCATACAATAGCAGGTTCTGACTTAAGAAAATCGTTCACCAGTTTTTCAGCTTTGGCGCAGGCAGTCTCTAGATTATCGTTCACGATCACTTCATCAAACTGATCTTCAAAGCCCATCTCGAACTTGGCTTTAAAAACGCGGCTGCTGATGCTGGATACTGAATCGGTGTTGCGGGCCTGCAGCCTGTTTGCCAGCTCTTCTATGGAAGGCGGCTTTACGAAAACGGCAAGTGCTCTTTCTTTGTAAAAATGCTTTATACTTAATCCTCCTTTTACGTCTACATCCAGTATGGCGTGTTTACCACTAGCCCAGATGCGCTCTATTTCTGATTTAAGTGTACCATAAAAGGCACCTTCGTATACTTCCTCCCACTCTACAAACTCATCGTTTGCTATCTTTTCCTTAAAGTCTTCAGGAGTGATAAAGTAATAATCTTTACCGTTTACCTCGGTGCGGCCACGCTTGTCGCGGGTGCAGGCAGAAATAGAGAAGTTAAGATTCGGGTTTACGCTAAGCAGGTGCTTTACAATAGTAGTTTTACCGGCACCGGAGGGAGCCGAGAAGATAATGATCTTTCCTTGCATCAGGGGTGTTTAAATAGTTTCCTGTATTTTGGCTTTAATGGTCTGTGCCAGGCTGGCCGGCACTATAACACGCTTAAGGTGACCACTGATAAGACCTTTTAGGAGTTTTTGTTTCTGATGGCTTTCAAAGCAGCCCACGCACTCTTCAATATGGCTGTTAAAGAATTTCTGCTCATCTGCAGACGCTTCTCCGTCCACCACTGAGTCCAGCATGTCTGCTACCTGCTCACACGCTCTATCCTTTTCCTCGGCAGGTTCTTTCTGATACATTTCCGTAAATTTCGATTCCATCTTTACTCAACTCTTAAAGTATTTTTCTAACTGTTATAACCCATAGTTTTAGCGTACTTTTCTAGTTTCTCTTTCAAGGAGTTTCGGGCGCGGTGCAACCTGGATCGTACAGTACCTATCGGAATGTCCAGTATTTTGGCCATTTCCTCGTAGGTAAACCCTTCCAGGTCACATAATATTATCACAGTTCTGAAGTCTACAGGCAGGGTATTCAGGGCGCTTGCTACTTCATCTCCGATCAGGTCCTGTACACTTTCTGAACGCATGTCGGTTGTGGTGGCTACGCCATTATCACCTTCAACGTCTTCGGTGTTATAGTACCCCTCTACTTCGCTATAGTCTACCTTAGCGGGCTGCTTGCTCTTTTTCCTGAACTCATTAATGAAGGAGTTCTTCAGGATTCGGAACAGCCATGCTTTAGCATTAGTTCCTTGTTCAAAGTAGTCAAAGAAGCGGTATGCCTTTAAATATGTTTCCTGCACCAGGTCATTGGCATCGTCCTCATCCAAGGTGAGCCTGTAGGCAAAGTTGTACAGAGGATCCAGTACGGGCAGTAATTCGGCCTCGAATCTGGCATCTTTTTCCTCTTTACTCAATTGTTTACCTGTTTGCTCGCTCATTTAAGTATAGTTTATACTTTAAGAAAAATCCCTTAATGGCGTATTATACGCAAATATAGGAATTTTAATTACATACCTGTCTTGCCACTTCAGGGTTGCACTATACGGGGCCTCGTAAATGGCAAACAGGTGTTTAACTGCCATATACGCAGCAATCGGGAAATATGCCTATACAATTTTGTTATAGTTTTGAGGGGCGTGGTCAGATATTCTGTGTCTGCGGTACTAACAAGCTTAAAATTTTATAGTTGTTTGCAGTACATTTGCCAGAGCAGCTGCACACCAGAATTTAATTATCAGCAATATAAACAGGTAAGGCATGCAAATACTGCAGTTAGTTTCAGAAAGATCATGGAGAGGCGGCGAGCAACAGGTAGCTTACCTGCTGGAAGAATTGCGCCGACTGGGTATTACCTGCCATGTGTGCTGCCGTAAAGGCTCTGCTTTCGAGGACTACTGTAAGCAAAACGATTTCCCGCACATTGCACTGCCTTTTACCAAAATTTTCCCGATACCTACAGCGCTGCAGCTTAAAAACTATATTAACCGGCACCAGATACAGTTGGTACATATGCAGGCCAGCCACGCGCATACTATAGGTGTGTTGGCGCATATGTTAGGCGCCAACTGCAACCTGGTACTTAGCAGGCGTGTTGAGTTTGAGATCGGCAGCAGCTTCTTATCGAACTATAAATACAACTATAAAGGCATTAAGCGGATCATCTGTATATCGGAGCGGGTGCGTGAGGTGCTTGCACGAAGTATTGAAGATAGCAACAAGTGTGTTACCGTGTATAGTGGCATCAACCTCGATCGCTTTAAAGACCTGCCTAATACTAAAACTGATTACCTGCGCCGCACCTATAGCATACCGGAAGACAAACTACTGATCGGGAACATATCTGCTATAGATGTGCACAAAGATTACTTTACCTTTCTGGATACGGCCAAGCTACTGAAAGAACAGGGTGTAAAGGCGGCTTACCTGGCCATAGGCACTGGCAAACTGGAGCAGGAAGTAAAAAAATATGCTGAGGACCTGGGCCTTGCAGATGATATAATCTTTACCGGCTTTATAAAAGATGTGCACCAGGTAATGCCTGAACTGGACATGTTCATTTTTACAACTATAAAAGAAGGCTTGGGCACCACCGTGCTCGACGCTTTTGCCTGCCGCGTGCCCGTAGTGGCATCTGATACGGGCGGTATACCTGAAATGATAGAAGATGGCGTTACAGGCATGCTGGCTCCGGTAAAACAACCTGCAGTGTTTGCTGAAAAAGCATTGCAATTGATTCAGGACCCTAACCTACGCAAAAGCGTTGTTGCTAATGCAGCTCAAAAAGTACTTAAATTTACTAAAGAGGAAACTGCCTTACATACATTAGCCATTTACAAGGATATAATAGGCATTCACTAATTCTCAGAAACCTTCTCTTTCGTGTCTACTTTTTAAAAATATTTCCGTAGTACAAAACACACTTGTAAAAGTTTAATTGTTTACAGCATAGCTAACAACCATAGTGCTGTGCTAGTACCCGGGATATAGTATATGCGCATCTTATGTCTGCTTTGGCTTTTGATTGTTTACGGAAATGTTGTGTTCGCACAGCAGCACAATTTCCGTAACTGGACCCTGGCAGATGGCCTTCCACAGTCAAAAGTAAACGATATTCTGCAGGACCACCGCATGCGGATCTGGGTTGCTACCCGCGGAGGAGTTAGCCGTTTTGATGGTAACACCTTCCATACGTATACCAGACAGCAGGGTCTTGCCAGCAATAATACCACCTGCCTCTTACAGGATAGTCGGAACCATATATGGATCGGAAGCTCAGATAACGGCCTGACACAATTTGATGGCGCAAAATTTACCACCTACAATACAAGATCGGGATTAGAAAGCAACAATGTAACCAGTTTAACCGAAGACAAACTAGGTCAACTATGGGTAGCAACAGATTCCGGAATATTTACGCTAACAGGAAATCGTTTCAACAGATCACCTAAATTTAAAAAGCAGCCATATCAGGTAATTTACAGCGATGCCAAAGGCACGATTTGGGCAGGAAGCCGGTCGAGCGGGCTTTACAAATTAAATCAAGGCAGCCTTTCCCATTATTCGAGTACCGAGCACAAACTACCTTCTGATGCTATTACAGCTATCTACACCGAAACAGGAACCGACAAGGTTTGGGTCGGTACCACAGAAGGCCCTGCTCTTTTCAACAATAATACGATCACCATACCTCCCCTTCCGGCCACCGTCAGAAACCCCGCCGTATCTGATTTCGTGAAGAATGCCAACGGTACTATGCTGATCGGATTGCAGCACGACGGCCTGGTAACTATAGCTGACGCGGAAACAAAACATTTGACCAAAGCAAACGGGCTGAGCACGCTCCACATCACCTCCCTTTTAGCTGATAAAGAAAATAATATCTGGATCGGGACCGACGGCTTTGGATTACAACAGTCGCGTTCGCAATGGTTTCTGCACTTTTTTGAGCTCGGAACTATAAAAGACCCGCATGTTACGGCCTTGGCCCAGGACACAAAAGGCCGTATATGGTTTGGAACCGATAACGGTGATGCCGCTTACATGCAGAATGGAAAGCTTAACATGTTGGAGGCAAAAGTATGGCCTCCCGGAACTGCACTTTATAGCATGTGGGTAAGATCAGCGGAAGATGTATGGGTGAGTACCAGCCGGGGAGTCTGGAACCTTACTCCTGATAAAGCGAAGCATTTTACCACGGCACAAGGCTTGCCATCTGATGTGGTCTATTTTATAGTTGCTGATAAGGATAACAAATTATGGTTTGCAACGGCCAACGGAATCGCTTACCTGCAGAACGGCATTTTTGCAACTATAACCACGGCCAACGGAAAACAGGCAGGTGAAACGCATCATCTTTACCGCGACAAACAGAACAATTTATGGGCAGGCACAAAAGATGGCATTTACCTGATAAAGAATAACCAGTTGCAACCGGTCCATCCACTAAAAAACAAAGCATTTGGCGAGGTTGTATCTATAGCCGAAGACAGGAACGGATGGCTGTATTTTGGCGGCTACAACTATGGCTTGCTGGCTTACCATGCTAAAACTGGTAAAGCCAAACTGTTTACTTCTGTTAACGGGTTACCAAACGAGGGCATTAAAACCATATATACTGACCGGGATAATAACCTTTGGGTCGGCACCAACAGCAATGTACTCAAGGTCGATCTCGCTTACTTCAATCAGACACAGAAACTCCGGTACCGAACCTATAGCGGACACAATGGTTTCAGAGGATTTGAAGTCTCAAATAACGGAATTACACAGACCCCTGACGGCAAAATATGGTTTGGCACTGCCAGAGGTTTAACGCAGTACATACCGGAACTCGACAGAATAAACAAAGCCAGTCCTGAGCTGATGCTAACCGACATTAAGCTTTTTATGCGCCAAACGGATTGGGAGAAACAGGGCTTTAAAACAGATGCATCAGGTCTGCCGGTCAATCTTCGGTTACCTTATAGTAAAAACCATATTACTTTCGATTATCATGGCATTTGCCTTTCGGCTCCAACAGAGGTCAAATATAAATACATGCTTACCGGCCACGACCAGCAATGGTCCGAAACCTCAGACCAGTCTTATGCCACGTATGCCAACCTGAAACCGGGTACTTATACCTTTAAGCTAAAAGCACAGAACAACGATGGCTACTGGACAGCGAAGCCGCTGATCTATACATTTTCGGTAGTGCCCCCTGTGTGGCGTCGTGAGTGGTTTATAGGTGTGCTCCTGCTTGTAGTTACCGGTGCTATTATCAGCGTGATCAGGTTGCGCGAGCAAAGCCTGCTAAAGATGAATACCCTTCTGGATATGCGTGTGAAGCACCGAACCCGTATGCTGGAACGAAAGCACCGCGAAAAAGAGCTACTGTTACAGGAAGTGCACCACCGCGTAAAGAATAACCTACAGATCGTTATCAGTTTACTGAACCTGCAGGCACGTCATGTAAAGGACCCCGAAGCTTTGGATGTGATGCAGGCTATCCGAAGCCGGGTACGGTCTATGGCATTGCTGCACGAGCGCCTTTACCGCCACGATAACCTGGAACACATTGACCTGGAAAATTATTTCAGGGAGATCTGTGAAAGCCTTTATGCTGCCTATGGCGTTTCAGAAGACAAAGTGGCCCTGACTCTGGACATCCCTCCTACCAACGTTGACCTGGATTCGGCCATAACACTTGGGCTTATTGTAAACGAACTTGTATCGAACTCGTTAAAATATGCATTCCCTGGTTCCGGCTCTGGCAAGCTCGGCATCGAACTTCAGCACCCGGAAAGCAACCGTTATCAGCTTACTGTTTGGGATAATGGCATTGGCTCGTCTAAAGAACCTGATCAACAACAATCCTTTGGTTTGCAGCTGGTATCCTCGTTAAGCAAAAAGCTTGATGGTAAAATTATATCTGAACATAATAATGGCACAAAAACAATATTGTTTTTTGTTTTGCCATCATAATTTAAAAATTCACGTAAGTACCTAATGCTATGACAAAACCTAAAATTCTCATATCAGAAGACGAGGTCATTATTGCAGAAGATATTGCTGCATGCCTGAAAGATCTGGGGTACGAAACGTGTGCCATAGATACTGGTGAAGATACGATTGATATGATCCGGGAAACCCACCCTGACCTTGTACTGCTGGATATTAACCTGAAAGGAAACGCTGACGGTGTGGACATTGGCTCGCGTATTAGAGAGGAGTTTAATATTCCCTTTATTTACCTGACCGCTTACGCCGACAAGTCAACTATAGACAGGGCAAAAAAAACGGAGCCGGACGGGTTCCTTGTGAAACCTTTCGACGAAAAAAGCCTGCGCTCAACTATAGAGATTGCGTTGTACAAACATGGCCATAAACCCAATGGCAACGGACACGGCAAGCACGACTATGCAGAGCCACCGGTAGTAAAAGAGCAGGAGGCATCGCAGGACTACATTTTTGTAAAGGTAAAGCACCGCATTATTAAGGTAATGTACAGCGACATTCTTTGGGTAGAAGCCTATGACAATTACTCGTTTATAGTTACTACCGATCAGAAGTACCTGGTCAGCTCGACGCTGAAGGATATGGAGAGCAAGCTGCCTGCGCATAATTTTGTACGCGTGCACCGTTCCTATATTGCCAACCTGGATAAAGTAGATGCCCTGGAAGAAAATGCTGTTGTGTTCAGCAAGGGAGAAATACCAATTGGCAAATCCTATAAAAAAACGCTTATGTCGAGGTTTAATATTTTATGATACACACCTACTAACTATAGTTACCTACAAAAACAAAGGCCGGTGCATTGCTGCACCGGCCTTTTATAGTTTAAAGAACAAGCCTTTACTTAGTATCTGTAGTATTCCGGCTTGTATGGGCCTTCTACTTCCACGCCAATATAAGAAGCCTGATCCGGACGAAGTTCATCCAACTCTACACCAATCTTGCTCAAGTGCAGGCGGGCAACTTTCTCATCCAGCTGCTTTGGCAAAGTATAAACTTTGTTCTCATACGCATCAGCATTTGTCCAAAGCTCCAGTTGTGCCAGTGTCTGGTTAGAGAATGAATTAGACATTACAAACGATGGGTGACCAGTAGCGCAACCAAGGTTTACAAGGCGGCCTTCAGCCAGTACGATAACGTCTTTGCCTTCGATGTTGTAAAGGTCAACCTGCGGCTTTATCTCATCTTTTGTATGACCGTAAGCACCGTTTAACCATGCCATATCGATCTCGTTGTCGAAGTGACCGATGTTACAAACGATAGCTTTATCTTTCAGTGAACGGAAATGCTCTTCTGTAATAATGTCTTTGTTACCCGTAGCAGTAACTACAATATCAGCTTCTTTAATAGCATCCACCATCTTTTTAACAGCGAAGCCATCCATAGCAGCCTGAAGCGCACAGATCGGGTCGATCTCGGTAACTATAACACGGGCACCTGCACCTCTCAGCGAAGCAGCAGAACCTTTACCTACATCTCCGTAACCAGCAACAACAGCCACTTTACCAGCCATCATCACGTCAGTAGCACGACGAATCGCATCTACCAGAGACTCTTTACAGCCATACTTGTTATCGAACTTAGATTTTGTAACTGAGTCGTTCACGTTAATGGCAGGCATGGTCAGTGTACCGTTCTTCATGCGCTCGTACAGGCGGTGAACACCGGTAGTTGTTTCTTCAGAAAGGCCTTTAATACCCGGTGCCAGCTGCGGATATACATCCAGTACCATGTTAGTTAAGTCACCACCATCATCCAGGATCATGTTCAATGGCTTGCGGTCTTCACCGAAGAATAAAGTCTGCTCAATGCACCAGTCAAATTCTTCAGCAGTCATCCCTTTCCAGGCATAAACCGAGATACCGGCAGCAGCAATAGCAGCAGCAGCGTGGTCCTGTGTAGAGAAAATGTTACAAGATGACCAGGTAACTTCAGCACCCAGTTCTACAAGTGTTTCGATCAGAACGGCTGTCTGGATCGTCATGTGAAGGCAACCGGCAATGCGGGCTCCGGCAAGCGGCTTGCTTGGGCCATACTCCTCACGGATAGCCATCAGGCCAGGCATCTCAGCTTCAGCCAGTTTAATTTCTTTGCGGCCCCAGGCAGCCAGCGAAATATCTTTTACTTTGTACTTCAGGAATGTATCAACCATCTTATATGTTTTTCATTAGAAAACACAAATTTACGGATTTTGTTACGCAACTTCAACAAATAGTTATGCAACAGCTGATAACAGAAAAAAAGCAGCGCCTGCCAAAGGGCAAACGCTGCTTTTTTTACTTATTACTTTTTCAAACCTTATTCCATGTCATGCATAATTATCTGTGCACCTAAAGCATTTGTATTGCCTTCCGGCAGCGTTACAAAACCTCTCGCAAATACAGTATAGATCATACCACTCTGCAGCTCAATACCATCTAACGGCAGTACAACTGAGTTATCTGCATCCAGGCGAACTTCTAGATCATAAGTACCGGCTGGCACACTTATAAAAGCAGAAGCTTCTCTGAACTCCTGTCCGTCGAACAATACTGCTCCGCCGTCGCCGGCTACAGCTACATCAACGGCAGGGGCATCCGGTGAAAGGTGTACAAACCGAACTTTAGCGTTTCCAGTTGTAGGCGCTGTCAGATCATCGGTGAGCACAAGTGGCTGGATATCGTTGCTGCCAAGCGAACCAGTTGCAAAAATTGTATAACTCTTGTCTTTGTCGAAATCAATATCACGGTCAATTACGGCATCAGATGTACCGGCAGCATTTACAGTTATGCCTCTCGTTCCGGCTGGTATAGTCAGGTAACCTGTATTATTAGGGTAGTTAAGCGCGTCGGTATTCACTTTTTCACCATCTACTAATAAATCTACACCCGGGGCATCAGGTGAGGCATGCACAACCATTACCCTTGCTTCATCTTCCTGTACTGGCGGGATAACGTCATCGCCATCTTCGTCGCAGCTAACCAACATTGCGGCTGGCATTACTGCCAGCACCATAAAGCGCATCCATTTTTTCATAGCATTATAGTTTAAGTTTATAATTAATTTTACTGTTAATGGCTATATAACATCGCTGCATTTCAATTGTTTATACCGCTGCTAAATTTTTAGCCATCTGTTTCAGCACTCAATAGCATACTAAATAATGCATTACTTTTGTTACGTAGCCTGATTATAACGCCCCAATAGCCTGGTACAGTATGCGCATTTATAAGGAAGACGAGAAAGTGTTTATTAAGGAGCACCTGCAGCAAGACACATCATTACTGATGCTTCAGGCAAAACGCTATCCTGATCTGGCTGTTTCTGAGCTTGTGCAGCAGATAAAGGCACGCCAGAAAGCGATGTCAAAATTACCAGGCTGGGCTAAAAACACCGATCTTCTTTTTCCGGCAAATATATCTGTAGAGCAGAGCTCGTCGGAAGCTACGGCTGCCTTTAAGGCAGCTCTGGTATCGGGCAAACTGCTGATAGACCTTACCGGTGGCTTTGGTGCCGACAGCTACTTTTTTGCCAGAAGTTTTGAGCAGGTGGTACACGTGGAACAAAACCAGGAACTATCGGAGATAGCCAACTATAACTTTAATTTGCTTGGTGCAGATAACATACAAACTATAGCTACCACGGCTGCCGAGTTTCTGGAAGGATTTACCGGGCACGCCGATGTGATTTACCTGGATCCTGCCCGCCGCGGTGACCGATCAGAGAAACTACATTTGCTGCAGGATTGCGAACCGGATGTATTAGGGTTATTACCTGTACTGCTGCAAAAAGCTGACAACGTGTTGCTGAAAGCTTCGCCGATGCTGGATATAGAGCTGGCCGTGTCGCAGTTAGGGAAAATAGCTAAGATTTGGGTGGTAGCGGTGCAAAATGAATGTAAGGAAGTTCTATACATGCTGCAGCAAAACCCACCGGCAACTATAGAACGAGAGGCTATAAACATTAAAGCGGACGGCAGCCTCAGCAACTTTAGTTTTACTATGGAGCAGGAGCAAACTATAGTTCCGCCTTACTCCGACCCGCTGGTTTATGTGTATGAGCCGAATGCAGCTATTCTGAAAGCCGGCGCTTATAAAACTATAACACAACAGTATTCTGTGAACAAACTGCACCCTAACAGCCACCTCTACACCTCTGCTACATTAATTCCTGATTTCCCCGGGCGTACTTTCCGTTGCCTGGATACGAGCCGCTATAACAAAAAAGAACTGCTTGCCCGCTTACCAAACAAACAGGCTAACATTACTATCAGGAACTTCCCTGATACGGTGGCAAGCATTCGCAAAAAGACAGGAATAAAAGAGGGCGGCAGCATGTATTTGTTCTTTACTACAGACATGCACCAAAAGCCAATCGTGCTCTACTGCGAGAAAATATAGTTGCTGCCTGGAAAATAATTTTGCTTTAAATAATGGCCGAATAATTTCTGCTTATCCTTGATTTATACAGTTGATATTTGCCGGTTAACTATAGCTTTCAGCTGCTGAATTGCTTACATATCAGCTACATACACCTTTTGTTATACGTGTATAGCGCTATATACCAATTGCGCAAGAAATACAGTTTATTTACTACTTCACGCTTCTGCTATATAGTAGTAAAACATTAACTGACTGGCTTTTACATCGTAAAACAGAACATGCGCATCGAAATGGTGCCTATGTTTTACTTAAACTATGAAAGCTATGAAACGCAATAACCCGAGCAATAAGGCTCAAAACAACTCAGGTTCGAATGCTAATTCGCGCAACATGAATTCATCTTCACAGAATTCAACCTCTATGCGTGGTTCTATTTCTTCGCAAGGTGGTACTTCAAATTCTGGAAGCTCAACTTCATCAGGCAGAACATCTAACCTAAACAGTGGCAACAGCTCAAAAACAAGCACCTCCGGACAAGGACGCGGCTGGCACGGCGACCCACAGGGCCATGCGAAAGCAGGTAGCCAGAGCCACAAAAACAGTAGTAGCTCATCAACTTCGAGCACTAACAAATCAGGCAATAAGTAACAAACTATAGATAACAAACTTTTAAGTGGCTTCGGGTCTTCCTGAAGCCACTTGTAGTTTAATGACGCGCAATTTTACATCACTAACCCTATTTAAAGCTATGAAAAACAACCAGAATAATAATAAAGATCAGAATCAGCAAAACCGTTCGTCCAGTAACCCTGAAAACTCTTTTAAAGCAGGAAAACAAGGTGGACAGAAATCGCAGCAGATAACTAACCAGGGCACTCACAACCCGAACGCTTTCGGTGAGTCTGCCTCCAGAACAGGTAACCAGAATAATCCAGTGCAGGATGCCGGGCAAGGTAGTAGAACAGAGACAGATCGAAGCGGCCGAAAAGATATCTCTAACAGTTTAGAAAATGATGCTGTTGGAAAGTTTGGCTCAAATAACCCGACACCGCAGGCCCGCACCGATAACGAGCAGGATTCAGAAAAACGTGAAAGCAACCAATAAGTAAGTATAAGTTGAATAAGAAGGGCAGCTATAGTATTGGCTGCTTTTTTTGTGCCTATAGTTTTGATTTATAGTTTATATTTACTTTTGACTATAAACCACAAACTATAGCCATGCAAAAGCACAGATCGCAAACTATAACCAATGCCGCGCTATTAGCCGGCTTTGTGCTGTTAAAGTTTGTATTGCAATATGCGTTGGTTGATGGCAGTTACGACCTGCACCGCGACGAATTCCTGCACCTTGACCAGGCTAACCACTTAGCGGCAGGGTATGTGTCGGTGCCGCCATTTACGGCTGGTGTGGCGTGGGGCATACAACTGTTGGGTAATAGTTATTTCTGGGTGCGGGTTTTCCCGGCACTGTTCGGGGCTTTAACTATAGTTGTAGCCTGGTTTACAGTTGATGAACTGAAAGGTGGGCTTTATGCGAAAATTCTGGTGGCAACGGCTATACTGCTTTCGGCCATGTTGCGGATCAATATGCTGTTTCAGCCTAACTCCTTCGATGTACTTTGCTGGACACTGGCCTTTTACCTTTTTATCCGGTTTATACATACACAACAAAACAAGTGGCTTTACTGGCTAGGCGTGGTTATCGGCTTTGGCTTTCTGAACAAATATACTATCCTGTTTTTGGTAGCAGGGCTGGCAATAGCTCTATTGGTTTCGCCGTACCGCAAAGTTTTTGCACAACCTGCCTTGTACAAGGCAGTACTCATTACCTTACTCATTGCCTCTCCTAACATTATCTGGCAGGTGCAGCATAACTTTCCGGTAGTAGCGCACATGCAGGAGTTAAAGTCCACGCAACTGAACAATGTAAAGCCTTCTGATTTTCTGAAAGATCAGTTCATTTTTTTTATAGGGTCTGTGTTCCTGCTTATTGCGGCACTAGTGGCTTTTGTAGTGTATAAACCTTTCCGGGCTTACCGGTTTGTTGGTATTTGTTATGTGGTGGTATTGCTTTTATTTCTGGTGCTTAAAGCAAAAAGCTACTACGCCATTGGCTTGTACCCGGTTTTGTTGGCTTTCGGCAGCGTATATTGGGAGCAGCTTTTTAACAGAGGCTGGCGGCTCTACACCATGCCGTTGTGGGTGTTAGCAAGTATAGCTATCTTCTTCCCGATCATGTCGGTGGCGTTCCCGGTGCTAAGCCCCGACCAGATACAGGCAAAAGCCGAAAAGTTTAAAGACCTGAACCTGCTGAAGTGGGAAGACGGCAAAGATCACCTCTTGCCACAGGATTTTGCCGACATGCAGGGCTGGAAAGAATTGACCGGCATCACAAAAGCAGCTTACCAACTTATACCTGACTCCGAGAAAGACCAGACACTTATACTTTGCGATAACTATGGCCAGGCCGGAGCAATTAACTACTATAGCCGAAAAGCCCTGCCATCAGCTGTGTCTTTTAATGCAGATTATATCTACTGGTTCCCGGACCTGAACAGACTCCAGCACATTATACTTGTAAAAGGGAATGGAGAAGCCCCCTTACAGGAATCAGAAAAGCAGTATGTACAGCAGGTAAAAAAGATAGGCAGTATTGATAACCCTTATGCACGAGAGGTGGGTACTACTGTATACCTGCTGTCTGGTATACACCCTACTTTAAAAGAGGCGCTTTACCACAGGCTTGCCGTTATGCAACGTAAACCTTTTCCGGTTTCAGATTAGGTTATTTTTTACTTACCCACTTACTGCCTTTAATGTAAAAACGCCAGGGTAGCAGGGCATCATCGCCGGCATAGTCAATCCCCACACGTGGAACAGTCATGATATTCTCATCAAGAATCGTGATGCCTTTGTCTTCCAGCCAGATGGTGTTGCCGGTAAGGTCTTCGCCGTAGTGTTTGCGGTTTATGCCAAGGGCGATGCTCATAACACCTGGCCCGGCAGTAAGGTTGGGTTTTATAGTTGGCATGTTCCGGCGCAGCAGCATTTCTTCCGTTCCGATCTCAGGTTGTATAGCTCTTACTAAAACTGCATCTGCTTTGCCTTCTACATTTGTGATAATATTGAACAGGTTATAGATGCCGTACACCAGGTATACATAAGCCACGCCACCTTCGTGGTACATAATTTCGGTACGGGCAGTGCGGCGGTTCAGGTGGGCATGGCAGGCGCGGTCATTCTCTCCCGAGTAGGCTTCCGTTTCTACAATCATCCCGCCCGTCAGCATGCCATCTACAGAAGTGTAAATATGCTTGCCCAGCAACTCCTGCGCTATCTGCACTACATTGGGCCGGGTATAAAATTCTTTCGGGAGCTTCACTTTTTAATGATTTATGATTTAATGAATAATGACTAATGGTACGAGCGAATTCAATTGAAGTAAACACCTATCCTTAGCAGAGCTTTATTAATCATTCATGATTTTTCATTATCACTCATTATTCATTCATCATTATAAATTATTCATTACTTTTACACCCGATTGGTGGCTGTAACTATAATCTGTAGTTTCGGCCTTAAAAGGGAAACAGGTGCAATACCTGTGCTGTTCCCGCAACTGTATTCTTCATTAAAGGGGTTAGCCTAACACCAAAGCCACTGTACACAAACCGTATGGGAAGGCAGGCTGATCTGAAGAGAGCCAGGAGACCTGCCAGTCCGGACAATATTTGTCGTATGCTTTCGGGTAAAAAGCTACACAGTTTCTGCCTTTCCGGGCTCCTACTGCCACTTTCTACCCACATGCATGCTTCGGGATAAAAGCATTTTAAGGTGGCAAACCGTATCTTTGTATTTATAGCATTGGCTATAGTTGTCCTGCCCGCTTCGGCGCAGCAAGACACCGCAGCCTACCAGTTGCGCAGCGTAGAAGTATTTGGCAAACCCGCCGAAGTATATGCAGCAGGTAGCCGCGTTACAACAATAGACAGCGCCTACAGGCAAACCTATAACAGCAGTTCTTTAGCCGATGCCCTACAGGCCCGCACCCCGGTTTATTTTAAAAGCTATGGCGTAAGCGGGCTTTCCAGCGTTTCGTTCAGAGGCACTAATGCATCTCAAACGGCAGTGCTCTGGAACGGGCTGAATATTGGCTTACCTACCCTGGGGCTGTCTGATTTCTCTACGTTGCCGCTCAGCGGGTTTGGTGACATTTCGGTGCAAAGCGGCTCTGCAGCGGCAACCTATGGCAGCGGGGCAATTGGTGGGGCTGTTCTTTTGAGTTCCCCCAACTATACAGGAAAAGGTTTCGGGCTTGATGTGAAACAGGAAGCAAGTAGTTTTGGCCGCTATTTCAGTAATGGCAACATCAACTATAGTTCAGGCAAACTACAGCTGGGTCTTGGGGCTTACCTGCGCAACGCAGAAAACAATTTTACTTACAAGGATTTATCGCGGTTTGGTAAACCGGAGCGAACCGAAGAGCACGCTGCCCAAGAGCAATATGGCTTTATCCAGGACCTGACTTACCAACTGGCTGAGAACACTAAAATAGGCCTGCATAGTTGGTATACCTTCGCTGATCGGGAACTGCAGCCGGCCATGGGCTCGGCAAGAGGCGCGGAGCAACGCGACCAAAACCTGCGCCTGATGACAAAACTGGAGCACGAAAGCAACTGGGGCAAAACCGATGTAAAGCTGGCCTACTTTAGAGATTACCTGAACTATACCAATAACTCCCTCAACTCTGTTGCCAATGTGGAAACCTACCAGCTACAGGCCGAGCAAACCTATACTAAAGGCGCTGACTGGAGCTTACGCGGCGGTGTAAATCTGCAACACTTTGTAGCCGAAAATGATGGCTATGCCGGCACCAAACAAGAGAACAGGGCAGCTGTATTCGCTCTTTTCCGCTATGACCCTACCGAAACCATAGACCTGAGTCTAAACCTGCGCCAGGCTATTGTAGAAGACTATAACCCCGCTCCTACGCCATCTTTCGGCTTAAACTGGAAATTCTACCAGCACGAACAACACCAGCTATTTTTAAAAGGAAATGTGTCGGGCAGCTACCGGGTACCAACGCTTAACGACCGTTTCTGGGCCGGCGCAGGCAACCCCGACCTTAAACCCGAACAAGGCTGGAGCGAAGAAGCCGGCCTGCGCCACCTGTTTATAGTTGGCAATACGCTGTTACTGGAAACCGAAGCCACCGCCTACCACATGCTGGTAGATAACTGGATACAATGGACTCCAAATGCTACCGGCCTGTGGCGGCCTGTAAACCTGCATAAAGTTAGAGCCATGGGTCTGGAGCTAAGTCAGGGACTGAACGCAACTATAGGAACTATAAAACTGACAGGCTCGGCGGGCTATACTTATACCACGTCGGAGCAGGTAGCCGTGTACGAAGGGCAAGGCGACAAAGGAAAGCAACTGATGTATGTACCAAGGCACAAAGGCGTGCTGGCCACCGGTATCAACTATAAAAACTGGCAACTGCACACCGACCTGAACTTTACCGGCCTGCGCTACACCACCAACTCCGAAACCAGCCATTTAGACAGCTTTATGCTGGTAAATGTCGCGCTCAGCAAACAAATGCAATTAGGGCAAGGTAGGCTTATAGTTGTTGTGCGGTCCGATAATATTACCAACGAAGTGTACCAGACCATGGCCTACCACGCAATGCCATTGCGGGGCTACACCTTCAGCTTACGATTTCTCATTCCTTAACTATACGTGTTTAAAACTATAAAATGAAAAAGTTCATGAAGCTTCGCAGCTTTGCAATGGCTGCCCTATTATTTACATCTGCTTTCGGGTTTAGTAGCTGCGAAAAAGACACAGAAGTTGCTCCAATTATAGAAAACGACAAAGTAAGAGGTCCATACGACCAGAAAGGCGTTTTTATTCTGAATGAAGGAAACTTCGGGACACCTAACGGTTCTATCTCTTTCCTCAGCGACAGTGCAGGCTACCAGGTACAGAACAATATTTTCAGTGCTGCCAATGCCGGTCGTGCCTTAGGCGATGTGGTGCAGGATATGGTGCTGCACGATACCCTGGCTTACATTGTAGCCAATAACAGCAACAAAATTGAAGTAGTAAATGCCTTCACGTTTAAAACCGTAGCCGTAGTAGAAAACCTGCAACAACCGCGCTACTTTGCAGCCTTAAACGGCGATAAAGGGTATGTTACAGAATGGGTAAACTATGGTTCAAACGGTCGTGTGTCTGTCATCAACCTTAAAACCAACGAGATTATAAAGTCTATTCCGGTGGGTGCTATGCCCGAGCAATTGCTTATTTCTGATGGCAAACTATACGTTGCCAATAGCGGCGGTAATACCATTTCGGTCATAAACACCACTACCGATGTGGTTGTTAATACAATGCAGGTACCAGATGGGCCATCTGAGTTTGTTCAGGATAAAAACGGTACCATCTGGGTGCTGGGCGCGGGCAAAGTGGTGTATACTGCTGACTGGTCGGCGATAGATTATGAGAAAACCACTGCCGGTTCCCTGTCCAGTTTCACAGATCCGCTAAAAGGTGTGCAAACCATCACTTTCCCCAGTAACCAGAGCGTCCCGAAAAACCTGGCCATAAACGGTACCGGCGATAAACTATACTACAACTACCAGGGCAAAACTATGGCTTATCCTGTTTCCGGTACTGTCGGTTCGCCAACTGTCGTAATAGACCGCAGCTTTTATGGCATGGAAGTAGACCCGGAAACCGGCAATATTTATGGCTCTGATGAAAATGGTTTCTCAGGAGACGGGACGGTGTTTATTTATAATGCCGATGGCCAGAAATTGAAAGAGTTTAGAGCCGGCATCGCTCCGAATGGCTTTGTCTTTAATTAAGTGAAAGTTGGTTGGCAAGAGGCTGCTTCTGTAATGGGAGCAGCCTTTTTGTTTTTTATATGAATCGTTATAAACAGTATTGAAGACCCAACTCTGGCTCTCCCGAGAGCAGGGTCGTTTCATACTCCCATTTATGGTCATCAAAAAAAAGGGAAGTACAGGACAATCCTACACTTCCCTTAAAAATATCTTAACCCGAAAATTACTCTTCCTGATCCACATCTTCACGGTCAGCGCCATCCCGTTTGCCATCACCGGCATGTACAGCACCTTCGGCATCATCGTAGTATTTTTCTTCCAGGTTGGCAGTATCCTGGTCAGCCGGATATTCATCGGAGGTATACCCTTCGTTCAAAGAGCCTTCATCTACATGGTCGCTGTCTTCGGTATTCACTTCACCGGGTTCCTGGCCGGTGTCGCAGGAGGTTAAAAACACGCCTCCGCCAAACAGGACAGCCAACGCTATTGCTTTAAATGGATTGTTATTCATAGTTTCTGAGTTCAGTTCAACATACCTTTTCTACGACCACAGCCCGTTTATAGTTAAAACGGCACCATTAGTATCTTAAAACCGTATTACCTATACATAAAACAAACTATAGCTATGAAAACGAACAAACCAGCTGACCCGACCAAAGAAACCAGCAAAGACGACTCTTCGGATATCCAGAAAGTAAAAAAGCAAACTGCCCCGCCACAGGCCAAAACCAATAACAAAAACACCGGCAGCCAGCAGCGCGAAGACGAAGAAGCACAAAAAGGCCACTCATAAGTTGCCGAACTATAGTTGCCGGTTGTACCTTTGCAGCTATAGTTTTACTACCACATGAAGAAGGCGCTCATTTCCACTCAACTTAAAACCAAACTCCTGGTGATCCTGATCATCAGTATATTGCTTGCGTCTGCCCTGGAACTGTATACCTTTGGCATTCCTTCCGATTTCTTTGGTCGCTGGCTTAATTCCTTCTTCGTTATCTTTTTCCTGACCACGGTGACGGTGCTGGCCATTGTGCCTGCCATTAACTACACGGTAAACAAAGCTGCCGGCAAATAACTTTAGACTTACTACTTACTCTCTACTGAACCTGCCGCAACCTGTAGCTGTTGCAGAAGCACTGTGCCATAAAATCTGTACTTTTGCGGTGCAGACTTATACTTTAACATTTACACTTTGGAAACTTCGCCAACCATACTGCTTATTACCCCTCCGCTTACCCAGCTTAACACGCCTTACCCGGCTACGGCTTACATTACGGGCTTTTTGCGTGGGCAAGGCTACAACGTAGCGCAGGCTGACCTGGGCATTGAGTTGGTGTTGCGCATGTTTTCCAAAGATGGCCTGAAGAAGATATTTGCCGCTATTGAAGTGGGCGATTATGAGTTGTCGGATAACAGTTTTAGGATTCTGAAGCTGAAGCGCGAGTACCTGAACACCATTGAGCCGGTTATCCGTTTTCTGCAGAACAAAGACCTGACTATAGCCCAGCAGATCAGTTTCAGCCGTTACTTACCCGAAGCCTCACGTTTCGATCAGGTAGAGGACCTGGAGTGGGCTTTCGGAAGCATGGGCATTACCGACCGCGCGCGTTACCTGGCCACACTATACTTAGAAGATCTTGGCGACCTGATAAAGGAAACCGTTTGCCCTTACTTTGCTTTCAGCCGCTACGCCGAAAAACTGGCCATGTCTGCTACCTCGTTTGATCCACTGGAAGAAGAGCTGCAACAGGAGCCGAACCTGGTAGACCAGTTTTTACTGGAGATACTGGACGAGCATTTACAGAAAGTGCAGCCAACTATAGTTGGTTTATCTATTCCGTTTCCGGGTAATTTGTATGGTGGTCTTAGGTTAGCGCAATATATCAAAAAGCACTACCTAACTATAAAAACGGCTATGGGCGGCGGCTACCCGAATACTGAGCTCCGAAGCCTGCGCGAGCCGCGCCTGTTTAAATACATAGATTTTGTAACCTTAGATGATGGTGAAGGCCCGTGGCTGAAGCTGATAGAGTACCTGCAGGGCAAACGCGAAGCAGCCAACCTGCAACGCACCTTTATGCTTCAGGATGGCAAGGTAACTTACATTAATAACTGCACCGACCCCGACGTACCCCACACCGAAGTAGGTACGCCAGACTATAGCGGCCTGCCGATAAAAGATTATTTGTCGGTGATAGATGTGGTGAACCCGATGCACCGCCTCTGGAGCGATGGCCGCTGGAACAAACTTACCGTGGCGCACGGCTGCTACTGGAAACGCTGCTCCTTCTGCGACATTACCTTAGACTATATCCGCCGTTACGATGTGGCTCCGGCTGCTTTATTAGTGGACAGAATTGAACAGATAATTGCCCAGACCGGACAGACCGGTTTCCATTTTGTAGACGAAGCTGCGCCTCCTGCCCCACTCCGCGATATGGCCATAGAACTGCTGCGCCGTGGGGTGAAGATAAGCTGGTGGGGAAATATCCGTTTTGAGAAGACCTTTACGCCTGATCTGTGCCGTTTACTGGCTGCTTCGGGTTGTATTGCCGTTTCAGGTGGCTTGGAAGTTGCTTCGGATAGATTGCTGGCCCTTATGGAGAAAGGCGTAACGATTGCACAAGTTGCCCGTGTAACCGACAGCTTCACGCAGGCCGGCATTATGGTTCACGCTTACCTGATGTATGGCTTCCCGACCGAAACTACCCAGGAAACGATAGACTCGCTTGAAGTAGTGCGCCAACTGTTCATAAACAATGTGATTCAGTCTGGTTACTGGCACCGCTTCAGCATGACGGCGCACAGCCCGATCGGTAAGAACCCTGAAAAGTATGGCGTAGTAAAAGTTGGCCCGCCGGAAGGAGATTTTGCAAACAACGACCTGTGGCACAACGACCCGAAAGGTACTGACCATAGTTTGTTCAGCGCCGGTTTAGCCAAAGCGCTTTACAACTATATGCATGGTGTTGCCTTAGAAGAGCCCTTATCGTTCTGGTTTGATTTTAAAACTCCGCGTACCACTATAAATCCGGGCCTCATCAGCAGCGCTATAGAGCAGCCACACCGCCCGGACAGCACCCGCATGAATGCCCGCGTGCTATGGTTAGGAAATATACCCGAAATAGACTTTACTATGGTTGCCAAAAAAGGGCAAACAATAGAGCGCTGCGAACTCACCTTTTACGAAAAAGGCGAAGACTTCCAGGTAAAGACTACCGCAACTATAGGCCAATGGCTTTTTGATTCTATACAAAAGGTATCGCTGGAAAGTAACGAAGAATACAGTTTAAAACAGCTGGAGGAAAGTTTCCCCGCCGACGCACACCTTACATTTGATGAATTCCTGGCCTCGCCAACCTGGTTTGAACTCCGCGAAAAAGGGCTACTGTTGCTGTAGCCCTCTGTAGTTATACTATGAAGTTATTAATCCGCATTTACTTTGCACTTTTCAGCTCAACTTGCTCTGTCCTAAAGCTCTTGGCAGTTGCCTCCAGCCCATAAGATTTCAGGCTTGAGACGATTTCTGCTGCGGAAGTATTGTTGATAATGAAATCGTACTGCGTTTTATCATCACCTGAAAACCGGAAGGGCACTGCAATATCTTTTGAGATTTCGTCCAGCGTGTTTTTAATAGTGTATGATGTAAAAAGCGTTTTATTATCTGCATCTGATTTAGCTGTAAATCCTTTTTCAGCCATCGTTTTCTCTAATAAGGAACTGTCTTTAACCGAAACCTCATAGCCTTTTACTTGTATAACCTCAATTTTCTTCGTCAGGCCCAATTCTATTAATAACTTTTGTTCCAACTCAATCTTATTTAAGGCATCGTCATTACTGTTTTTATACATCAGGTTAAAGCGCTTGTCTTTTAAAGCATCAGGCACTTTCAGGTTTTGTTTGTTTATACTTAGCACCTGCTCGAATATTTCCTCCAGTGTATAGCCCTTCATATCTATAGCTTTCATTCCTACAGCCATTTTAGACTTTTTCGCTACTTCACTTTCCTGCAGATTAAAATAATATGGCGTGTTCTTGTCTTGTAAAAGCGTCATAATATCAGAGAACTCCTTTTTCGGGCTTTCAGTGCTATTAAGCTTTTTCCTTTCAACTGTTGATGTACGCGTGGCATCGTTCTTATCTTCTAAAAAGTCAGCCATTACCTTTCGTGTAAGCTGCGTAGGCAGGCCCACCCATTTTACGAAGCCTTTATTGTCTATCAGCACGGTTAACGGTATTGCCTGCAGGCCTTCTACCTTATCGCCATAGTTTTTATGAGTTTGTCCGGTTTGGTCTGTTACAACTATAGATTTAAAATCAACGCGTTTCAAGGTTCTCTTTATCTTCTCAACCGGCTCGTCCGATATAGAAAGATAGTATAGGTCTGATGAATTGAATTCTTTCTGCAATTCATTCATATGCGGTACAGCTGCAATGCATGGACCACACCACGTTGCCCAAAACTCCAGCACAATATATTTCCCACGCAGGTCTTTGTCATCCGGAACATTTTCGATCCAGTCAGTTATGTGAATCTCTGGTGCTATTTCTCCGGCCTTAGCACTGGTTTGTGCAAAAACTTGCCCGCTTATCAGTATCATTAATGCACTGCAAATTGCTGTTAGTAAGTTCTTAGTCATTACTTTCAGTAGTTATAAGGCCTTTTAGGTTTTGGTATTTGTTAAATATACTTATTCTAAAGTGGCCCTACCAGCTTAATCACTAAAAATGTAATAAAAGTCACTTTTATTGTTAATTTCTGTCATATTAAAAGAGGTTTTACTCTCTTAATATTGTATCGTCTTTAACACGTAAAATTTATAGTATGAAAAAGGTAACACTCGCCATGGTAATAGCAATGGGTGCTATGCTGGCATCTTGCAATTCATCAGAACAACCAACAACTGAGGCACAGACCGAAGTAACAGAAACAGAAACAGAAGCACTGGCAGGACAATCAGCAGTGCAGGACGATGAATCTCAGAAAAACGTAGTACAGGTAGCTGCTTCTTCCCCGGACCATACCACCCTGGTAACAGCCGTTAAAACAGCTGGTCTTGTTGACGTGCTTACCAATGCGGGTCCATTTACCGTATTTGCGCCTACCAATGCGGCTTTCGAAAAATTGCCTGACGGTACCGTAGAAGGCTTGTTAACTGAAGAAAAACGCAGCGATCTGCGCAATATCCTGCAATACCACGTGTATGTAGGCGTACTGCAAGCCGAAAGCTTTGAAGATGGCCAGAGCCTTGGCCAGGTAAATGGCGGTCGTGTAACCATGGGCGTAAAAGATGGTAAAGTAACCGTAAACGGTGCCAACATTGTAGCCTCTATTCCAACATCAAACGGCGTTATCCACGTGATCGACCAGGTACTTTTACCACAGTAAGAATATCTACAATCGTAAATCATCCCCCTACCCCCTTCAAAAGGGGACTTTATCTGCTAACGTAAAACTATACTTTTGAATTACGCATTGCTGGGTGTCCCCCTTTGAAGGGGGTAGGGGGATGACTAGCCTAAGGCAAAACAAAAAAGCACCTATAGCTTAAACTACAGGTGCTTTTTAACTTTCTAACCTTCTAACTTACAAACTTTCTAACTTAGCTCAGTCTCGTTTTGTTTTGAGCAGATTCCTAAGTTCAGAAAGTTCATCTCTGTATTTGGCCGCTTGTAAAAAGTCGAGGTCTTTGGCTGCACCTTCCATCTGCTTCTCTGTTTTCTTGATAAGCTTTTCAAGCTGCTCCTTGTTCATCATCTGTATCACAGGCTCAGCAGCAATAGACACTTCCTCCGGACCGGCATACATTTTTACTTCGCGCTTAATATTATCAGCAACCGAAGTTTGCTCACGAATTTCGTCACTGGTCTTAAGTATAGTTCGTGGGGTAATTCCATGCTCTTCGTTATAGGCCATCTGCGTGGCACGACGGCGGTTGGTTTCATCTATAGCGCGCTGCATAGAGCCCGTCATACGGTCGGCGTACATAATAACCTTACCTTTTTCGTTACGGGCAGCACGTCCCATCGTCTGAATCAACGAGCGCTGGTCACGCAGGAAGCCTTCTTTATCGGCATCCAGAATAGCTACCAAACTTACTTCCGGTAGATCAAGTCCTTCACGCAGCAGGTTTACCCCGATCAGTACATCAATTATTCCTAAGCGCAACTCACGTAAGATCTCCACACGGTCCAGGGTTTTTACT
>NZ_JBEOKT010000013.1:0-111179 GCF_040278685.1 Pontibacter populi
AGCGCGGCAACGACCTTAACACTATTCTGCTGGCTATTGGCTTTGTACTTTTGGTTTTTGTATGTGTGGTGCTACATGAACTGGGGCATGCACTTACTGCTAAAAAGTACGGTATCAAAACCCGCATGATCACGCTGTTGCCCATTGGTGGTGTTGCCAGCCTCGAGCGTATGCCCGAAAGTCCGAAACAGGAGTTAATGGTTGCCTTAGCCGGTCCTGCCGTAAATGTGGTGATCGCTCTTATACTATGGCTTGTGCTGCCCGGCTTACAGGCTGTGCCTTCCGATGAATTTTTTATGCGCATTACGCCGGGCAATTTTCTATACCTGCTGCTGTTCGTAAATATAATGCTAGTGCTGTTCAATGCTATTCCGGCTTTCCCGATGGATGGTGGGCGCGTGTTGCGTGCTTTGCTGGCGTTTAAACTTGGCCGGGTGCGAGCCACCCAGATCGCGGCCAACCTGGGACAGTTGCTGGCTATTGTTTTTGTTTTTTACGGCTTCTTCACAAATCCCTTCCTGATCCTGATCGGCTTGTTCGTTTTCTTTGGGGCCTATACCGAAAATATGATGGTGCAGCACCTCGACTTTCTGCGTGGCCATAGTGTGCGCGAAGGCATGATGACGAACTACGTTACCTTAACTCCGGACAATACTGTAAAAGATGCCTTAGAGAAACTGCTGATGGGTTCGGAGCACGAATTTATAGTGGAACAGGACGGAAACGTAGTCGGCACCCTTACCCGGAGTCAGTTGATACAGGCTTTAAAAGAAAACAAAACCGATACCGCTGTTTCAGAGATCATGACGAAGGAGTTTGTTGCTTTTGATGTGAAAGATAAGTTGTCGGTGGCCTACACTGAACTGCAGAAATCGCGCTCTCCCTTATATCCTGTTTTAGAAAATGGCCGCCTGGCTGGAGTTATCAATACAGATAACATCAACGAGTTCATCATGATCAAATCAGCGCTGGTTCATTGATCGTACTATAGTTTTATTTTTCTTTTCTGTCATCCCGAGCGTTAGCTGAGGGATCTTAATTGTTCTATAGTTACTCTTTTGTCATTTCGAGCCTGAGCGAGAAATCTATCCCAGCTTATAGTTGTAGTCTGTCCTTCCCGAACCAAGCTATCCTTTCAAATCACGTTCAACCCTGAGAGCTCTAGTTATCTATAGTTTCAATCCAGCTTTGGTGCCCTCACGGCCGGGAGGCCCCGTCTTTGGGCTTCGCGCGGTGTACATTTCCTTTTCTCGTACCTCGAAATGCCTGCGGCACCGGAAATCTACAAGGCACTCAACCCAAAGACTGAGAAATTTCTCATAGCAACCACCTGTCTATAGTTTGAATCGGTAAGCTTCGAATTTTATCGTGGCTGTAGTTCCGTAGGGACAGGTCGCGACCTGTCCGCGTGACAGGCTGTAACTATAAAACTATAACCCCAACTATAGCAAAGTCAGAGAGTCCCCCTTTGAAGGGGGCGAGGGGGATGACAAACAGTTGAAATGAAACTATAACGGCAACTCTAGCAAAAGCTAAAAAAACTCCCCGCCTTAGACAAGTCGCAGATCCCGGACTTGATTCGGGAAAAGGGTTGGGGTTGGGGGGGACCACAGCAGCTATAAAACTATACTCTCAACCGAATTTAACTTCATTTTAATTAAAACCCCCTCCGCCCACTCAAAACCCACTAACCACAACCATTTTTCTTCGGACTACGAAAAAAATCGTATATAAAATTTCTATTTACGAAAACATTCGTATATCTTAGTGATGCAGCTGTACTACTTTAACTTTTGTCTTTTAAGAACTATGAACCAGAACCAATCTTACAAACCTACCGAAGCCGAACTGGAGATACTGCAGGTGTTGTGGCAGAACGGGCCGTCCACGGTGCGTTTTGTGCACGATGTACTCAGCGAAACCAAAGGTGCCGGCTATACTACTACCCTGAAGCTGATGCAGATAATGGCCGAAAAAGGCATCCTGGAAGCTGATAAGTCAAGCAAGTCGCATATTTTCCAGCCACTCTTGTCTGAAGAAATTACCCAGCGCCGTCTGCTGGACCGTTTCCTGGATACAACTTTCCGGGGATCAGCGTCTAAGCTGGTAATGCAGGCACTGGGCAGCCAGCAAACATCCAAAGAAGAAATTGATGAAATAAGAAACCTGTTAGATAAACTGGAAGGAGGCACTAAATGAACCTGATCTCACAACTGGCTTCGGAGGCGTTAGTAAAAGCGCTCGGCTGGACGTTATTGCATTCGTTATGGCAGGGTGCGCTGGTGGCGCTTACGCTGGCAGTGCTGCTAGTGCTGTTACAGAAGCATAAAGCAACGTTACGCTATTTTATGGGCACTGGTGCAATGCTCCTGCAGTTACTTCTTTCAGTTGGCACATTCGCTTACTACTATAGTTCGGCTCCCGACACGGCAACTATAAAAGCAGGCAACGGCACACTATTCTTATCAGAAAGCACAGCTATAGTTTCGGCTACGCAGGTGGCAACTACAGCAGACCCGCTAACTACGGCGCAACTATACTTTGAACAGCACTTGCCACTGCTGGTAACACTCTGGTTGCTGGGCCTTGTAGTGATGGCGCTTCGTTTTATGGGAGGATTGGCTTATACCCAACGCCTGCGTTATCGTTCTGAATTACTTGGAGGTAAATGGCAGCAAAGGCTGCAAACTATAGCTTCGCAGATCGGGGTAAAACAGGCGATACAATTGGCTGAATCAGCAATGGTGAAAGTGCCAATGGTTATCGGTTTTGCGAAGCCGGTTATTTTATTGCCGGTTGGAGCAGTAACAGGTTTGAGCACAGCGCAGGTAGAGGCGATTCTTGCCCACGAGCTGGCGCACATTCGCCGCAACGATTACCTGGTAAATCTGCTGCAATCTATAGTTGATATCCTGTTCTTTTACCACCCGGCCATGTGGTGGATGTCGGCGGTGGTGCGTGATGAGCGAGAGAATTGCTGCGACGATATGGCTGTAGCTGTTTGTGGTAACTCGCTGGTTTATGCCCGTGCCCTGGCTGCCATTGCAGAAATGCAGCTGCCAACTACACCAAAACTAGCTATGGCGCTGGCTGGCAGAAAAGGTTCTTTACTTAGTCGTATTAAAAGACTGGTTGAACAGCCGTCTTTGCGGCCAACATTTTCAGAAGGATTTATGGCTGCTATGGTTATAGTGGTGAGCATGGTTTTCCTGTCGGTGGGTGCTATAGCTGGGATGAAAAAAGAACCTGCAGCTGTGCCCGTTGACGAAACTATAGTTAGCGAAAGACCTGAATTTATAGTGGCGGTTCCGGAAACTGAGGAAAGATACTCTGCTTACACATTCACTACCCAGGATACAACAGGTAAGAAACAGGATATCGTGATCATCAAGAACAAAAAAGGGGAAGTGACTGAGCTCTATGTTAATGGTAAGCAGATACCGAAAAAGAACATACCGGAATACAACGACCTGATAAACCAGCGCCTGCAAGCCGTTAAAAATGCCCCGAAAGCAAGCCGCGTTGAAGTGGAACGTGAGATAATAAGAGAACGTGCCGCAGTTGCCGAAGCCAGAAGAAGTAACCGCAACAACCGTGAAGAACGCCGCTACGAGTACAGGTATCAGACGGATAAGGATGGATTGGCTGTTCCGCCGCCTCCGCCACCTGCACCGGGTGTTCACCCAAGAGCACCGTTAGCACCTATGGCTCCAATGGCACCTATGTCTCCGCCACCTGTTCCGCCTGCCCCTCCGGTTATGCCGCTTAACCTGGATGGCAAGAATAAAGCAGAATTGAAAAAGCAGCAGAAGCAATATGAGCAGGACCAGAAACAGTATGAAAAAGATATGGCGCAGTTCCAGAAAGACATGCAGCAGTTTCAGGAGGAGATGAAAGCCCACTCTGCACGGGTAGAAGCTGAAGCAGGCAAACGTGTGGAAGTAGATATCCGCAGGATACAAACACAACAGGATGCCGCCATGCGCCGCCACGAGCAAAGCATGCAGAGACACAGCGAAAGCATGAAACGACATGATGAAAGCATGAAGCGTCACGAACAATTGTCGGAAGTACTGGACAATGTGACTGACGAACTGGTAAAAGACGGCCTGATGAAGAATAACAGCGAGAAAGTTGATTTTAAGATAGATGGCACCGGCCTGTACATAGACGGTAAAAAGCAGTCGCAGGAACTATACAACAAGTACCGCAACATGATGAAGAACAGTGATGGAAAGCCGTTTAACTATACCTACAAAAAAGACGGCAAAAACACACAGGTAAGAGTAGAAGACTGATCTGTAACCAATCAATACCTAGTAAAAAGGGCTGCTATGTGTAGCCCTTTTTTATTTTCCGAACCTATACTGCCTGGTTTAACGTACGCGCTCATATATAATTTAGCGAATATTATTACCTTCAACTATAGCACCTGTTTTGGGTATTAAAATGCGATCAGGAATAAAAAAAACTATAAAGTGCTGCAAACGACCTGAATACCTTGTATACTCTGGTGCTTAAATTTGCGTAAAAGCAATTTAGCTGTTGAGACCCCGGTATCACCCGCGCACCTGTTACAACTATACACATAAGCTCTTCTATGAATACTATCTACAACGGGTACAGCATAGCCTTTACTCCTGCCCGCATCAGGCTGTTTTTGCTGTTCTTTTTACTATTTCTTACCCCCAAACTATTCGCCGGCAACAGTGTGCACATGATTCCGGTGAGCCTGGAAGAACGCGTGCAGGCTGCCGATGTGGTAATTGAAGGCGAAGTGGTCTCTCAGCAGTCTTTCTGGGATGCCCGCCGCGAAAATATCTACACCTCTAACATCATTAAAGTATACAAGCTGTTTAAAGGCACTCTACAGGAAACGCAGCTGGAAATAATAACTGATGGCGGTACCGTTGGGCTGGATAAACATATATATTCGGTTGCGCTTACTTTAAAAGAAGGGCAGCAGGGTATGTTTTTCCTGCAGAAGCAAAACAAACTGGGCAATACACCTGGTAAAACCCGCTACAGTGCACGGCCTTATGCCAGCGAACAGGGCTTTATCCGGTACGACGTTCGGACGCAGACAGCCCAGGGCGTTTTTGAGAGCTATAGTTCGGTAGAGCAGATTTACCAGGCTGTTACCAAAAAAACAGGCGCCAACTATAGAACTATAATTACCAACCAAAAACTACAGAACGGCCCAAAACTGCAAACACAGAAGCAGAATAGTGTACTGGCCCCGGCTGCTATCCTGGATTTTAACCCCAAAGTAGCAAGTGCCGGCACCGAAACTATTCTGACTATAACCGGCACAGGTTTTGGCAGCACGCGCGGCGACGGCTATGTATCGTTTCGGAATGCAGATGATGGTGGTACAAGTTTCACAAAGTCTCCGAACGATGTTTACCTTTCCTGGACCGATACCCAGATCAGGATGTACATACCATCGGCTGGCGAAGATGGCGGAACTGCTGGCTCCGGCGAGATAAAAGTAACCACCGATGCAGGCTCATCTTTTACAACTACAAGGCAGATCAAGATCACGTATGCCTACAGCAATCTTTACGAAGACTCCATCACTTACCAGCCTGCGCTTATTGATGTAGATGGCGAAGGTGGCTACACAATCCATTTTGCGCCGAATATGCAAAGCCGCACCAATGCACGCGAAGGATTTATAAGAGCTATGAACAGCTGGATTTGCAACACCAACGTGAACTGGAAAATAGGCGCACCTACAACTATAGAAAGAAGTGCCGCCGATGACCAGATCGTGATCATGTTTAAGCCACAGTCTGATGTAGGGAAAGATGTGCTGGCCCGTACCCTGAGCCGTTATCGCGGTTGCCAGGTGGTATCTACCGGCGAAATAAACTGGTGGCTTTCTGAGTTTGATATGGAGATCAATAGCAACATAAGCTGGCAGTATGGCCCGGGACCTCCCAGCAGTACCCAGTTCGACTTTGAGACCGTTATGCTGCACGAGTTAGGACATGCGCACCAGTTGGGCCACGTAATTCTGCCACAGGAAGCAGTAATGCACTATGCGCTTGAGTTTGAGAGAGCCTTCCGCGACCTTAGCGACGAAGATATTGAAGGCGGTAATGTTGTTATAGCGCAAAGCGCACAGGAGAATGTGGCAAGCGTTTGCCGACAGCCGGAGATGAAGCCGAAGCTGGATGGGGAATGTAATCTTGCCGAAGAAGTGGCCACGTTGCAGGCAGACTATAATTCGGAACGCGATGTAGTTATTACCTGGGCTACAGACACAGAACAGAACATAGCCCGCTACATAGTTGAAAGAAGTGAAGACGGTACCACCTTTACAGAAATAGGCACAGTTAGTGCCTCAGCGGATAACACCTTTACGGACCAGGAACCAATACCGGGAACAGCGTATTACAGGCTGCGTGTAATTTATAACGACGGTAGCTTTAAGTACACGTTTGTGGTAAGGGTAACAGACCCGAGTTTCCTGTATAAGTTTGAGGTAGCGCCAAACCCGGTAGGGGCAGACCAGAAATTCACGATCAGGTTCCTGGTAAACAAAAACGTGCCGATGCAACTATACCTGTATGATACATCCGGCAAAGTAGTTCGTAGCTTCGAGACAACCTTTACCGACATAAACCTGCCACTGGAGTTCGACTTGACCGGTATCTCGCCAGGTGTATACATCCTGAAATGGAACTCAGCAGAAAGCAGCGGAACCACTAAAATTGTGAAACTATAACCTGCAAGATATATTCCTGAATAAGAGCGGGCCTGTACTTTTTGTGTGGGTCCGCTTTTGTTTTATAGTTTAAACTATAGCTTTAGCTGCAAAACAAACGGGCGTGACACTTGCCTGAACAAATGCACGCCCGTTTACACAAACTCTAACACTTTATTTTGCATAGGTGCAATTCCCAAATCAGTTGCCTGACCCTGTATTTAGAGATGCCTATTTGTTTTTAGCCTGGAAAGGATCGAAGATTCTATTGCAAAAGAACGCGTATAGTTGCCACTGTGCAAGGCTATTTGTATGCCTCCCGTAACATCGGTTTTTATTGTGGTTAATGCCTTAAATCGCCTCCTATTGTAAGTAAGGCTAAATATACTGCTAAAAAAACAGCACATTTAAGGCTTATCGTAACATTGGAGCGTTTAAACTTTAAGTGTAAAATCAGAAAAATTTTTGGTAGAGTGTTTATATAGATAAAGGTATATTTGAAGTAAAATGTTCCGTTACTCTATGGCAAAAAGGCGTCGTAAATTTACCCAATGCCCTAACTGTGGCTATATTTTCGAAGAAGTAAACAATTACTGTCCTAATTGTGGCCAGGAAAACCACGACCTGAATGTACCAGCTAAACACTTAATAGCTGAGTTCTTCGAAGGTACCCTGCATTTCGACACCAAAGTTTGGCACACGCTTAAGCTGCTACTTTTTAAACCTGGTCTGCTGACAGAAAAATTTAATGTAGGCCAGCGTGCATCCTATGTTCCGCCTTTCCGGCTATATGTTTTCATAAGCATCATTTTCTTTTTTGTGCTTGCATTACGTGGAGGTAGTAGCCCGGAGGAAGCTAAGGGTAGCTTTACACCTGATGTGGAAATAAAAGGGTTAGAAGCCGACACTGTGGCAGAAACGTCTGAAGCTGCTGTAGCGCTCTCCGATTCGCTTATTCAGGCAATAGACAGCCCTTTCCTGAAAGAATTGAGTGTCAAGTTCAAGACATTTACATCAGACGAAGAACAGTCGAGGCAGAAGCTTTTAAAGAATACGTCTTTTATGATGTTTATCCTGATGCCGTTTTTCGGGTTTGTACTTTACCTCTTCTACCGCAGGCAGGACCGCAACTATGTAGAGCATCTTATGTTCTCTATCCACTTTCATACATTCTTCTTCCTGATTACTATAGTTGCCATAGGTATAGAGTACTTTATTAAAAGCTTTGAAGTAGATACCTGGGTTTTCTGGATAGCATTACTGTACCTGTTCCTGGCTATGCTCCGGGTATACAAGCAGTCGTTTTGGCGCACGTTCCTGAAATTTTTACCAGTAAGTTTTCTTTATATTTTATCATTGCTTGCTTTGTTTTTGGGCACGCTGTTCATCAGTGTTATGATGAGCTAATTAAATTCTGATCTTAAGTTACCTATATGCAACATACAACTACCTGGGGCAAACTGATCTCTAAAAAGCGTTTCGAGAGTAGCGATAAAAAGTATACTTCGGATGAGTCGGTGCGCGGCGAGTTTCAGCGCGATTACGATCGTATTGTATTTTCTTCGGCTTTCAGAAGGTTACAGAACAAGACGCAGGTAATGCCCATGCCCGAAAGCGATTTTGTGCACACCCGCCTTACCCATAGTTTAGAAGCATCGGTAGTTGGCCGCACGCTGGGCCGTATAGTTGGCAAAAGTATACTGGAGCGTAACCCAGCCTTAACAGAAGAAAAACACATACAGGAAGCTGATTTCGGCGATATAGTGGCAGCAGCCTGCCTGGCCCACGATATCGGTAACCCGCCATTCGGTCACTCCGGCGAAGATGCTATTTCCTCATACTTCGAGAGCGAAGCCGCCCAGCCTTTTATGCAAAACCTGACCGAGGCGCAACGTAAAGATCTGTTAAGTTTCGAGGGCAACGCTGCCGGCTTCCGGGTGCTGACTTATACCTATCCGGAGCACTGCAATTTGTCCGGAGGCCTGAGTCTGACCTATACCACACTGGCTACTTTCACTAAATACCCGAAAGAGTCATTGCCGGTAATTGCTAAGACTAAAAACACCAGCGAAAAAAAGTATGGCTTCTTCCAGACCGAAAAAGACTGGTTTAACACGATCGCTGCAGAGCTTGGCTTGTTGCGTAAAGGCGATGGTGATACCGTTTTTTATCACCGTCACCCGCTTGCCTTTTTAGTAGAAGCAGCCGACGATATCTGTTACCGCATCATCGATTTTGAAGATGGCTTAAAGCTTGGTCTGGTACCGCATAAACAGGGAATAGAGCTACTAAAGCAAATACTGAATGATGATCCGAACCGTGTATCAACTATAAAATTTTACGACTGGCGCGAAGAGATAGGTTATTTGCGGGCCCGCATTATCGGTAAGCTGATAGATGAATGTTCGGCTGTTTTCCTGGGAAATGAAAAGGAGTTATTAGCAGGTACTTTCGACACGCCCCTCATTAACCTGCTGGATTGTAAACCTGCACTGGATGAGATCAAAATGCTGTCGATAGAGAAAATCTATCGAAACAAACCGGTTTTAGAAATTGAAGCTGCCGGTTTTGAAGTGTTGGGCGGTTTGCTGGACGCCTGCATGAAAGCCGTGTTTCTGCCAGAGTCCAAACGCCACCGCAAACTAGCTGACCTGATCCCAACGCACTACATTAACCTGCCGGATGGGGTATCAGATTACGAGCGCATCATCCACATCACCGACTTCGTAACCAGCCTGACAGACCAGGCCGCCATTAACCTCTTCCGGAAGATAAAAGGAATAGAGTTGCCGAGAATGTATTAGGGAGAATTACGAATTGAAGAGTCTTAAATACTATTGTCATCTCGAACAGCGTGAGAGATCTAATACAGCTTAAAATCGAAAATAGATTTCTCCTTGCGTCGAAATGACAAACAGCAAGTTAAATCGTCAACTATAGGACCTATAAGATCCCTCGGCTTTGCTCGGGATGACAGAAGAAAATTAGACTTCATAAAAAAGCGGTGACTGGAGTTTATACTTCCAGCCACCGCTTCTAACTATAGTTTAAAATACCTTAATGCGCTTCGAGCCAGTTATCACCAACGCCTAAACCAACTTCCATCGGTACGCTAAGTGGTAAGGCATTTGTCATCAACTCTACTATTTTTGGCGTAACAATTTCCACTTCTTCTTTCGGCGTATCGAACAGCAATTCATCGTGTACCTGCAGGATCATGCGGGTTTTCAGGTTTTCCTGCTTCAGGTACTCGTGTATGTTGATCATCGCGATTTTGATGATGTCTGCAGCTGTGCCTTGTATAGGCGCGTTGATGGCGTTACGTTCGGCAAAACCGCGGATGTTCTGGTTGCGGGAATTGATATCGCGGAGGTAGCGGCGGCGGCCGAGCACCGTTTCCACATACTCGTCATCGCGGGCTTTATCTATCGCGTTATCCATGTACTCTTTTACAGCCGGGAATTCCTGGAAGTAAGCTTCTATAATGTCAGCAGCTTCGCGGCGCGGGATGCTTAAACGCTCAGCCAGACCAAAAGCAGAGATACCGTAAATGATACCGAAGTTGATGGTTTTGGCCTTGCGTCGCATTTCACCGTCTACCTGGTCGAGTGGCACGTGAAACACTTTGCTGGCCGTGGAGGCGTGAATATCCAGCCCGTTCTTAAAGGCTTCCTTCATAGTTGGGTCGCCACTGAAGTCGGCCATTATACGAAGCTCGATCTGGGAGTAGTCGGCAGAAATAAGGAGGTGCTTGTTATCGCGCGGCACAAATGCTTTTCGTATTTCACGGCCACGTTCGGTACGCACCGGAATATTCTGCAGGTTCGGGTTGGTAGAGCTCAGGCGGCCGGTGGCGGTTACAGCCTGGTTAAACGAGGTGTGCACGCGTCCATCTAATTCGCAAACCAGTTGTGGCAGCGCATCCACGTAAGTAGACTTTAGCTTGGTTAGCTGGCGGTGATCAAGTATAAGCCTTACAATTTCGTGTTCGCCAGCCAGTTTAGATAAGATCTCTTCGCCGGTAGCGTGCTGGCCGGTTTTGGTTTTCTTTAGTTTTGATTTTCCCTGAAGCTCCAGTTTGTCAAATAATATCTCACCTAGCTGTTTCGGCGACCCAATGTTGAACTGTTCTCCGGCAATTTCAAAAACACGCTTCTCCAGCGTAATGATCTCGCTTTCTAACTGTGTAGAAATATCAGCCAGTGCATCGGTGTCTATGGTTATACCTTCGCGTTCTACATCGGCTAATACCTGCACCAAAGGCGTTTCTACTTCATGAAACAACTTCATCAGGTCGCGTTCCTGTAGCAATGGCTCAAAGTATAGTTTCAGACGCAAGGTAATATCGGCATCCTCGCAGGCATAATCCTTTACATCTTCCGGAGCCAGGTCAGCCATAGTTAGCTGATTTTTGCCTTTGGGTCCTATCAAGTCAGTGATCGGAATTGGTGTATAGTTCAGGTATGTTTCCGAAAGCACATCCATGTTATGGCGCATTTCCGGCTCCAGCAAATAGTGAGCGAGCATGGTATCGAACAGCGGTCCCTGCACTTCTACACCATAGCTTTTGAGTACCATAATGTCGTACTTGATGTTTTGGCCAACCTTTTGGATAGCCGGATTTTCAAGCACGTTTTTGTAGAGATTAACTATACGGAGGGTTTCTTCCTTGTCGTTTGGCGGAACCGGAATGTAATACGCTTCGCCGGGGCGATAACTGAACGACATGCCCACCAGCCTGGCTGTAATGGCATCTATACTTGTAGTTTCGGTGTCGAAAGAGATCTCATCCTGTTTCTCTAAGTAACTTACCAAGCTCTCGTGCAGCTCAGGTGTGTTGATGAGGTGATAGTCGGCAAGCGAGTTTTTGAAGCTGCGCATGGTTGCCGGAACCGCATCAACTATAGTTTCTTCAG
Source organism: Pontibacter populi (assembly GCF_040278685.1). Classification (NCBI taxonomy): domain Bacteria; kingdom Pseudomonadati; phylum Bacteroidota; class Cytophagia; order Cytophagales; family Hymenobacteraceae; genus Pontibacter; species Pontibacter populi. The sequence continues at coordinate 11,629 of NZ_JBEOKT010000013.1, forward strand.
TAGGTACTTCTGTTGCCCCGAAGAGCGATGTTTGCCCGGAGTCGGTTGGTTTGCGCTTTGCTGTTTTAGTAGCTATACCTGCCGCCGCCGCAGCCATAGGCTGGCCTAACACACGCTGCGCCAGTTGCCGGAACTCCAGTTCGTTAAACAGATTGATAAGCTGCTCCTCGTTGGGCGCATCGCAATGCAGACCCTCTTCACTAAACTCCAGCGGTACATCGCAGTGTATCGTAGCCAGTTCTTTCGACATCAGGCCCTGGTCAGCAAAGTCCTCTACATTTTCTTTCTGCTTGCCTTTCAGCTCATGCGAGTTGGCGATCAGGTTCTCAACAGAGCCATACTTTTGTATCAATGCTTTCGCAGTTTTCTCACCAATGCCCGGTATGCCTGGTATATTATCCACGGCATCGCCCTGCAAACCAAGTATATCTATCACCTGGTTTACATTCTCGATCTCCCATTTTTCCAGCACCTTGTTTACATCCCAGATATCTATGGCATTACCCATAAAAGCAGGCTTGTACAGGAAGATATGCTCCGTTACCAGCTGGCAGTAGTCTTTGTCAGGGGTCATCATATACACATCAAAACCGGCTTTTTCGGCTTTGCGCGCCATGGTACCTATAATGTCGTCGGCTTCGTAACCATCCAGGATGAGCACCGGAATGTTAAAAGCTTCTACAATTTTTTTGCAATAAGGTATAGCCACCGAAATATCTTCGGGCATGGCCTGTCGGTTAGCCTTGTATGCTGCAAAGTTATCGTGGCGGAAGGTCTTGGCAGCTGAATCGAAGGCTACGCCGATGTGGGTTGGTTTCTCTTTTTGCAGCACTTCTACCAGTGTGTTGGTAAAGCCGAGCGCTGCGCCCGTATTCATGCCTTTTGAGTTTATTCTGGGGTTCTTGCTAAACGCAAAATGTGCCCGATAGATTAGGGCCATGGCATCCAGCAGGAACAGTTTTTTTCTTGGTTCGCTCATAGTATAAAGGTAGCGTGTGCGGCTATTATCTGCAAATCTGTGGCAACTGTAACTATAAACTATAGCTTTTAAAATGCACGCCCGCCAACAGCAAAAATCAGTTGTCCGGATTTTGTGGATATACGTTAGAAGAGGCAGTTGTTACTGCCGGTTATATCCAAGACTCACCGTCTCCATTATCTATTTAAGTCTACCTTTATGGCAAAATTTTTACTCACTCTTATAGTAGCTATAGTTGTATGCGTTTCTGCTGATGCGCAAAAGGTATCGTTTGCTATAAACTATAGTTCGTTGAACGATAAAACCGGCCAAAATTACTACGAAGTAAAGCAAGTAACTATAGTTGAAAAGGAAACTGCAAACCCGGAGCGTGAAATGATGGAAGAAACGGCAAAGCTGCGTATCCAGGGAAGAGAGGATGCCAAACTATACTACCGATCAAAAGGCATTTTCTGGGGAACAATGGGGACAACGATTCTCTATCCGGCCGCCGGGCTTGTAACCGGAACCATCGTTTCGGTTGTGTCTCCGAGTACTGCATCCGCTGCAAACCCCAATGCACATTTAATGAAAGAGCCAGCCTACGAAGAAGCTTTTAAAAAACAGGCGCATCGCAAACGTTTCGGAAATGCCGCCGCCGGCTTCGGAATAGGTGTTGTGGTGTTGGGCGTGGTTTCGAAGGTTATAGTTGGAGGGTTGTAGTTTTATTTTCTTCGTCATCCCGAGCGTTAGCCGAGGGATCTTATGTGACTTATAGTTGCCTTACATTTTGTTGTCATTTCGACGTTAGGAGAAATCTAGTACAGATAATAGTTTGCTTTTCCACTATCCCGACCAAGCCTCTAACTATAGCCACTTCCAATCCTGGGAGCTCTATTAACCTAAAGTTTCAAATCAACCTTGGCTCCCTCACGGCCGGGAGGCCTCGTCTTCGGGCATCGCGCGGTGTACATTTCCTTTGCTCCTAACGTCGCCATGCCTGCGGCTCCGGAAATCTACAAGGCGCTCAACCCAAAGACTGAGAAATGTCTCATAGCAACCGCCTGTTTATAGTTTGAACCGGAAAGCTTCGAGATTTATCAGCAATGTATTTCCGTAGGGACAGGTCGCGACCTGTCCGCTTGTGGACTGTAACTATAAAACGAACTATAGACTAATCCTGTCAATCCTCAAATCCTGATTTACACAAAAAAGGAGACAAAGCCTGAGCTCCATCTCCCTTATTCATAATTCTTAATTTATAATTGCCCGCAGGGACACACTACCAACTGCTGCTGGCACCGCCACCACCAAAGCTACCACCACCGAAGCCGCCAAAACCACCTCCGCCTCCTCCGAAGCCACCGCCTCCGCCACCAAAGATACCGCCACCACTACGGAAAGTGCCGAAGCCACCAGGTATAATGATCGGGCCGCCTAACGTACGGGTATAGCCTCTGCCTCCCCGACCGCCGCCGCCGCCTTTACCAAACCTTGACAGGATAAACAGCAATATTAAGGCAATGATAACGATGAACATAATTGATGGTCCGCCTTCATCTTCGGCATTGGCTTTTGGGTCGGCCTGGTATTCGCCGCTGGCTACGCTAATGATAAACGAAGTTGCTTCATCCAAGCCTTTGTAAAACTCTCCCTGCTGGAAATTTGGCTTAAGTGTGTACTCGGTAATGCGTTTGGCAATGGCATCGGGCACCAGGTGCTCCATGCCATAACCGGTTTGTATGGCAACTTTGCGCTGCTCTATAGCAACCAGGATTACAATACCATTGTCAAATTTTTCGGAACCAACACCCCAGCGCTCGCCCAGTTCAGCAGCATACTGGTTGGGGTCGTAATCGCCGATAGATTTTAGGGTAACAATAGCTATCTGCGTGGAGGTAGTATCGTTATAGTTTACCAGTTTCTGTTCAAGCGCAGCTACTTCTTCCTGGGTAAGTATGTTGGCCATGTCGTTAACCAGCTTAGGCGGGTTTGGCCGTGGCGGAAAATCGCTGTCCTGGGCAAAAGCCATCAGGCTGATGCAGCAAAAGCACAGAAAAAGTAGCGTATGTTTAAGCATAGATGGTTATTGTCCGAACGAGATATCGTCTCGGAGTTCGTTTATATCTCCTTCTCTGTCGTAAGGAAAATGCGCTTTTAGTTGTTCACCGGCCATTTTTATGCCGTTCGCCAAGCCTGTGGCATACTGCTTTCGCTTAAAATGGCTTATCACTTCAGCGGTTATGTCTTCCCAGAAATGGTCCGGAACAATGGCATTTATACCGGCATCTCCGAGCACAGCAAACTGGTGATCTTTAATGGCGATATAAAAAAGTACGCCGTTGCGTAGCTTGGTCAGGTGCATATGCAGTTCGGCAAAAACTTCGGTGGCACGGTCCAGTACATCGCCTTCGCAATGGTTCTCGATGTGCACGCGTATCTCCCCGGAGGTATTCTGCTCTGCTTCCCGGATGGCAGCCAATATCAGCTGCTCATCTTCAGGGGTTATGGTATCTTTGGGCATACCCTATATGGTTAAATTGTTGAATTGTTAGATTGTTGATCATCAAAAACAGAACAACAATTAAACAATTCAACCTTAAACAATTTATAGTTTAAAACTCTACCGTCGGGGCTTGTTGCGCTCCTGCTTCAGCCTCAAAGTATCCTTTCTTCTCGAAGTCGAACCAGCCGGCTATGATGTTACGTGGGAACGAGCGGATGTAAGAGTTATAGTCCTGTACGGTCTCGTTAAACTTACGCCTTTCAACAGATATCCGGTTTTCGGTGCCTTCGAGTTGTGCCTGCAGTTCCAGGAAGTTCTGGTTGGCTTTTAATTGCGGGTATTGTTCTACGGTTACCAATAAACGGCTTAGTGCGCCTGATAACTCGCCCTGCGCCTGCTGAAATTTTTGAATATTCTCAGGTGTCAGGTTATCCGCACTGATGTTCATACTAGTAGCTTTGGCACGGGCTTCAATTACACGTGTCAGAGTTTCCTGCTCGAAATTGGCAGCTCCTTTAACAGTATTTACCAGGTTAGGAATAAGATCGGCGCGGCGCTGGTAGGCGTTCTGTACGTTAGCCCAGGCTGCTTCTACGTTCTCATCTTTGGTCACCATTTCGTTATAACCACAAGATGACTGAGAAGCCAGTACAACAAATCCGATCAGGTAGAATAATAGTCTTTTCATGAGTTTATGTTAGGTAGTGTGTATACGTTTCCGTTTTGCTTATAAGGCGTTATGATTACGAAAATATGTAAGCATCGTTTAAAGTTAAAGCTTTTATATTAACCAATCTTAATATAAGCTGATATGCTACTAATGCATTATAGTTTAAATTATTGCTTTAATTTAATATATTAGCAGAAACGTATAGTTTATGAAAGCAGTAATTCCGGTAGCAGGTATTGGCTCAAGGCTTCGGCCACATACACATACACAGCCTAAATCGCTGTTGCCGGTTGCAGATAATACTATACTTGGCCACATTATAGATCGCCTTTCAGAAGCCGGAATCACAGATTTTGTTTTTATTATTGGTTACCTGGGCGAGAAAATAGAAAGTTACGTCCGTAACAAATATCCCCAGCTAAAAACAGAGTTTGTAGTACAGGAGCCCCGCGAAGGTTTAGGCCATGCCCTTTGGGTAGCCCGCCATACTTACGAGAATGAGCCCAACGTACTGATCATGCTCGGCGATGCTATAGTTGATACCGACCTGCAACCTATACTGGATGCGCCTTATTCTGTGCTGGGCGTTAAAAAAGTATCGAAGCCGTCGCTGTTTGGGGTTACCGAAGTAGGCATGGATGAGTTTGTGGTGAAGCTGGTGGAGAAGCCAAAGATCCCGAAGTCGAATTTTGCGTTGGTGGGCCTTTATAAAATTGCCAATCCTAAAAAGCTGATCGAGTCGCTGGAGTATATTATCAACGAAGACCAGCGCACCCTGGGCGAATATCACCTGACCGATGCCCTGATGCACATGATAAAATCGGGGGAGAAAATGGTGAAGTGGAATGTAGAGCAGTGGTTTGATTGTGGCCGGAAGGACACTTTATTAGAAGCCAATGCTTTGCTCCTGAACCGTCCACATTTGCGCAAACAAAACTATAGCCAGCAATTTTCGGGAAGCATTATTATTCCACCTGTAACGATTGGTGCTGAATGTACTATTGTAAACTCAGTGATCGGGCCAAATGTAGCTATCGGCGATAATACAACTATAACTAATTCTGTACTTAGCAATTCCATTATCGGGTCTTTTTCGGAGTTGCGCTTTGCCGTGATGCATGATTCCATCATCGGGTCCGATGCAAGCTTTAAAGGGCTAAGCCATAGTTTGAACATCGGCGATAGTACCGAGATCAATTTTGGGCAGTAAGTATAGTTTGGTTCAATCAATTAAAATGATACCCCTTTTCCGGTGTAAACTATAAGCTCAACCGCTATAGATATTAGGTGCTAACTACAGCAAGTGCTTTAGTTGTAATTTTAGCCCTTTTCATGATAATTACTTATCTTAGCTTTTCCCGTATCACAATTAAACTCAGACGGAAAACATTATGAAAAAAACAACTGTTCTACTGCTGGCTGGTGGCCTGACGGCTATGTCGGCATGTAAATCATCACAAACAGAAACCCCAACTGTGAATACAGAGACTACTACGGAAGCCACCGCAACGGCTGAGACTACTTTAGATTATCCCGATACCAAAAAAGTTGACCACGTTGATAATTACCACGGCAAGCAGGTAGCCGACCCATACCGCTGGCTCGAAACGCATACCGATGAAGTAGACCAGTGGATAAAGGCGCAGAACGAAGTAACGCAGGAGTACTTAGGCGACATCGACTTCCGCGACAATATTAAGGCACGTCTGACTGAGATCTGGAATTACCCGAAATACGGCGCTCCGTTTAAAGAAGGTGGTAAATACTACTTCTACAAAAATGATGGCTTACAGAACCAGAGTGTGCTGTACGTGCAGGAGACCCTGGACTCTGAGCCAAAAGTTTTCTTTGACCCGAACAAACTGTCTTCTGACGGAACAGTAGCATTAACGGCTTTCTCTTTCTCGAAAGATGGCAAGCATGTGGCGGTGGGTACATCAAGCGGTGGCTCTGACTGGAACACCTACCAGGTAATGGATGTGGCTACCGGCAAAATGCTGAACGATAAACTGGAGTGGGTGAAATTCTCAGGCCCAAGCTGGTATAAAGATGGTTTCTTCTATAGCCGTTACGATGCCCCTACTGAAGGCAACAAACTGGCTAACAAGAACGAATTCCATAAAGTATACTATCACAAAATTGGTACGCCACAGAGCCAGGACAAACTGGTTTACGAAGACAAAGCACATGCGCTGCGCAACTTCTACGGCCAGACAACAGACGATGAGCGCTTCCTGATCCTGAACGCATCGGAAGGTGCCAGCGGAGCCAACGCGCTATACTATAAGGACCTTGCTGACCCGAAATCAACTATAAAACCGATAGTAGACAACTTCGAAAGCGAGTACAATGTAGTTGATAACTTTGGCGACAAGCTGCTGGTGATGACGAACAAGAATGCGCCGCGCTACCGCCTGGTGATGATCGATCCGAAGAAGCCACAAGAAGCCAACTGGAAAACTATAGTTCCGGAATCTGACAACGTAATGCAGAACGTATCTACAGTAGGCGGCCGCATTATTGCCAGCTACATGAAAGATGCTACCAGCCAGGTTGTAGTGTACGATCAGAATGGCAAGCAACTAAATACAGTAGAGTTACCAACTTTAGGTACAGTTAGCGGCTTCGGTGGCGACCAGAAAGACAAGGAGACCTTCTTTACGTTCACGTCGTTCACATATCCGCCAACTATTTACCGTTACGATGTACCAAACAACAAAGTAAGCCTGTTCCGCAAAACCGAAGTGAACGTAGATACCGATGCTTTTGAAACGAAGCAGGTGTTCTATACTTCGAAAGATGGTACCAAAGTGCCGATGTTTATCGTGCACAAAAAAGGTCTGAAACTGGATGGCACAAACCCGACTTACCTGTACGCTTACGGTGGTTTTAACATCTCAATGACGCCAAGCTTCAGCATTGCCAACATGCTGTGGCTGGAGAATGGTGGTGTTTATGCCATGCCTAACCTGCGTGGTGGTGGCGAGTACGGCGAAGACTGGCACAAAGCCGGCATGACGCCAAACAAGCAAAACGTATTCGATGACTTTATCGGTGCTGCCGAGTACCTGATCAACCAGAAGTATACTTCATCTGAGAAACTGGCTGTGGCTGGTGGTTCTAACGGTGGCTTATTGGTTGGTGCGTTCATGACACAGCGCCCTGAACTAGCTAAAGTTGCCCTGCCTGCGGTGGGTGTAATGGATATGCTGCGCTTCCATAAGTTTACGATTGGTTGGGCATGGGTACCGGAATATGGCTCGTCAGATGATGCTGCTCAGTTCGAGAACCTGTACAAATTCTCGCCGTTGCACAACATTAAAGAAGGCGTAAAATACCCTGCTACTTTAGTTAAAACTGCTGACCACGACGACCGTGTAGTTCCTGCTCACTCGTTCAAGTTTATCTCTGAACTACAGGCAAAGGGTGCTCCGGGTAATCCTTATTTAATTAGAGTTGATGTGCGTGCTGGCCATGGTGCCGGTAAGCCAACTTCGCTGGTTATCCAGGAGTATGCGGATACGTATGCATTCATCTACAAAAACATGGGCGTAAACCCTTACGAAGGCGAAGCTCAGAACAAATAACACAAGTATAGATCTGCCATTTATACTTCAGCCGCGCTGCCTGCATCAGGTAGCGCGGCTTTTTTTGTTTGGGTGGTATAGTTTGTAAAGATGCTCGCACATTTTCATAAGTATATTAAAACCGCTATATTTAGTTAATCGAAACACACTTAAACAACTAAAAAACATTTATTTATGGACGCAGAACTTTACGCAGATGCACCAGCACCGCAAAACCTTAGCCTTAACCTGGCATCGGAAGATTTTTTAAGAAATACAGCCAAGTGGGGCAAATTCCTGGCTATAGTCGGTTTTGTTATGATCGGCTTTATAGTACTAATGGGTATTTTTGCCGGCTCTGTTTTAGGCTCAGTTATGAGTAAAGCCAGCGGAAATGGAATAGGTGGTGGTGTTGGAGGAACATTCTTCGTTGTCTTTTATCTAATATTTGCTCTGTTGTACTTTTTTCCGGTGCTATACTTATACAGGTTCTCTGATAAAATGCAGCATGCGCTACGTCATAAAAACGAAGACCTGGTAACGGAGTCTTTTAAAAACCTGAAATCGCTGTTCAAGTTTATGGGCGTACTTACTATTATAATGCTTGCATTTTATGCGCTTGGATTATTGTTTATGGCTATCGGGGCAGGTATTGGAAGTATGATGTAAACTATAAACCATATATTATTTTAAAAGCACGTCCTGCCAGGGCGTGCTTTTTTGCTATAAGGCTGCATGTGTTTTAATTCCTCCGTATTTTAGCAACTATAAACCAAACCTACCACTATGAAATCATACCCAGGCAAAAGCCAGTTTATAGTTCGATCAAGTGAGATAGATTACCATGGCAAGGCAACTATACCGGCGCTTGTGAGCTACATGCAGGAAGCAGCCTGGGAGAACACGCGCAGCATAGGTATTTCGATGTACGACTTGCTGGAGCGTGGATTGACGTGGGTATTGCAGCGCATGCGTGTAGAAATCTTCCGTTATCCTAAGCACGGCGAAGCTATAGTTGTAAAGACGTGGGCATCGGGGCGTGAACGGGTTTTCCTGCATCGTGATTTCAGAATCTATAGTTCGGATGGAGAATTGCTGGGGCAGGCAACAAGTGTTTGGCTGGTAATGGATGTAGTAAAACGCCAGATGGTGTCGGTGCCTGATTTTATTATGGACATTGAAGTAGTGCCTAATCAGGAACCATTGCCTTTTGCCAAAGGAAAACTACCGCAACTACAGGAAGTACAGTATGCGCAACAAATGCCCGTGCGCTGGCACGACATCGACCTGAACCGCCACGTTACCAACACCCGCTACCTGCAATGGGTTCTGGATACGCTGCCAACTGAAATTCTGGAAAAGCAACTACGCGAAGTAGACATCATTTACAAAGCTGAAAGTGTATTGGGTGATACAGTTATATCAGAAGTTGGCACAGGTGAAACAGAAAGTATACTTTTGCACAAACTTACCAGCCAGCAAACCGGCAAAGAACTGGTGCAAGCGAAGACAGTTTGGGAAGTCTTGAGTTAGAGAAGTTAATAGGTTAGAAAGTTTGGAAGTTAGAAAGGGATTCTAAATCCTGCCAATCCTTTAATCCTGAAAATCCTGATTCAGACAATCAGCAATAAACAATTAGCAATAAAAGTGATACAAGTTAGAAAAGGAACTATAGACGATTTGCCGCAGGTACGTGACCTGGTAATGGAACTGGCTATTTTTGAGCGTGCCCCAAACGAAGTAACAAACACCTTGGAAGACATGCGCCGCGATGGCTTTGGCGAGCGCCCGATATTTGAATTTTTTGTGGCAGAGTCTGAAGAAGGTATAGTTGGCCTGTCGTTATACTATACCGCTTACTCCACCTGGAAAGGCAGAACCATTTACCTGGAAGACCTGGTGGTAACAGAGCGATTACGCAGGAGCGGAATTGGTAAAAAACTGTTTGATGCCGTAGCCGAAGAAGCAAAGCGAGTAGGTGCCAAGCGTTTCAGGTGGCAGGTGTTGGACTGGAATGAGCCAGCCATTGAATTCTACAAAAAGATAGGTGCCGACCTGGATGGCCAGTGGATGAACTGCACCATGACGGAGCAGCAGATACAGGAGTACAAAGGTTAATCAGGAAGCATTAAAAAAGCCCCGGCTATACTTGTTAATTAAGTATAGCCGGGGCTTAATATTTATACTTTAGGGTGTTTATTCCTGATCCTTGCGCTCTACGTTTACACCAACAATTTCCAGCATAGTCCGGAAGGAAGCATATCGGCCGGCATAGCGGTCATTAACTTTTTGCTGTAGTGCCGGAGAGTGGTCGCGCTGGTATTCCTGCAGATCTTGTACGCTGCGGCAGGTATATTGCACGGCATAGGTAGTTCCACCTGTGTCTTCATCTTCCATAACCCGGCAGATCTGGTTCGCCATAAAATAGCCTGTCTCCATCACTTCCGGAATATGTACATCTTTCATCCACTGTAGCCACTCATCGGCCACAGTATTATCTATGCTTACTGTTACGTTGTATAAGATCATCCTCAAAATTACAAAATAGCAACTGCTTTACAGAAACATACGATTAAAATTGCGCGACTGGCTATCAGCCATGATTATAGTTACAGTTTGACAGCGTCTTTCTCAACTACCAAAATTTAGATATCTCGTATAAGTCATATTAAAAATTAGTTTAAGTATGAAAAAAGTTCTTGTTTCATTTCTCCTGAGTGCTGGTTTGTGCTTAGGGCACCTGCAGGTTGTTGTTGCTGCACCTGTTTTGGTAACTATAGCCAGGCTGGATATACACCCCACCGAAGCTAAGTATGATAAACTGATGGAGAAATATGCCACTGGCCTGAAAGCTGCTTTTGCTGAAAAAGACGATACAAAGACCATTGCCATGGTAAATAAGCTTAACAACGAGCTATACACGGAGCTGGAAAAGATAAAACCTGAACTGGAGAGCTGGGTGAAAGGTATGACAGAAGCAGACAAGGAAGCTTTTGAACAGAGAGCAGAAAGCAAGCCCTACCTTAAAACCATGTTAGAGATCATGTTTAACCCGGAAGTTGGCAAGCGTATAGAAAACAATCCAAAGTTAAAAGCCGCCATGGAAGCCGGAAATAAACGAATGGAGTCACTGGGTTTTGAAGATGAGGATGATTCCGAAGAAGACTATAACTAAGGCTTACTCACAGATCCAGTTGCCGGCGCTGTCGTCGTATATGGCCTCAGGCAAAGTGCGCTGGTACGCCACAACTATAGGTGCATCGCCGGAAGTAGGTTGTAGCTGCATTGGTCCTTCCTGTAGCTGCAAGAATACCCTGCCATTTTTATCCCCTATCGCTTTTAAGGTGCCATAGTTGTTGCGGAGCTTATAGCTGTTGTATGTGCTTAACCCAGTGGCTGTAAGTTCTTTAACGGCAAATTGCCTGCGTATTTTTTTAGGATCATCCGCTGCTGGTATGCATTCTATCTTACCCCCGATCCAGAGGTTCTCTCCCAGGCACTCCGCTGTTTCCACTATAAGGTCGAAATAAGCTTCGTTGGTAGGTATGGTTAAAGCAGCAACAGTAACAGGCGTCTGTACTTCGGGAGGTGGTGGAGTTATAGTTGCGGGCTGCTGTTTTTCGGGCTGCGATGTATAAAGTACAATGGCAAGCAAGGTTAACGAAGATATGTCCGCAATTCGGGATGTAAACGGTATCTTCATAAGCAAGTTAATTTATAGCCGGAACTATAAATTTATACTTGTAATTTTCTGATTTAGTTGTACTGATTCTACCTTTTAAAGGAATCTGTAAATTCGCAATTGGTTAAGTATCAGGGTGGTTCCGGGTTTTGGTTTTGTAGTGCAACTCCCGGTTGCAAAATGGAATTTTACCTATAGTTGCTTCTTGAAATGCAAGCATCTCCTGCATACTCCAGCTAATCTAAAACCGCAGATTATAGTTGCAGGTATTTACAGTAAACTATAGCACTGGCCCGGAACTATAGTTTGCAGGCCGGGTGTATGGTTTTTGCTGATTTTAGATTAGCTTAGGCACCGCAATTAACTTAACTCAATTATAAATTACCTCATGCCTTCTATCTGCCAGAAACTCCAGCTTAAGCCACCTTATAGTTTGCTGCTCTTAAATGCTCCTGATACTTTAAAAAGTGGGTTTGAACAGGACGGTGGTAAAGTAACGGCAGCTACTACTACCAATGCAGAACACCAGTTTGATGTAGTGCAGGTATTTGTAACCACTAAAGCCGAACTGGATACGCTCGGGCCACAGGCTGTTGCAGCACTAAAGCCGGGCGGCATGCTATGGGTCGCGTACCCTAAAAAAACATCAGGCATAAAATCGGACCTTACCCGCGACCTTGGCTGGGCAACTATAAAAGAACTGGGCTACGAAGGTGTTCGGCTAATTGCGATCGATGATACCTGGTCTTCGCTTCGGTTCAAGCACACCTCCGAGCGAAAAGAACCTTCAAAATTTGGAGTTGATTACCCGGGAATAGACAGGGTGAACCGTACCGTAACTATACCCGCAGACCTGCAGCAGGCTTTAATAGAAGCGAACGTACTGGAGCAGTTCGGTAAACTATCATTTACGAACAGAAAAGAACATGTAATTGCAGTGCTGGAGGCCAAGCGCCCGGAAACACGACAAGTCCGCATCAGCAAAATTGTAGCAAGGCTTCAGGGCAGGTTGTAACTATAGGTATTAGCATAAAACAGGAAAGGCGCCCTTTATGGGCGCCTTTCCTGTTTATGTATGTAGCGTATTGTTACTGAACAACTACGTTAAATTTAGCTTCAACATCGGTCTCGCCAGCTGTAGGGCTGCCTTTTGTGCCAGGCTGGTGCTTTAATACTACTTTAAGCTCACCTGTACCGGCATTTCCAGTAACTATAGTTGCCGTTAAACCCAGTGGGCGGTTCTGGCTATCTTTATCAGTTACCGTTACAGTCATCAGGTTGGCAGGCGTTGAGGTGTAATATACCTGGTGATCGTTTGCCTCGTCGATGATCTCGCTGTTAAGGTTTTCTGTTTTGTTAAGTATAGTAAGATCTACATCGTATGTTGTACCAGCCTTAAGCGTTAGCTGAGGTATTACAGGAGGGTTACCACCCGGTCCGTCAAGATCTTCATAAGATGCAGTAACCAGTGTGCCTTCTTTGCCTTGTGGCTCCAAAGAAAGTTTAACAGTTGTGATCGTTTCGCGATCAACTACCGGTGCAGGATTGTCGTCGTCGCCACAGCTGGTTGTTGTAATAAGAGAACCCATTAGTAATACGGCAAGGTATGGTCTCAAAAGCTTCTTCATAAATGACACTTTACGTTAAGATGATATACAAATAAGGTGATTAAAATCTGTTGATACTTACTCTTTTAAGATTCGGTTTTAAAAAGTAGCGGTAAGTTAACACGAATCAGTAACATTCGGGCAGTTTCGGCAGCAAAAAAACGTAATCTATTTTGATAATCTCTATAAACGGTGTTTAACAAATTGTTACCAGATATACTCAACTCAACGGGCTGTCTGCCGATGTGTATTTTTGTGCCCGCCTCGGCCTGTAGCAGGAAATAACCTTCAGGTGCGGCCATGTACGGATCTGTCTGTTCGTCGGAGCGGTCCTGCCTGGCAACAGCCAAACCACCTATAGCTACAAAGCTATCCTTAAAATTACCGTTGCCCAGTTCTCCCAGCTCATACTGCAACTCTGCGTTAAGGCGGTTAGCCGGAATATTTGGCAGATATTGGTCCTCTTCAAAATTATACGCCCGAACTATAGTTGCCTTTGTATCCAGGTTAAGCCTGTCGGTAAAAGCATACGACAAGCTCAGGTCTGCCCCATAAAATCGCGAGTCAGCCTGTTTATAAAAATATGATAGATACGAACCTCTTATAGTTAGCTCTGGTACGGTGTCGGGTTGCAGGTAAATAAAATTGGAGATTGTGTTATAAAAAAAGCTGATACCACCGTTCAGTTTCGGGTTGGTATGGTAATTTATAGTTGCGCTTGCGTTTATAGCATGTTCCGAAACCATATCCGGGTTACCTACTTCGTAAGAGGCGGTTCCGTGGTGGATACCATCTGCAAATAACTCGTTAGCATGCGGTGAACGGGATGCGTAACTAACATTGGCTCCAAAAGTAAAGTGATACCCTACATCAACCAGCGCACCGGCACTACCCGATAGGTTATGGAAACTATAAGATGGTTGCTGCAGGTTGTTTTCGCGGTCGCGCCTTTTTACGTCCATGTTCTTATAGTCGTATCGCAGGCCGGCTTCCAGTTGCAGGTTATCTTTGCGCCACTTTTCTTCTACAAAAGCGCCTGCCGTAAAGCTGCGATAGAACGGTACAAACATACGTCCTTCATAGGTATTGTCCTGCCAAAGCGTGCTTACGCCCATACTTCCCGAAATAGCCGATGGCAGCTCATGTTCCCAAACCAGTTCAGTAGTATGCGTCAGCAGGTCGAGGTGCAGCTCAGGCGCTTCAGGGTTCGCCTTGGATGCATCTTTGTCATATTCATCACGAACATTCTGTTGCAGGGCATAGGTAAAGAGTAGCTTACCCAGGTTACCTGTTGTGTGGTAGCCTTTTAGTTTTAATAACTGGTGGTTCACATCCTGGTAAGGTCGGGCTATGTTATAACTAAATTCACCGGTTTGTTCCGGGTAACCACGCTCTATAGCATATAATAAATCTGTGGTGTTGCCAATGTGTGCCGAACTCAAAAGCCCGATCTTGGTATGGAATAAACTATAGTATGCCTCTGCGCCAAACTTCTCTTTGTTATAGCCCAACGTGGCCGCCAGGTTCTGTTCTTCGAATCCGGTGTTCTTCAGGTTATAGTCTGGTGTGTGCGAGTCTCCTGCTTTTTTAACGGATGTGTGCAATCGCCAACTGATCGGTTGTTGTTTTAACCTGCCTTGTAGCAAGCCGGCTATAGTTCCCATCCGGCCATTGGTATTTCCTATCAGGCCTATGTTGCCACTCATACCGGCAGAGTCTGGCAATGGGCTTGGGTTTACGAGTATAGTTCCGGCAATAGCATCTGACCCATAACGCACACCGGCAGCGCCTTTCACTACTTTAAGTTCTGTAGCTGCAAGGGCATCAATTTCAGGAGCATGCTCGTCGCCCCACTGCTGCGCCTCATGCCGAACACCGTTATTCAAAATAAGTACCCTACTGCCAGACATACCATGTATAACAGGTTTCGATACGTTCGGCCCGGTCTGAAACGAGCTAACGCCCGGTAACTTCTCCAACGACTCTCCCAGCGAAAGCCCTCGGGTTTGTTCCAATTCACGGCCAGACAATACTTCGGTAGCCTGAGATTCGGTGAGCAGACGGGAGCTTACTACTTCTACAGAGCGCAGCATAGCCGCATCGGAGTGCAGTTGCAGGTCTCTTACTGATGATGTGGTGATCCGGTAACTATAAGCTTCGGTTGCATAGCCAATAAAGCTAACCTTTAGTGTATAAGTGCCCTGGCAAACATGATGGAAATGGTAATTGCCGTACGCATCAGCTATAGCAGCACGGTCTAGTTGCGGAATATAAATAGTTGCGCCGGGCAGCGCTGTACGGGTGTCGTGGTCCAGCACTTTCCCCGAAATAGTAAGGCCGCAATCCTGCACGGGGCTGGATGTGCCCACATGCGGTAACATGCTTTGCGCAACCACAGGTACCACAGTCAGGAGTAGTGGCAGCAAAAGCAGCTTTCGCAAAATTAAATCTCTAAGCACGGTAATAAATTAAATAAGAATAACAGCTGAAATGCAGCCAAACTAGCACTTGGCAGCAACTATAGCACATGCCTATAGTTACCAGTGCTAAACTATAAATGCCGGACGATTGGAGTGTTTGCAATCCGGGCTTGAAGAAGAAATTATGCTACAGGAGGGCCTCGCAGATGAAGGGATTGGCTGTTGTTGTTTTGCCAGTAGCTATGGTAATAATTAGCATAAGCTGATCGGTGTTGTGCCGTCGCTAAATCTATAGTTGTTATTGTACCCTGGAACGGAACATCAAAAGTGTCCTCAACGGGGCAATGCTTGTGCTTCTGACCTATCTGAGCCTCGTGGCTATCGGTATGGTCGGCGTGTACGGTATGGGTGTGCGGGTGTAATTCCAGTAAAAGCGCATCGGGCACCATGGCTCTGGTAAAGAGCAGGAGCAGCACAATGGCGATATAACTGGTAAACTTGTACACTTTCTATAGTTAGGCTTTTACAAATATAACAACATCCGGTACATTGTTATGTTTATCGGTTAGCTTTTGACTGACTTGAAACTATAAGGTTTAATCTGTCAGAAATAACACAACTATAACGTGTTTATGTACTTGAATGGTTTGTTCGCTGACAACTTGTCGTGATTCAGGTGGTATGGTTACAATGGAACGCCTTTTGAATGCAGAACCGCAGAAGCAAATCACATAACGATATAGCAAACTATAAACATGGAAGAAAGAGGTAGTATTTCGATCCACACCGAGAACATTTTCCCGATCATCAAGAAGTTCTTGTACTCTGATCATGAGATTTTCCTGAGAGAACTGGTAAGTAACGCTGTAGATGCTACGCAGAAGATAAAAAGATTAGCAGCTATAGGTGAGTACAAAGGCGACCTTGGCGAGCCAAAAGTAACCGTATCGGTTGATAAAGATGCCCGAACGATAACTATAGCTGACCAGGGTATCGGTATGACTGCCGACGAGATCAAGAAATATATTAACCAGATTGCTTTTTCGGGAGCCGAGGAGTTTGTAGAGCGTTTTAAAGAAGCCGGCGACAGAAGCCAGATCATTGGTCAGTTTGGCTTGGGTTTCTACTCTGCGTTTATGGTGGCCGACCGCGTTGAGATCATTACAAAGTCTTACCAGGAAGGCGCTGAGGCAGCACGCTGGTCTTGTGACGGCAGTACTGAGTTTGCCATTACAAGCGCTGACAAAGAAACCCGCGGAACAAATGTGATCCTGCATATCGCGTCAGATTCAGAAGAGTTTTTAGAAACTGCCCGCGTTAAAACGATTCTTGATAAGTATTGCAAGTTCTTGCCAGTACCAGTTGAGTTTGAGGGTGAAGTTATCAACAACCCGAACCCGATCTGGACAAAGCAGCCATCTGAACTGACTGACGAAGACTATAAGAACTTTTATAAAGAACTATACCCGTTCTCTGAAGCGCCACTTTTCTGGATCCACCTGAATGTAGACTATCCGTTTAACCTGACTGGTATTCTGTACTTCCCTAAGATCAAGAACGATTTCGAACTGCAGCGCAACAAAATACAACTATATTCGCGCCAGGTATTTATTACCGATGAGGTAAAAGATGTGGTGCCTGAGTTCCTGATGCTGCTGCACGGTGTTATCGACTCGCCGGATATTCCGCTGAACGTAAGCCGCTCATTCCTGCAAGCCGATTCAAGCGTGAAGAAGATCAACACTTATATCACTAAGAAAGTAGCTGATAAACTGGCTGAGATCTTCCGCAAAGACCGCGAAACCTTTGAGAAGAATTGGAACGACATCAACGTGTTTGTGAAGTACGGCATGCTGAGCGATGACAAGTTCTATGAAAAGGCGAAAGACTTTGTGTTGCTGGAGAGTATCGATAATAAATACTATACAATAGAAGAGTACAAGGCACTGACGCAGGCTAGCCAGACCGATAAAAATGGCAACCTGGTATTGCTTTATACAACAGACGCCGACAAGCAGCACGCCTTTATTGAAGCTGCCCAAAACCGCAGCTACGATGTACTGAAACTTGACTCGCTTATCGATAGCCACTTTATCGGTATGCTGGAGCAGAAGCTGGAGAAAACTACCCTGAAGCGCGTTGACTCCGATACTACTGACAAGCTGATCGAGAAAGACGAGAACAAGGAAAGCGTGCTGAATGATAAGGAGAAAGAATCTCTGAAAGGCATTTACGAAACGGCTATCGACAACAAGAACATGACCGTGGAAGTAGCTGCCATGTCGCCGGACGATGCTCCGCTGGTAATTACACTGCCTGAGTTTATGCGCCGCATGAAGGACATGAGCAAAGCTGGTGGTGGCGGTATGATGTTTATGGGCGATATGCCGGATATGTATAACGTAACTATAAACGCCAACCACAGCCTGAACCAGCGCATCCTGAACGCAAAAGAAGATAACAAAGCACGCATTGCCCGCCAGGCTTTCGACCTTGCATTACTCTCTCAGAACATGCTTTCGGGTGCGGCGCTAACAAGCTTCGTGAAGCGCAGCTTCGAATTGATAGATAAAGAATAGTGAACGATTAGTATTATACCTACAGTTTAAGGGCGGCGCCAATGGTGCCGCCTTTTTGATTTTCATGAAACTTACAGGCCACAGCTATAGTTATAGGGCAAGTTGGCAGGTATAAGATTTATCCGCATATTTACGTTACACTTAAAGGTTGAATTGTTGGATTGCTAAACGGTTAAATACTTGATTAGGGCTTAGGTGAGATTCTGGATCCTATTAATCTATAAATCCTGATTCAGACAATAAGTAATCAACAGTCTAACGACCAGCAAGAGAATAGTCGCTCATTTAAAATTGATGGCAAAGCACGCTCCCCGTTTAGTTTATAGTTTGATAACAGCACTGTTTCTACTGATGCTGTCAGGATGTGGTGAGCCCAAATGGAACAGCGACTATAACCTGAGCCAGGCCATGCAGAAGAGTAGCAGTAAATCAGATTCTACCGCTCTTGCATCTGCTGATACCACGCAGCCAGACATTGCCTCTTCGCTGGTAAAAGATGAAGTTGAGAAGAAAGACAAAAAGAAGAAGAAAAAGCGCAGCCGTTATTTCCTGGGCCATAAAGTACAGAAAGGTTATACCCGTACCGGTCGCGACGAGCGCGAAACGTTAGAGCTGTTCAGTTACCTGCCAGACTATAAAGAGCCACGTGAATATGCCCAGGAAAAGTTTGTGTATGATGTAAAGCGCAAAAAGATTGGCAAAGTACGTGGTGAGATCGATCCTGAAAAGTACAAGCTCCTGCACGGCCCTTACAAAAAAACGTATGGCGATGTGGTGATCGAAGAAGGCTTCTTTTACATTGGCACCAAACACCTGCGCTGGGAGAAATACAAACGAGATGGTACCCTGGCTGATAAAGCGCACTATGACCAGGGATTTTTGAGAGATGCTGTCATTACCTACTATGGCGGAAACTCAGATAAAATAAAAGAGATCATCCCGTATGCGTACGGCGAAGTGCAGGGTACCTACTATAAATTCTATGAAAATGGCCAACTGGAATGGACGGGCAATTATGAAAAAGGCCGAAAGGTTGGCAAATGGATTAAGCACTACGACTTTAAGAACCGCCGCCATTACGAGTTTCAATATCCTGAGACAGCCTACGAGCCGCAAACAAAACCGGAATTAGTAAGGGAATACGACCGTCATGGCACCCTTATTTTCGAAAAAGGCAAGATTGATAAGCGCTCGGCACAGCGTCAGTGAAAAGCATCTTCAAAATGAACTATAGCCGGTGGTGTAGTTAAGGTAACTGAGATAATATCAAACCGGATATCCTGCTGCCAGTCTATTGCAACTATAAATTCTTCGGCCGCATTCAACAGCATTTTCTCTTTCCTGCTGCCAACCGCTTCTTCCGGAAAGCCAAACGTATCGGTAGACCGGGTTTTTACTTCCACAAACACCAGCAGTCCATCTTTCCGGGCAATTATGTCGATCTCGGCACGTTTATACCTATAGTTTTTTTCGAGTATAGTATAGCCTTGCTCCTGCAGGTATAGTTGTGCCATAGTTTCGCCTAACTGGCCCGTCCGGATGTGGTTGTTTATTGGTGAAGCCATGTAAAACTTGTAATTTGCAGCAGGTTACGGTAGCTAAACTATAGATATAGTGCTAAAGTTACATTTAAGCTATCTGAACAAGAACTTAAAGTAAGCGGTTACCAACTATAAATCTGCCCGAAAGGCGGCAACTAAAGAATAAACTGCTGTGTCAGAAAATAAGGAAATACTGTTCAAAAACCTTGGCCTTATAGATTACCAGGAAGCGTGGGATTACCAGGGCAAGCTTTTTAACGAGATACTGGAGCTTAAAAGCCAGAACCGGAATGCACCGGAAGGTGAGCAGAAACAAACGCCAAATTACCTGTTGTTCTGTTCGCACCCTCATGTGTACACTTTAGGCAAAAGTGGCCACGAAGAGAACCTGCTGATAGACGAAGAAGGCCTGAAAGCGAAAGGTGCAACGTTTTACAAGATCAATCGCGGGGGTGATATCACGTACCATGGTCCAGGCCAGATCGTAGGTTACCCCATTCTTGACCTTGATAATTACTTTACCGATATCCATAAGTACCTGCGTTTTTTAGAGGAAGCAGTAATCCTTACGCTGGAAGAATACGGCATCACAGCCGGGCGCATTCCGGGCCTGACCGGCGTTTGGCTCGACCATGAAGCACAGGCAAATCCACGTAAGATATGTGCGATGGGTGTAAAGTGCAGTCGTTGGGTTACCATGCATGGTTTTGCCTTCAACATAAACACAGACCTGAATTATTTTAGTAATATTGTGCCCTGTGGCATCAGCGATAAAAAAGTAACCTCGCTGGCTCAGGAGCTTGGGCGTGAAATACCTTTGCCTGAAGTAGAAGAAAAATTACTGATGCATATCGCTCACCTGTTTGATGCTACCATTATTACAGCTACGCATGAAAAAAGACATTGATTTCGGAACGGTAGAAGGAATTTCGGTGGCGGTGGCAACTACGCCAAACGAGTCTGGGGTAGATGCCTGGAATGTTTACCTGATCAACAATAACCCCTTCCCTATTGAAAATGTGCTTGTATCCTCTAAAGGCTATGGCATCCTGGATGGCGAAGAAGTAAAGACCTCGATGCTGCGCCATATGTTTGAACTCGTAGAGGCTAAAAGCTTTGTACAAATAGAACCTATCGACCCCGCTATCTTTCATATAAACAACGAGTACTGGGTGAGCTACTACATAGACCGCCAGATATTTGATAAGAAATTTATCTTTGTTCCCGAATCGATCACGCAGGATAACCTGATCGAAATAAGTATACTGAACATGCAGGGTGTGCTTCATTCTTAATTTTAACTATATTTATACCATAGCTTAAAAGTAATAGTCCCGCATTGGGGAACTAGCCCTGCCGCAGCTTATACTTTTACCCGTACACCCTCTATCATGGAGCAAAAAATCATACATCTGGTACTGTCTTTCACCTGGGCTTTCCTGATAGCTATATTTGCTGTTCCTTCTATTATCAGGGTGGCACACCTCAAGAACATTCTCGATCAGCCTAATTTCCGGACCGTACATGCAGAGCTTACCCCTCGCTTAGGTGGTTTAGCAATGTTTGCCGGCTTCATGTCGGCGCTCACCATTTTTGCCGACCTGGACAATGGTGTGCAGCAGTTACTGGCGGGTTGTGTTATCCTTTTCTTTATAGGCTTAAAAGACGACCTGATCGCCATCTCGGCCATGAAGAAGTTTTCTGTGCAGTTGTTGGCTACTGGTATAGTTATGTTCATTGCCGATATTCGCATTACGAGTTTTCAAGGCATATTTGGCATTGGCGAATTACAGATCGGAGTTAGCTATATGTTCACTTTCCTGGTAATTATAGGTATAACCAATTCTATAAACCTGATTGATGGGTTGGATGGACTGGCTGGTACCCTGGTAATTATAGCAACAGTAACCTTTGGCGTATACTTTTACCTATTCGGAGGGGCAGACTATGGTAACTATGCTGCTGTTGCGTTTTGCCTGGTAGGTGGTGTGGTTGGTTTCCTGCGTTACAATTTCCATAAGGCAACTATTTTTATGGGCGATACCGGCTCACTGCTCTGTGGTTTTATAATTTCGGTTCTAGCTATCCAGTTCATCGAGATGCGACAGGTGCCTGCATCTCCGTCAGTAGCCCTGGGAATACTGTTCATTCCTGTTTTCGATACGATCCGTATTTTCTCTATCAGGATATTTAATGGTAAGTCTCCGTTTATACCTGACAAGAACCACGTACACCACCGTTTGCTGGCATTAGGTTTTAACCAGATCGGAACTGTGCTGACGTTGGCGATGGTAAACCTGTTGATCATTCTGTTTGTAGTTAGCTTCGGAGACTGGGGTAATCTCTATCTCCTACTCAGTTTATCGGCATTCTCCGTGGTTTTCAGCATTTTCCTTGGGGTATATAAATCCAGAAGTGTACAACGTGTTTCAAAAGTATAAACTCCTTTCATGGCTTTTAGTGGCTTTGCTGATCTGGGTTAGTACTGTTATACCCTTACAGGCACAGGTATTGCCTATAGAGCAGGAAAACTCTATCACTACCAACTGGCTGGTATACAAAAATGGTACAAACGAATTGGTACCTTATGTAGAGAGTGCAAATACAGAAAGCCATGCACTTCACCAATGGTTACAGATAATTCCTGACAACAATTTCCCTGTTTCATTTATAGCCCAGGAGGGCTTATGCCTTTTCCTGAATAATCAATTGATATTTGTGGCAAATGCGACAGAAGCATACAAACTGAACCTGGCGCCTTACGCTCGTAATATAAAACCTAAGCAAGGCAAGTATTTGTTAACAGTGTGGCATCCAGAGCAGCAACCCGTGGTAAGCTCTTTCAAGAATGTGGAAGTGTTGCAGCAAGGAGAAGTTAAGGAGGTAGGTAACTCTACTTTTGTAGTACGGGTTCGGGAGTATGTGAACTTGAATGCTTTTATCATCTTTACATTATTGCTGGGCCTGCTTTACGGAGCACTTAAGAGCAACTACCCTGCGGACTTTGGTAGCCTTTACAATGTTGGTTCTTTTATGCGGGTGAGTTCTTTACAGGAAGGTTTTTTGGCCAAGCCTATCAGCTCCTGGTCTAATATATTGTTCGTACTGGTATTTTCGCTGTCACTTGCCCTGCTTATTGCGGCAATTCACACAGAGGTAAAGCATGTTCGTTTGCTTAATCAATTTATTCCTGCATCAGCAACGGGAATTAGCACTAAGATTATTTCTTACACACTCATTATCTTTTTGTATATCCTGCTAAAGTACCTTTTCCTTAAAACAATGAGTTTTATTTTCGGATTAGAGCAAGTAGTACAGCTGCAATACCGGGAGTTTTTAAGAACTATACTTTTTCTGGGTATATTTCTGCCGGTTGTTGTTTTATTTTACCTGGCTTTTAATGCTAGCATGCCACAGATAATACTGATAACATCGAATATGGCGGTAGCCTTGATGTTGATAATCACTATAGTGCGTGTTTTTGCAACCGTAAATACAAAGGTTTCTGTACTAAATTTGCATTTATTTTCATACCTTTGCGCCACAGAAGTTATTCCACTGGCTATCATACTAAAATTGATCGTGTTTAACTTCTAAAAACACAATTAAGTATAGTTGCCGCAAAACTGAAGGTGTTAAATTAAGAGCCGCATATATGGTTGAGAGCAAAGCAAAAGGAAGTGCCAATCCTGAAAGACACAAAGTACCAATCAAAAGTATACTGGTAACGCAGCCGCAGCCTACAACAGACAATTCACCTTATGTAACTATAGCCGAGAAATACGGCATAAAAGTAGATTTCAGGGCGTTTATTGAAGTTGAGCCTGTTCCTTTCAAAGAGTTTAGAAAGGATAAAGTTGATATTCTGTCTCATACTGCTGTTATATTTACAAGCCGTAATGCAGTAGATCATTTCTTCAGGATCTGCCAGGAAAATAAAATAGAAATGCCTGCTGATATGAAGTACTTCTGTATTTCTGATCAAACGGCTTATTACCTGCAAAAGTATATTGTACTGCGTAAGCGCAAGTTGTTTGTGGGCGAGAAAACAGCAAAGGATCTTTTTGAAGTTATCAAGAAGCATAAGAATGAGAAGTTTTTGTTCCCTTGTTCTAACATCCGCAAAGATGACATTCCGGCATTCATGGAGGCGAACAAGATAAAGTTTACAGAAGCCATTATTTATAAAACGGTGCCTGCTGACTTGTCTGATCTGGATGATGTGACCTATGACTGCCTGGCTTTCTTCAGCCCTTCAGGTATTACATCGCTGTTTATGAACTTCCCGGACTTTAAGCAAAACAATACGCGTATTGCTGCTTTCGGCCCAACAACGGCTAAAGCAGTACGGGATGCAGGACTGGAACTTGACATTGAAGCGCCTATGCCTAATGCGCCATCTATGACAGGTGCAATTGAGGTTTATATACAAAATCAGAAGCAAAAGTAAAAAAGGTGTAACTACCGCAACTTTTATCGCTGAATTACATACTATCTAAAACGCAAAGATAAGAGAGTATCAAACTGTCTTGTTTTTGCGTTTTACCGTTTAAGTAGTATATTTAAATCTCTATACTTCCCATTAGTTATATTACTGTTTCTTGCTTTGTTGCAGTAGCCTATGAAAAAGCTATTACCTGTACTAGTGCTGATTATGTTATGCGGCCAGCACCTGGTTGCACAGCAGCAGCCGCAGTTTACCCACTACAGCTTTAATGGCATGCAGCTAAGCCCTGCCTATGCAGGTATAACCAACCGCCCCGAAATACTGTCGATTTACAGGTACCAGTGGTTGGGATATGATGCGACTTTTGATGATGGTGGGTCACCGCAAACACTGTTGCTAACGGCGCACACGCCAGTCCGCTTGTTGCACGGCGGCGTGGGTGTAAACCTGATGCGGGATAAGATCGCAAACACAACCTATACAACTGCAGCGCTATCCTACTCATTTCATATAAAAATTGGCGAAGGGAAATTGGGATTGGGTATTCAGGGAAATGTGAACAATATCAAGAAAGGCAGTTACAGACCCAACGACGATAATGACCCGAGCGTGCCCAACAACAGCTCAGATACAAAATATGACCTGGGAGCGGGCGTCTGGTACGAATCAAGCACTTTTTATGCTGGCGGAGGTGTAACCAATCTTCTTAAAGCACAGTATGAGTTTGCGAATATAGAAGACGGTATAGACGACGATAAAAAAGGTAGTTTACTTAGCGAAAATCATATTTACGCTACTGCCGGTTATCACTTGCCTGTTTCAAGTATATTTATACTTACTCCAATGGCGCTAATAAAGCACGATACCGAAACTTTTTCGTTTGATGCAGGAGCTAAAATTACCTATGACGAAAAATATTGGGCAGGAGTGAACTACAGACACAAAGAAGCTGTTGGAGCGCTAATCGGGTTAGGTTTGTTTACAGATAATTCATTACGAGTAGGATACGCATTTGACTTTACAATATTCAATAAAGTTGCCAAGGCCCCGACATCACACGAAGTGATGCTCTCTTACAGGCTGCCAGAGCCAACAGTGCGATTTAAACCGCCAGTAAGAACACCGAGGTATAACTTCAGTAAATAAAAGGCCAATACATAAAAAAGCCGATATTAGTTTAAAGTGCAATTCTTAAAAAAATACAGAAAAAAATAGTGATTAATCTGTAAAATAATCCCCTAATTGTACCGTTAAAAAATAATAAATGCGTGTAACAGGTAAATGTTTGTTTATTTGGTACAAAACCTTATATATTTGCTACACCAGTAAAAATGTGCTAAGAATACATTGCTAAAAATTTTACCTTTTTTAAGAGTCATCATGAACAAACTATTTAAGCTGTCTTCCTTCGCTTTGGCGGTGTTGCTGCTTGCAGGTTGCGGATTGAGAAACAGGCCGCAGGGAGACCTGATCGGGTCAGAAGACCGTCCTGATTATAATGCGCAGCAAATACCTTACGGTATGGTGGCGTGCCCGGGCGGAACTTTCCATATGGGGCAGGCAGATCAGGATATTGCTGCAACAATGGCTAACCTGAATAAACAAGTGACGATTGGTGCCTTCTATATGGACGAAACCGAGATCACGAATAATGAATACCGCCAGTTTATGGATGTTATCATGCAGGACTCTCTTGAGGTACTGGGTGAGGACTGGGTAATGGCAGAACTATATCCGGATACAACAGTGTGGGTGAAAGACTTCTCTTACCACATGGGTGATCCGTTAATGGAGTATTACTATTCACACCCTGCGTTTGATGATTATCCGGTAGTAGGTGTTGATTATTTCGCTGCGAAGTATTTCTCAAAGTGGCGTTCAAATTTCAAGAACCAGGCAAATGCTGATAACGGCATGGCTCCTATGCCAAGCTTCAGACTTCCTTCAGAAGCAGAGTGGGAATATGCATCTCGTGGTGGCCGCGACATGACGGTTTATCCTTGGGGTGGTCCGTATCTGCGTAATGCAAAGGGTTGTTTGCTGGCTAACTTTAAGCCAGGCCGCGGTGACTACTATAGCGATGGCTTCTCATACACAGCTCCTGTAGCACAATACTTCCCGAACGACTATGGTCTTTATGATATGGCTGGTAACGTGGCAGAATGGTGTGAAGATGCTTATGCAGATGCTTATGTTCCGATTACCTGGGACTTGAACCCGGTTTATTATGATGACAACGAACCTCGCAAAGTGGTAAGAGGCGGTTCATGGAAAGATATTGCTTACTTCTTGGAAACAGGTACGCGTAATTTTGAATACCAGGACTCAGCACGCTCTTATATCGGCTTCCGTAACGCAATGGTTTATTTAGGCCGTTCTTCAGGAAGAGAGTTCAGATAAGAAACATCCCAATACCCAAATACAGTTAAATACAAAACCCAAACACTTTCGTTCACAAATTAATTAGAAAACAAAATGAGTAACGCTAAAGAACGCAGCTTTGTTTACGACGTCCTGATGCCAAAAGTATATGGTATCGGTGCCGCAGTCGTTATCGTTGGAGCACTTTTCAAAATCATGCACTGGCCTTTTGCGGACGTGATGCTGATTGCAGGTCTTAGTACTGAGGCTGTAATTTTCTTTCTTAGTGCTTTCCAGCCACAGCCACATGATCCGGATTGGGCTAAAGTTTACCCACAGCTTGCCGATGATTATACAGGTGAAGCACTTATGCCAGCAACTTCAGGCGTATCAGGCGGAAACGGTTTGACCCGCAAACTGGATGATATGTTACTAGATGCCAACATCACCCCTGAAACTATAAACTCTTTAGGTTTAGGCCTTAACAGACTTAGCGAGACAGCTGCACAGATGGCTGATATGAGCCAGGCTGCTACTGCTACTTCAGAATATACTATAAGAGTAAAAGAAGCTACAGGTTCGTTAGATAAAATGAACGTGGCTTATGCTACTACTGCTGATGCCTTAGCTCAGATGGCTGGCTCAACTGTAGATGCGAAAGAATATCACCAGCAGATACAAGGCATGACCAGAAACCTTGGTGCACTGAACGCAGTGTACGAAATGGAACTACAAGACGCTAACAACCACTTGAAGGCGATGAATAAGTTCTATGGTAACCTGAGCATGGCCATGGAGAATTTAACTGATGCCAGCAAAGATACAGAGCAATTTAAGCAGGAAGTTTCGAAGCTTACGCAGAACCTACACTCACTTAACAATGTGTACGGTAACATGCTGACAGCTATGAGGGGTTAATCCTTGCTAATTGTAATTGTTCTAAATCATAAGAAAACAACAGTTAATATAGTATAACATGGCTGGAGGAAAAGAGACACCACGGCAGAAGATGATCGGTATGATGTACCTGGTACTTACCGCACTTCTTGCCCTACAAGTGAACTCTGCTATCCTGTTGAAATTTCAGTTCCTGGACGAAAGTTTAATGGAAGTGAATGGCAAAACAGTGAATGACAATGCAGGAGTTCTGACAAATATTAAATCTGCCGTTAACGAAGGTGGTAACAGATCATCAGACGCCCGTGTACTAAACAGTGCACAGGAGATCCGCAAGCAGACATCAGAAATGGTAAACTACATCCGTAGTATCCGTGAAAAACTGGTGAAAGAAACTGGCGGTATGAATGAAGAAATAGCTAATCAGTATGCCAATCCAAGTGCAGAAGATAAGGTAGCTATGACCATGATCGGTGCTGCAAATGCTAACAACGGAGAGGCATATAAGTTAAAAGACAAGCTTAATGCTTATGCGAAGTTCTTAAAGCAGTATAACCCGAGCATGCCAGCGCAACTGGCAAATGACGGTAAAGATGACCCTGTTGCTAAAAACGACAAGTCGCAGCGCAGAAAAGACTTTGCTGAACTTAACTTTGGTGAAACGCCATTAGTAGCAGCTTTAGCGGTTCTTTCTCAGAAAGAAAATGAAGTACTGAAGTACGAGGCTGATGCTTTACAGAAACTGGCTACACAGGTTGGTGCCGATATCATCAAGTTCGAGAAGATATTTGCGATGGCCCGTGCTGAGTCTAAAACTGTAGCAGCTGGTACAAAATATAAGGCAGACATGTTTATTGCTGCTTCTTCTGATGCGATTACGCCAACTATGACTTTCCAGGGTAAGCCTGTAAAAGTAGTAGACGGTAAAGGCCAGGTTGAGTTTACAGCATCTGCATCTAACTATGATGCGGAAGGTAACTCTAAGCAAACATGGAAAGGTCAGATCAAGATCAATCAGAATGGACGTGATACTGTGTTTACAGTAGAGGAGCAGTATGTTGTAGCTAAGCCTGTTATCCAGGTGCAATCTGCAGCAGTACAGGCTTTATACTTCCAGTGCGCAAATGAGCTTAACATACAGGTACCTGCTTTAGGTGCTACATATGACCCAAGCTTTAGTGCATCAGGTGGTTCAGCTATTAAAGGTGCTAAGAAAGGTTTGGTAACAGTAATACCAAGCGCTGCGGAAGTTAAACTTACTGTGAGCAGCGGCGGTAGCACTATCGGTTCTGAATCATTTAAAGTCCGTCCGATACCTAAGCCTGAAGTTGTAGCGTTAGTAAACGGCAGACCTGTTGACATGAAGCGTGGTGTTCCGGCATCATCTTTCAGACAAGTTACACTGGAAGCTATAGCTGACGATGGCTTTAAACAATTATTACCTAATGAAGCGCGTTATAGAGTAACAAAATGGAGAGCATTCCTTGTTAGAAATAACCGCCCGATAGACCAGGCAGAGTTTAACAGCCCAACTGCAAACCTCACTAACTTTGCGTCGAAAGCGACTAAAGGAGACATGGTTTACATTGAAGTGGTAGATGTTAAGCGATTAAACTATAGAGGTGTAGCAGTTGATGCGAAGACCGGTAGAGATTTAAGCTGGAATATCCCATTAAACTAAAATACTTAAGCTTAAAAGGAATATGAAATTAGTAAAAGCATTTGGTGTAGCAGCAGGAGTACTCCTGTCAGTAGGTGCTATGGCACAACAGGTATCAACAACTGCTACAAGCAGTGCATCTGCGAGACCAATTCCTGAGCATGATATTCTCTTCAAGAAAACAGTTTGGCGTAAAATTGACCTGCGTGAAAAGCAGAATCAGCCAATGTTCTCTCAGAACAGACAGATTACGAAGATCATTATTGATGCCGTAAAAAGCGGAGAATTAACACCTTACAAAACTGACTCTGTAAACACACCAATTACGAGAGAAGAGTTTGTTGGTAACATGACTCCGCAAGCTGCCGGAAGTGAATTGAGCGAGGAAGAGATTGCAGCAGGATTAGGAAAGACGGAAGAAGAGGATCCATGGGCGGAAGCGGGTGTAGCAACTGCAGAAGAAGCTGGGCCGATCAGTACTGAATACTTTCCTAAGGATCTGTACCTACTGGAAATCAAAGAAGATGTAGTTTTCGATAAGAAACGCTCCAGAATGTATCATGATATCCAGACTGTTTCGCTAATTGTTCCTTCTACTATGAGCTCACGTGGTTTTGAAGAGCCAATCGCAACATTTAAAATGAGCGACCTGGTACGTGTGTTCCGTGCCAACCCGGAAACGGCAATTTGGTACAACGCGCAAAACACGGCACAGCATAAAAATTTAGCTGATGCATTTGACCTGTGGTTATTCAGTTCTTATATCACTAAAATCTCTAATGCCGGCGACAGATCGTTAGCAGACCAGTTTGGTGGTGGACAGAAAGGTTTATTAGCTGCTCAGGATGCTGCAGAAGCACTTATAGAGTACGAATATAGCCTTTGGAGCTACTAAGCTTTAAAGCAGATAATAAAAAAGGAGACTCAATAATGGGTCTCCTTTTTTATTTATAGTTATTAATAGCTATAGTTGCTGCGGAGCATGAAGATAGTTGTAGAGTATAGTTGCTCTCGCTTTTCCTATCTCTATAGTTAACTCTTCCAGCGTAAGTTCGCGAAGCTTTTTAACAGAGCGGTATTTATTTAAAAGCTGATCAGAAATAACAGGACCTATACCTTTAATATCTGTTAGTTCAGTTTTTAGAGTACCAGCATCACGCTTACTTCGGTGAAATGTAATAGCAAACCGGTGTGCTTCATCGCGGATACGTTGGATAAGGCGAAGCGATTCAGACTTTTTATCGATGTATAGTGGCAGGTTGTCACCCGGGTAAAATATTTCTTCCAGGCGTTTGGCAATACCAACTATAGCTACCTTACCCCAAATATCCAGATCTTTCAAAGCCTTTACAGCAAAGCTTAGCTGCCCTTTACCACCATCTATAATAATAAGCTGGGGTAGTGGCTGGTTCTCATTAAGCAGTCTCCTGTAGCGCCGCGTAACAATCTCGTACATCGATTCGAAGTCGTTGGGTCCGACAACCGTTTTGATGTTAAAATGCCTGTAATCTTTTTTGCTGGGCCTGCCATTCCTAAAACAAACCATAGAGGCCACAGGGTTATCACCCTGGAAGTTAGAGTTATCGAAGCATTCGATTTGACGCGGAAGCTCCGTGAGACGTAGATCCTTTTTCAGCGTTTCCAACACCCTTATTTCACGCTGATCGCTCAATTCGCGGTTCTTTTCCTGGCGGCCTTCGCGTTCTTTGCGCAGGTACATGGCATTTTTAAGAGACAGATTTAGCAGCTTTCGCTTGTCTCCTATCTGCGGGTAAGTAACTGTAATATTATCCAGCGGAAGAGAAACTTCAATGTTAGTGATCACCTCTCGGGAAGTGCTTTCGAACTCCTGGCGCAACTGAACTATAACTGAAGCTAAAATATCTTCATCCGCCTCATCCAGTTTCTTCTGTATCTCCAGCGACTGTGTCAGAATAATCGATCCATTCATTACTTTCAGGTAATTTAGGAACGCGCACTGCTCGTTAGATGTAATAGTAAAAACATCAATATTAGTGAGCGTATTACTTACTACCGTAGATTTAACCTGGAAATCTTCAAGCATGTCAAGTTTCTGCTTGTACTGATGTGCCAGCTCAAACTGAAATTCAGCAGCTGCAGTGGCCATGTGCTCTTTGAAGTAATTCTTAGCTATAGTCAGGTTACCCGAAAGAATACTTCTTATCTGTGAAATATAATGATTGTAGGTTGTCTCATCTTCCAATGCTTCACAGGGTCCTTTGCAATTGCCGATGTGATATTCCAGGCAAACCTTAAACTTGCCGGCGGCAATATTTTCCGGTGAAAGGTTGTAAGTACAGGTGCGAAGGGGATAAAGTGTTCTTATCAGGTCCAAAACTACATGCATAGTAGTACCACTTGGGTAAGGTCCAAAGTAACGGGAGCCGTCGTTTATCTTGTTACGGGTGCTGATAACACGGGGAAAGCGCTCATTAACTATACAGATATAAGGATAGGTCTTCCCGTCTTTCAGCAGAATATTGTACTTAGGCTGATACTGTTTGATGAGGTTGTTCTCCAGTAAGAAAGCATCTGCTTCGGTATCAACTATAGTAAACTCAATGTTTTTTATCTGGGAGACAAGCTTCAGTGTTTTCTTATTATGCTGGGCCGAGCGATTGAAATAAGAACTTACACGTTTTCTTATATCAACCGCTTTGCCAACATAGATAATACCTTTCTCGTCAAAAAACTTGTAGATGCCGGGCTTATGCGGCAGGTGCGATATAGTTTCTTTCAGCTTCTCGTTAGCAGGCATTTTAGCTCAAATTAGATCTCAGCATCCAGGTCTATTTCAGTAGGCATTAACAGGAACTCGTCCTGTTGGGCCGAATCCATCGGCATTCCACTACTGTTGTACCTGGCGCAGTCTAATTCTACAGATAAAGGCGCTAAAGGTTTAGGGAAAGGTTGCTTTGAAACATCCAGGGTTTTATCTGCATACACTTTCTGCATAAAATCTCCATAGATCGGCATGGCCGTTTTATTACCCTGCCCTAAGGCGATACTTCTGAAGTGGATAGAACGATCTTCGCCGCCAACCCATGTACCTGTTACAAGGTTAGGGGTAAGTCCCATAAACCAGCCATCAGACTGGTTCTGAGTCGTACCTGTCTTGGCAGCTATTTCATTTTTCAGGCCATTGCGGTGGCGCAAACCATAATATGCTGTACCACCGGGCTCGGCAGCAGCTTTAAGCATGTGCACCATCATGTAAGCAGTTTCTTCACTCAGCGATTCCATCGTTTTTGGAGCGAATACCTTCAGCACATTGCCATGCTTATCCTCAATCCTGGTAATATAGTTCGGTTCTACCCAGGTTCCTCCATTTACGAATGTACCGTAAGCGCCTACCATATCAAACAACGTAACATCGCTGGTACCAAGTGCTAATGATGGTGTTGGGTCCAGAGGAGTAGAGATACCCATACGTTTGGCTGTTTTAACCAAAGTTTCGGCCCCCAGTTTATTTACAAGGAAAGCAGAAATAGAGTTAACAGATTCGGCAAGGGCTTTACGTAACGTGAATTTCTCTCCTGAGAATTTATTGTCTGCATTGTTAGGGCACCACATATTGCCATCCGGTAACGGAATACATACCTGCGCATCTATAACCTCATAGCAAGGGTAGTAGCCATTTTCGATAGCAGCTGTGTAAAGGAATGGCTTAAAGGTAGAGCCCGGCTGGCGTGCACCCTGCTTAACGTGGTCGTATTTAAAGTGCTTGTAATTGATACCTCCTACCCAG
Source organism: Pontibacter populi (assembly GCF_040278685.1). NCBI lineage: Bacteria > Pseudomonadati > Bacteroidota > Cytophagia > Cytophagales > Hymenobacteraceae > Pontibacter > Pontibacter populi. Next base: position 44,292 of record NZ_JBEOKT010000013.1, read on the forward strand.
GCTTTGATGTGGCCAGTTTGTGGCTCCATAGCCATAAAGCCAGTCTGCAGAAAGTGCTTATAGTACTTCAGCGAGTCCATCGGGCTCATCATGCGCTCTTCTTCACCGTTCCAGGTAAATACCTTCATCGGTATTTTCTTGTTCAGGTAGTAGTTTATTGAGTCTTCGTTTCCATCAAAGCGCTCATCTAACCTGCGGTAACGGTCGGTGCGTTTAATGGCCTGTTCAGCAAATCCTTTAATTTCTCTGTTGTCACGGTCAACCCACGGGTTGCGGCCTTTCCAGTGCTCAAAGAACAGTTTCTGCTGGCCTTTCATGTGTTTTTCAACAGCTTGTTCAGCATATTCCTGCATCCGCGAATCTATAGTTGTGTAGATCTTCAGACCATCTGCATACAGGTCGTAGCCATTTTCGCGGCACCACTGCAACAGGAACTTGCTGGCTTCGGTACGGAAATAAGGCGCAAGGCCGATGTTCTGGTTCTCGACACGGTAATCAAGTTTTATGTCTTTTTCCTTTAGCTGATTATATTCTTCTTCCGGCAGATAACCATATTTCACCATCTGCGAAAGCACCACATTACGGCGAAGTTTAGAATTGTCTGGGTTAAACTTAGGGCTAAAAGCAGTCGGCGCTTTCAGCAAACCTACCAACACCGCAGATTCCTGTACCTGCAGATCTTCGGGCTTTTTGTTAAAGAACGTTCTGGCAGCTACTTTTATACCAAAGGCATTCGATCCGAAATCAACTGTGTTCAGGTACATGGTCATGATCTCGCGCTTGGTATAGTTGCGCTCCAGCTTCACGGCCATTATCCACTCTTTTGTTTTCAGGATGAGCATACCTAGACCCGGCACGTCGTTAAGCACACCATTATTCAGCTCGTCACTACGGGTGTCAAACAGGTTTTTGGCAACCTGCTGCGTTAAGGTACTACCGCCACCTTTGCGGTTGCCGGTAATGATACCTGCAGCCACACGGCCCATTGCCTCTGCATCTATACCAGAGTGTTCTTCAAAACGGATATCCTCTGTTGCGACAAGGGCATTGATAAGGTTTTCAGGCAGGTCTTCGTAGTCTACCGGCGAACGGTTCTCACGAAAATATTTACCCAGCAGTTTATTATCGGCAGAGTATAGTTCCGATGCCAGTTCGCTTTTAGGGTTTTCAAGGGTACGCAGGTTAGGCAACTCGCCAAACAGGTTCAGGAAGTTAACGCTAACGGCATAAACATAAATTATAAACGCCACAAAGCCGCCGGCAAACAGCAGCCAAAGGGTGGTTATTACTTTCGGGAAAACCGTTTTTTGTGGTGCAATGGTCTTTTGACGCGTAGTCATGTACTTTAATAATTGTTTTTGAAGAAAGTCTGGTATGCTTCTACATCTTTCTTCTGCATAAATTTAGTATAGTTGGCAGAAGATATGACAAAGGTAATGAATTCTATGCCTCTAATTGTACCAACCGGAGCTTGTGGTCCTTTTTGTTTTATATTATAAGACTTAGCAATTTTCAGATCGTTAACAGAGCGGCCAATAAGCATCGTTTTACCGGCTGTAAGTGGCTCTTCTGTTACCGTTATGTTTTCTGCTTTAAAAAACCTGTTGTTATACTGCTCATACTTGGTAACTATATCCTTAAAAGAAGCATGCCCTGTCGGGTAGATCAGTACAAAATAATAAGCACTGTCAGGTTCCGAACTATAGGCCATCGGGTCAGGAGCCGGTAAACTGGCTGCTACAGCTGCAGAGTCTGGTAGGTCTGATATGTCAGGCAAATTAGTTGGCTCCGCTTTAGTTGTTGAGTCCTTAGCGGGTATAGTATCTGTTATAGTTCGCTCTGTAGTAACAGTTTTGGTCTTATCTATAGTTGGTTGTACCGGTGCGGTAGATGCAAGTATCGTGCTGACTTTTTCTTCCGGAGTTTGGGATGAGGTCGCTTCTTTTGGTTTTGTAACGGCAGGAGCATCTTTGCGCAACTGGTTCTTTTGCTCCAGCGCACTATAGGTATCCAGCAATTTAGCAGCATTGGCTTGCAATGAGCTTGTTGGGTATGCTTTCCTGAATCGCTCCAGTTGCTGCTTTAGCTCCTGTGGCTCTTTTGTGCGTGCAGTTATAAGTATTTCCAGGTAAGCGGTTTTGTCCTGTATGTCGCTGAGCGGATACTGGCTAATAAGCTGGTTCACGATCTGTTGCGCCATTTTATAGTTAGCATCCTCGTAATATGTATAGGCAGAGTCGTAAAGGGCATGTGCTTTTAAGTTCTCCGCTGCATTTTTGCTCATAAAGTCAGCATCATCTACTAACTGCGCAAAAGAGGAATTAGGGAACTGCTGCTTTATCTTATTATAGTATACCTGTTTCTGTGCATCGTTATTAGCCTTAATATAGATCAGGTACAGCGCATAGTAGGTTTCAGCGGCATGCTCGGTTTTCGGGAAGCGCTTCAGGAGTTCTTCGTACGTCTCAGTGGCCTTCACAGAATTTTTCAGGTTCTGGTTATAGATATTGCCCAGCGTAAACAAAGCCTCTTCCACCATCTTTTCAGATCTCTGAAAGGCAGCTGTAGTTAGCGGAATATCCTGTAAATAGGTTTGTACCTGGGCTTCTGCTCTGGCTTCCGGGCTTATAGTTGAATCAGGTTCAGCTATAGTTTGTGTTTGCTGTTGTGCTAACTGCGGTTGTCCGTCACTTTCGCCGCGGCTCCTTATCCGCCAGAAATCCTGCAATGGCCGGTCTCCCCAGCGGCGTATGAACTCTGAGCGAGCACTTGCCATAGCGGCAGGGTTATCGAAATACCATACTCCAGCCGAATTAGTGGTCGGGTTAAAAGCTACCGCGTCGTTAGAGTTAATGCCGGATCGGCGTTGCTCTTTCCGGGTTTGCTCTTGCTGCTGCTGGCGGGCCAGTAACTGCTGTCGCTCTTCTTCCTCACGTTGCACCAATTGCTGCAGAAAAGTCATTCTATCTGACTCGCTCATGCGTGCAATGCGTTGTAAACTGTCCTGGGTTTGTATCGTGTTATACTGTGTGGCAAAAGAAGTAAGCACATCGCGGCGTTCGGCTACAGCTTCGTATTCAGGGGCAGTTTTAGGGTACACCTGCACGGCGCTGTCGTAATAAGCCTGTGCCATGTTGTACTTGCCCAGGTGGTCGAAATAGATTTTACCGGCTGACAGGTAACTATAGGCTTTCTGGTTTGGCAACGAGCCGCGCTCTTTTATAGATCGCTGCAGATACGAAAGGGCTTTGTCAAAATTCCCCTTCCGTAGTTCGAACTGTGCCATTTCGTACAGGATCTTGTCCTTGTACTCCACGTTTTTCTCGTCCTTCAGCATTTTCTCGTAAAAGCCGGCAATACGCTCCTGGTCCTGTTCATCGCTCAGCTCCGAAACCTGGCCAATATATAACCTGCTGAAAAAGCCCAGATCGTAAGGAGGGTTGCGTTTTAAAATTTTGCTATATTGTTTGTAAGCTTCTTTGTCCTGGTCGGTAGCCTGGTATAGTTGCGCCAGTGCAAAACGTACCCGCGACTGGGCATCCTTTTCTTCAAAGTTCGGGATAGACAACGCCAGGTTCTCGATGACGGCCGCCGTGTCGCCCAACATGCGGTGGTACTGGGCACGGGCCAGGTATAGTTCGCGTGCATTGTCTTTATTAAGTCTTTCCCGGCGGAGCAACTCCGATACCTGGTTGGCATTATCTTCTTCTTCCATCTGCAGGTATGTGCGCATCAGCCAGACCAAAGCCTCATGTCGCGCATCCTTATCCTTACTTATGGTATTGGCATATTTGAACGTACGGGCAGCATCTGCAAAATCAAGCTGGTAATAGCGGGCCCGGCCTATCAGTATATAGCTATCATCTATCCACTTGCTATTTTTGTGGTACTGTATCGGGAACGATGCTTTTTTAACAATATCCTCAAGTTCTGCTGCGGCGGCTTTGGCCGTTGTCGAATCTATAGTTGGATAGATCGGAATGGCCTGGTTATAGTCGTACTGCATTTGTGTCTGCAGTGCTTCCTCTACGGCACGCAGTTTTTCGCGTGCCAGAAAATAGCCATTGTACCTGGCTGTAGTGTTATGATAGGTTTTGCTAAGCGGATTGGAACGTTCCACGGAGCACCCAACAGACAGCAGGGCAATGAACAGAATAAGAAGGTATACTATGTTTTGCTTCAAGTTATGTTGCGATGCAGAAATTTGTGGACATGTATAAAAATAACGTTGCGGCTGGCTTACAAAGTATAAGATGATACACAACAAAAGCGCATACGCACCCACCTGCAACTGGTTTAGCCAACCCAACTCCTACAAAAATACACTAATATATAATATAAGGTACAACCCAGGGTGCCTGCTTATGAACTATATAGAAAAGCTTTTGGTTTCAGGCGGGGTTAAGTAAGGATAAATAAGGGCAACTCAACTGCTTATTTATCAGTTACAGCAGTTTACATCAAAAAAAGACGTAATTTTGCACAAAATTTAATCTATGGCAGCAACTCCCGAAGGCGAAAAGAAAGATGGTGGTGTAAAACCATACCTGAAATACTCAGGACTAGCTTTCCAGATGATCGGGGTGATGGTGCTGGCTGCCTGGGGCGGCATGAAACTGGATGAACATTTTGCCACCCAGAATCCGTGGTTCACGATCAGTTTGCTGTTGATAGCAGTCGTAGCCTCTATTGTTTTGGTTATACTTTCTTTAAATAAAAAATAAGTACCTGTGGATTTTCTTAAAAAGCTTGCGCTGTTTTCGTTGGGTATTGGCTTGCTGGTTGGGGCGTTGCAGTTTTATACCGGTAACCAGTTGGTGCATACGCATGTATGGTGGCTGTTCGGGTTTATGGTTATAGTTACGGCGCTGACCTTTTATGTGTCCAGGCTGGGTGTAAGCTACGACAGCGATAACTTTCAGCTCTATTATTTCGGTTCTATGGGCTTCCGGATGATCCTGAGCATTGCACTTATATTTATATATGTGTTCATGTTCTCAGAGAACGAGCTGCAGTTTGTGCTCAACTTCTTTGTGTTATATTTTCTATTTACCGGGTTTGAAATTTACAGCTTATTGGCTAACTTCGCACCGCAATTGAAAAAGCAAAACGAAGTATAAATTGTTTCTTTACAACCATTGCTTCTAACTATCTCTTAATGAAGAAGTTATTTATTTTACTGTTTTCCTTCTTAACGATAACGGCTCAGGCTGCATCTTCGGAAGGTGAAGAATTCAAGCCTGGCGATATGATCACGCATCACATCGCAGATGATTATACCTGGCATTTTGCTGATGGCGCAGTGCTTTATTTGCCTGTTATCCTGATAGATAACGGTCAGGTAAATGTGTTCTCGTCAAGTAACTTCTATAACGAAGCGCATGAACTGGTGCCTTACAATGGCTACAAAGTAGAGCATGGTCATATTTACAAGGTAAACGAAGCCGGTGGGCCTGTTGAAGGTTACAAAGGTCTTTACGACCTGTCTATCACGAAGAACGTGGCTTCAATGTTCGTAAGTGTTGCTTTGTTGTTCTTTGTGTTCTTCTCTATTGCAGGCAGCTACAAGAAAAATGCTGGCAAAGCTCCTCGTGGCATGCAGTCATTCTTCGAGCCGATCATCATCTTTATTCGTGATGAGATAGCAAAAGCGAACATTGGTCCTAAGTATGAGCGCTACATGCCGTACCTGCTTACAATCTTCTTTTTTATCTGGTTTAACAACCTGCTTGGCTTAATGCCGGGTGGCGCTAACTTAACCGGAAATATTGCGGTAACGCTTGTGCTGGCGGCTATGACGCTCCTTATTACAGTGTTTAGCGGTAACAAAAGCTACTGGGGTCACATCTTCGCAACGCCTGGTGTACCAGTATGGCTGGCTCCAATCATGATCCCGGTAGAATTGATCGGTATCATTACCAAGCCATTTTCCCTGATGGTTCGACTTTTTGCTAACATTACGGCAGGTCACATCATCATTCTTTCCCTGTTCAGCTTGATCTTTATTTTCAAGAGCATTGCAGTTGGTCCGTTGAGCGTGGCGTTCGCTACCTTCATGAACTTCCTGGAGTTGTTCGTGGCGCTGTTACAGGCTTATATCTTTACCTTGTTATCTGCCATGTATTTTGGTGGTGCTGTAGAAGAGCATGACCATGTAGGTGACTTAGGTCATGGCGATGGCGGTCATTAATCTGAATTCTTTTTTTAACTATATATAACTACAATTATGTTATTAGCAATGTTGCTTCAAGTTGCGACCGATTACGGTCTAGCTATCATGGGTGCTGGTATCGGTGCTGGTCTTGTTGCCCTTGGCGCTGGTTTAGGTATCGGTAGAATCGGTGGCTCTGCCATGGAATCTATTGCTCGTCAGCCAGAAGCTGGTGGTAAAATCCAGACTGCTATGATTATTGCAGCTGCTCTTATCGAAGGTGTTGCACTTTTCGGTGTGGTAGTTTGTCTGCTAATCTCTTTCAAAGGCTAGTAATAGCTTTTGCAGATCTCACGTCCGGACGAATGGTCCGGACGATGAGATCTAAAGTAGTAACATAGTTAAAAAGCCATAGTTGCGAAGGCAGCAGGCAAACAAAAAACTAAATAGTCAACTTTCATAAACAATGGAATTAGTAACCCCCAATTTCGGTCTAATTTTCTGGCAGTTAGTAACGTTCCTGATCGTTCTTTTCCTGCTTACTAAATTCGCTTGGAAGCCAATCATGAGCGCACTTCGCGAGCGTGAGACTTCTATCGAAAACGCGTTGAGCGCAGCTGAAAAAGCAAAGCTTGAAATGCAAGGCTTAAAAGCTGAGAACGAGAAACTGTTGGCTGAAGCACGTATGGAGCGTGATAAAATCCTGAAAGAAGCGTCTGATGCTGGTAATACACTTGTAGAAAATGCAAGAAACAAAGCAAACGAAGAAGGTTCACGCATGATTGCACAGGCCCGTGAAGCTATTGAGAATGAAAAGCGTGCTGCTATTACAGAAGTAAAAAATATGGCAGCAGCTCTATCAGTAGATATCGCTGAGCGCATCTTGAGAAAAGAACTGAATGATCCACAGGCGCAGCAAGCCCTGGCACAGGATTATATTCGCGAAGTAACGCTTAACTAATAATATAAACGGAAGGTGCTGCAAAGCACTGGCCATACTTTATAAAAGCAATATGTCAGAATTAAGAGTTGCTTCCAGATACGCGAAGTCGCTGATTGAACTGGCTGCGGAAAAAGGCGTTGTAGAGCAGGTACATGATGACATGAAACTGTTTACCAGCGTAGTTTCCCAGAACAGGGATTTTCAGTTACTTCTAAACAACCCGATCGTAAAGTCAGACAAAAAACTGGCGGTTATCAACGCTGTGTTCAAAGGCAAAGTGAATGAAATGACACTGGCTTTCTTTAACATCGTTGCCCGTAAAAGCCGCGAGTCTATCCTGGAGTTTGTAGCAACAGAGTTTGAAAAGCAGTATAACATTATGAAAGGTATACAGCGAGCAAGTGTAACAACTGCTGCGCCACTTTCTCCTGCTTTACGCCAGCAACTAGGCGAAAAACTGGCTAACGAAACCGGTAAAACTATACAGTTAGAAGAAATGATCGATCCAAGCCTTATTGGCGGCTTTGTGCTGAAAGTAGGCGATAAACAGATCGATAGCTCTGTGAAGTATAGCCTTCGCAAGCTTAAGAATAAATTTAAAGACAATTCCTATATTAATAAACTATAATCATGGCAGAAGTAAGACCTGACGAAGTATCAGCCATACTAAGAGAGCAGCTATCAAACTTCCGTTCTGAGGCAGAACTGGAAGAAGTAGGTACAGTACTGCAAGTGGGTGACGGTGTCGCTCGTATCTATGGCCTTTCCAGAGCACAGTCTGGGGAGCTTTTAGAGTTTGAGAACGGACTTCAGGCGCTTGTTCTGAACCTGGAAGAAGACAATGTTGGTGCCGTAATGCTTGGCGATTACAGCGAGATCAAAGAAGGCGCTACAGTAAGAAGAACAAATCGCATCGCCTCTGTTAAAGTTGGTGATGATATAATTGGCCGTGTGGTTAACACACTTGGTCAGCCTATAGATGGTCGTGGACCGATTGCCGGTGACTTATACGAGATGCCATTGGAGCGTAAAGCACCAGGTGTTATCTTCCGTCAGCCGGTAAACGAGCCAATGCAGACTGGTATCAAAGCGATCGACTCAATGATTCCGATCGGCCGTGGTCAGCGTGAGCTTATCATCGGTGACCGCCAGACTGGTAAGTCAGCTGTTGCGATCGATACGATCCTGAACCAGCGTGAATTCTTTGAAAAAGGAAAGCCTGTATTCTGTATCTATGTGGCAGTTGGTCAGAAAGCATCTACAGTAGCACAGGTTGTTAAAGCCCTAACTGAAGGTGGTGCAATGGACTACACAGTAGTTGTTGCGGCTTCTGCTTCTGATCCGGCTCCTATGCAGTTCTTTGCTCCGTTTACAGGTGCTGCTATCGGTGAATTCTTCCGCGATACTGGTCGTCCTGCACTGGTTGTTTATGATGACCTTTCTAAGCAGGCGGTTGCTTACCGCGAAGTTTCTCTTCTACTGAGAAGACCTCCGGGGCGTGAAGCTTACCCAGGTGACGTATTCTATCTGCACTCACGTTTATTAGAGCGTGCTGCAAAAGTTAATGCATCTGACGATATCGCAAGAGAGATGAACGACCTGCCAGAGTCTATCCGTCATATGGTGAAAGGTGGTGGTTCTTTAACTGCTCTTCCAATCATCGAGACACAGGCTGGTGACGTTTCTGCCTATATTCCGACAAACGTGATCTCAATCACAGACGGTCAGATCTTCCTTGAGACGAACCTTTTCAACTCAGGTATCCGTCCTGCGATCAACGTAGGTATTTCGGTATCTCGTGTGGGTGGTAACGCTCAGATCAAGGCGATGAAGAAAGTGTCTGGTACGCTGAAGCTTGACCAGGCGCAGTTCCGTGAATTGGAAGCGTTTGCTAAATTTGGTTCTGACCTGGATGCTGCTACTAAGCTTACTATTGAGCGTGGTCGTCGTAACCTGGAGATCCTGAAGCAGCCGCAGTTCTCTCCGGTTCCGGTTGAGGAGCAGGTAGCTATTATCTACTGCGCTACAAATGGTTTGCTGGATGATGTTCCGGTAAATGAAGTTAGAACGTTTGAGAAAGATTTCCTGCGTACAATGCGTGCTCAGCACGAAGGAACACTAAATGCTTTGTTAGCCGGTAAACTGGATGACGAAACAACAGGTGTTATCCGTCAGGTAGCAAGAGAGCTTTCAGCTAAATACAAGAAGTAATTTTTAAGTTATGCGTTAGGGGTTAAGGAGTTTAAAGCTTCTTAGCCTTTAACTTTTGCTCATAACAAAAACTATATGGCAAGTTTAAAAGAGGTTAGAAACCGCATTACATCGGTATCGTCGACACAGCAGATCACAAAAGCCATGAAAATGGTGGCAGCTGCAAAGCTAAGACGTGCGCAGGATAACATTTTGCGTATGCGCCCTTATGCGCAGCGCTTAGGCGGTATACTTGCTAACCTGTCTTCGCTTACCGAAAGTTCAGTAGAAAATAAATACTCTGTAAAGCGTGAGGTAAACAGAGTACTTATAATTGCTGTAACTTCTGACCGTGGTCTGGCGGGTGCTTTTAACTCTAACATTATCAAAACTGTTACCACACTAGCTGCTACCAGATACAGCAGCCAGATGGAAGCAGGTAATGTTACCTTTTTAACGATAGGTAAAAAAGGTTTTGAAGCACTAACCAAGCGTGGCTATAATGTAATAGGCGACTATAATACGATCTTCACTAACCTTTCTTTTGATACTGTTCGTGCTGCTGCAGAGCGTGCAATGGATGGTTTCGTAGATGGGGAGTTTGATCAGGTGGAACTTGTTTATAATGAGTTCAAGAACGTAGCAACGCAAATCGTTCGTACAGAGCAGTTCCTTCCTATTGAAGAGCAGCCAGTAGATGATAGCAAAGCTGCAACGCTTGTAGCCGACTATACTTTTGAACCATCTAAAGAAGAGATCATCCAGGAGCTAATACCTAAGTCGTTAAAGATACAGGTTTATAAAGCTGTGCTTGAGTCGAACGCATCGGAACACGGCGCCAGAATGACGGCCATGGATAAGGCTACGGAAAATGCCGGCGAACTACTGAAGGAGCTTAAGCTTACCTACAACAGGACGAGACAGGCAGCCATCACGAAGGAGATTCTCGAGATCGTGGGTGGTGCCGAGGCCCTTGCTTCAAAATAACGAAGAAAGAAATACCGATAAAGCAGCGCCCATCTCTAAGGTGGGCGCTGTTATTTTGTACCAGTATCAGCCAGGTTAAATAACTGTTAAGAGTTAAACTTTAGCAGCTATAGCAGGCTGAAAACCAGAATGTGTGTTGTAACTTTAACGCAATCACAGAAGGGATACATGAGAACTATAAGCTCCAAAGTTGTACTTGTATTGATGTTGCTGCTTAGCGCATGTGCAACTCAATCAGGTACCATCAGTCAGAAAGATAATGCTGTAACGATAGACCGCCCCAAACTGGTAGTAGGTATAGTTGTGGACCAGATGCGTTATGACTTTTTGTATCGTTACTGGGATAAGTATGGCAACGATGGCATAAAGAAACTGGTGCAGCAAGGCTTCAATTTTAAGAATACGAACTATAGTTATGTGCCAACTTATACGGCGCCCGGGCATGCGAGCATCTATACAGGTACAGTACCAGCAGTAAATGGTATAATTGCGAATAGCTGGTTTAACCGGGAAACGGGCAAGACCATGTATTGCGTGGAAGACAAAACGGTGAAAACGGTAGGCAGTACTTCTAAAGCCGGCGAAATGTCACCTAAAAACCTGCTTTCAACAACTATAACCGATCAGCTGAAACTAGCTACCAATAAAAGATCGAAAGTGATAGCGGTTGCATTGAAAGACCGGGGAGCAGTTATTCCGGGTGGTTACATGGCCGATGGTGCTTACTGGTTCGATTCTCAGTCGGGGAATTTTATAACGAGTACGTTTTACCGAGATGAGTTGCCTGCGTGGGTAAATGAGTTTAACGGGCAAAAACTGGCAGATAAGTACCTGAGCCAGACCTGGAACACGCTTTTACCAATAGAACAGTATATTAATAGTACAACGGACGATATGGCTTACGAAGAAGGTTTGCCGGGTAAGCTAAAGCCGGTTTTTCCTTATGAACTAGCAACGCTGAGAGGGAAAGATTACGAACTGATCCGCACTACGCCTTTTGGAAATACGTTAACAAAAGATATTGCAATAAAAGCCCTGCATGCTGAACAATTAGGTAAAGGCGAGAGTACAGATTTTCTGTCGATAAGCTTCTCGTCAACAGATTACATTGGTCATGATTTCGGACCAAATTCTATTGAAGCGGAAGATACCTACATCCGACTGGACCGTGAGATTGCAGAGTTGCTGAAAGAGTTGGAGAGTACAGTTGGGAAAGAGAACCTGCTGGTATTTTTAACGGCAGATCATGGTGTTGCTAACGTGCCAGCGTATATGATTGGAGAACGGGTAACGGCTGGGGCGATTGGTTATTATACCGTTGGCGATTCGGTGAAAACATACCTGGCACGCAACTATGGCGAAGGCAAATGGTTGGAGAAATACACCAATCAGCAAGTATACCTGAACCATAAACTGATAAAAGATAAAAAGCTTAACCTAACAGAGGTGCAGCAAGATGTTGCACAATACATAATGACGCTGGAAGGTGTAGCCAGAACGATAACCGCTGACGCTCTGCTACGTACCAGTTGGAACCATGGGCAGATGCGACTGGTTGAGAATGGGTATAATGCCCGACGGTCGGGAGATGTAATGGTGCAACTGGAACCAAACTGGCAGAAACACGGGCCGAAAGGCACTGCACACGGCTCTTACTCAACGCACGATACACACGTACCGCTCTTATGGTATGGCTGGAAAGTAAAACCGGGTGAAAGTGCCACAACAACAGAAGTATCAGATATAGCGCCAACTATAGCTACCTGGCTTAACATACAGGAGCCAACTGGCAGCATAGGAAAAGCATTACAAGAATATATGAAATAACAGCGCTCAAAGGGAGTGCTACAAGTACATTAACATTTATGAATAATTTAGACAAAAACAATCCATGGCATAGCGTAAGCTACGGAGAAGAAGCACCTGGTGTGGTAACTGCCATCATTGAAATACCAAAGGGGTCGAAGGCGAAGTACGAGTTGGACAAAGAGAGCGGAATGCTGAAACTGGATCGTGTACTTTTCTCGTCGATACATTACCCGGCCAACTATGGCTTTATACCTAAGACTTACTGCGATGACAAAGATCCGTTGGATATCCTGGTGATCTGCTCTGTAGATGTGCAGCCAATGTGCCTGATAGATGCGAAAGTGATCGGGGTAATGCAGATGATCGATAACAACGAAGAAGATGACAAGATCATAGCTGTTGCAAATAACGATATGTCGGTTCGCCACATTAACGATATCTCTGAACTGCCACCTCATACTTTATTGGAAGTGCGCCGTTTCTTCGAAGACTATAAGAAGCTGGAAATGAAAGAAGTAATTGTAGAGCAGTTTCTTGGCCGCGAAGCAGCTTACGAAATCATTCAGCAGAGCATAGAGCTGTACAACGCTACGTTTACTGAAGAGAAGCAGAACGTACTGTAAGAATTTACCTTCCTGTTTTAGCCTGGCGTAGGATTTCCTGTGTCAGGCTTTTTTGTTTGTAACTATAGTTGGTTTGATAAAAGCCTAATTGTTTAGAACTTGCAGTGATAGATGAAGCGAAGCGACTCCGAAACGAACCTGGATTATAGCGGAAACCCCGTTTACAATTTTCTGGCAAGTGTACTGAAAAGTATACTTTATAGCAGTGTGTTCATTTCGGTCTGTGCATTTGGGCTAACTATAGAAACTTACCTTTTGGCCGAACTGCCGGTATCTGTGCCTATGGCTTTATTTGTTTTCCTGGCTACGCTTTTTACCTATAACCTGAGTAGCATACAAAGCGTGGTGTTGCGAAAGCAGGTTAAACATGACCCGGACTCGTGGTGGTACAGACACCAGAAGCCAATGGCTATAGTTGGTTTAGCTAGCATTGTGTTAGCAACTATAGTTTACTTTTATTTTGGCCTGAGACTAAATATTTGGTTTGTGCTGCACCTGGCCATCATATCCATCGGGTATACTATTCCGGTCATGATCGGGAATAAACAGGTGAAGCCGCTTAGGCGTGTGCCACTTCTTAAAGTCTTCCTGATAGCCTATGTGTGGGCCATGGTTACGGGTTTGTTTCCGTTGATGGATGCCGGTGTGTATGTGCTGGACTCACAGGCCATGGAGTTATTTTTGCGACGTTTTCTGTTCATACTGGCCCTGGCGCTGCTTTTCGATATACGGGATTATACCTACGACCGCCATACCAATACCCTTACTGTACCCGGCCTGATCGGTGTGAACTATACAAAATTACTCTCGCTGTGTCTACTGCTGATCTATAGTTTTATAGTGATAGTTACCGAGACCGGAAGCACCGAAATGGCTTTACTTATAGCTGCTGTGGTGGCTGCTATAGTTGTATGGTTCTCGTCGGAACTGAAACCTCGTGTTTACTTTTTGCTGCTGGCTGATGGTGCCATGTTGCTGCATGCAGCGCTGGTGTACTTTATAAAAGTTTAAGCGGTAACCAGTGCCATGAAAGCCTGCGGCAGATGATCTGTCAGGTCAGATGCTATCATGGCGATGTCTCCCACTTTCTGTAAAGCAAGATCTCCGGCGAGCCCATGTACATAAACACCAACTATAGCTGCTTCTTCTAAACTATAGCCCTGCGCTACCAAAGCTGTCATTACACCGGTCAATACGTCGCCGGTGCCGCCGGTGGCCATGCCTGCATTGCCAGTGGTGTTAAAGTATAGTTTGCCTTCGGGGGTGCAGATAGCCGTATGTGAACCTTTCAGGCAAATGTAGCAACTATAGACCCGGCAAAATTCCTTCATATCCTGCAGCCGGTCGTAATCGTTTTTTGATTTGCCAACAAGCCGTTCAAACTCTTTAGGGTGAGGGGTAAAGATGACTTTGTTTTTAGGTAGCTGCGCTTTCAGTTTTTCGCTGCTGGCTATAATGTTAATGGCATCGGCATCTATCACCAAAGGTAATTCGCTGGTTGCCAGCAGTTGGCCTATGGCAGTTTTGGTTATTTTTTCGGTGCCTATGCCGGGGCCTAAACCAACCACGCTAAACTTCTCAACGTCTTCTGGCAGTCCTGAAATATGCTTGCGGTTATTATCTGTCAGCGTCATGGCTTCAGGCACAGCTGTCTGAAGTATAGGATAGCCGGATGAGGGCACATGCATGGTTAGAAGTCCTACACCACTTCGTAAACAAGCTCTTGCTGCCAGCACCGCAGCTCCCATTTTACCGTAGCCGCCACACAGCAACAATGCATGCCCATACAAACCTTTATGCGAGAATTTTTTGCGAGGCTTAATTAGCTTGCTTATATCATTTATAGTTGTGAAATAATGCTCCGTAGTTACATCAGCTATAAATGCCGGACTTAAACCAATAGGAACCACATGCCACTCGCCTACAAACTGCTCGTGCTGCGGCAGGAAAAAGGCCAGCTTCGGCAGCTCAAAACTTACCGTATAGTTTGCCTTTACGATAGCGCCATCATCTGGCGTTTGAGCATCGGTGTAAAGCCCGGAAGGCATATCTATAGCTGTGATGCAGGCGCTACTATTATTCAGGTGATCTATAAGTTCAGCAAACAAACCGGTTACAGGTCTGTTCAGTCCGGTGCCAAATAGCGCATCTATTATGCTATGGCTTTTATGCAGAGGCGGCAGGTCGGTAGCAGCGTTTATAATTTGCGGGACTATAGTTTCGGGGAGGCGTTGCAGGTTTACCTTGTGGTCGGGTGAAGCAGTTTCAGAGTCGCCAACTATAAATACTTTAACATGATACCGCTTTTGATGCAGCAGCCTTGCCACTACCAGTCCGTCGCCGCCGTTGTTACCGGGGCCACAAAAAATATAAACTGGCTCCTGCGGCATAAACTTATTCTCAAACCAGCCTGCAAAGGCTTTAGCGGCCCGTTCCATCAGCTCCAGCGAGTCAATCTCTTCATATTGCAAAGTGGCGGCATCGGCTTCGCGTGTCTGGGTAGCAGAAAGTATTTTCATGTGGAACAATGAATTAAAGTTTAGATAAAAACACAGGGTGTATTTATATTTTAAACTGTTTTATTTACTTTGTTAAGTATTTAGATGTTGCCAGAGCTACAGACTTATCCTGCTACGTTTCTTCATTTCTTCTTCATCAAATTAATTGAAAACAACTTAATTACATATAACATGAAACAGTTTTACATTTTATTATTCTCGCTCTTTATTGGGTTCACCTCTTATGCACAAACGGACTCCTTAAGTCTTCAAATCGCAGAGATAGAGAAGTCTTTAAACTATCAGTACGGCGAAATCTCGTTAGGGGAAGGCATGGCCAAATTAAAGGTGCCAAAAGGTTTTAAATACCTGGATGCAACGCAAGCAGAGTACGTGCTGACAGAGCTATGGGGTAATCCGGCATCAGGGACATCGCTGGGTATGCTGGTACCGGAAAATAAAGGCGTACTAAATGATGATACCTGGGTATTTGACATTGAGTTTGAGGAAATGGGCTATGTGAAGGACGATGACGCCGCGGAAATAGACTATACCGAACTGCTTGCCACGATGAAGAAAGACATGGCAGAAGGAAATAAAGAAAGAGTTGCTAACGGGTACGAAGAGATAGAACTTATAGGTTGGGCAGCAAAGCCATTTTACGATAACGAAAAGAAGACACTGCACTGGGCTAAAGAACTGAACTTTGGTGGTGCAGAAACAAATACGCTGAACTATAATGTGCGTTTGCTTGGTCGTAAAGGGGTTTTAATGCTGAATGCCATTGCCGGTATGAACAGCCTGCCTGAAGTAAGGCAGAATATACCACTGGTTTTAAATAGCGTGTCGTTTGAGCAGGGCCATAGTTATTTTGACTTTGACCCGGATGTGGATGATGTAGCAGCCTGGACGATAGGAAGTTTAGTAGCGGGAAAGTTACTTACAAAGGTTGGATTTTTTGCGCTTCTGCTTAAATTCTGGAAGATTATTGCAGTAGTTCTTGTGAGTGGAGGTGGTGCCTTATTCCGTTTTCTGAAAGGCAGAAAGAAAGAAGAGGAGGTATATGTTACAGAAACTGAAAAGGAAAAAGTGCTGAACTAATCTGTATTAAAAGCATTTAAGAGCCCCATATCAGCCAGTAACTAATAAGGCTGTTATGGGGCTCTTCTTTTAAAACGCAATGGTAGCGGTCATTTTAAACTTCAGGTTATCTTTTCGCTTTGGCAAACTATAAGCGCCGTAGCGGTAAAAAGCGCCAACACCAATTCCGGATAAAGCTGAGCTGATGATATTATTCAGCATCACCCCGGATTCAAAAAAGCCTTTACTCATGGTCTTTACCTGCGGAACTATAAAGTAAGGGAGTGGCTGTTCGACATTGCCGTAGCCTACATTTGTGACCAAAACAACATCAGGTTTAAAGAATTTGGTGCGTAAAAGGCGCTTGCCCAGGTCCTGCTGCAAAAACAAAGCAGTATATCGGTCAGAGAAGAACTCGTACGGAGCCATGGTTTCAAAGCCTTCGCCGGCATACAGTTCGTAATTGTCGGAGTAGCTGCCGTAACCGTTGTAGAGGTTCACAAACGGTACGTTGCCGTTAACCAAACCAGCTGCCAGCGTGGCGTTGGTCTTACCGAATGTGCGGTGCTGAAAACCGGCCTCCAGGCGCAGGTCGTATTTGTTGTAACTATAGTCTCCGTCCATCACATTATCTAAACCGCGCGTGTATTGCAACCATAACACAGGATATTTACCGGGCATAGCGGTGGTCTGGTTAAAGAGCTGCATGAGTTGCTCGCCGTAAGCAAAACGCAACCCAGCCGAGGCTTCGGTGATACTATAAGTTGCTTGCGGCTGATCGTTGGTAAAGTATAATGTTGGCCGGCGCTCTTCGTGTTGCAGTTGTGTGTTTAGTTGCAGATACCTGCCTACCCGGCCGCTCAGGTTTAGATGTTTATGGGTAGCGTAATCCAGCATAGGTAAAAGCGGTTGGCGCAGGTCTGATAGCAAAGTTGTTTGCCGGAACGGAAGTCTGCGTCCACCGGGCTCCAGCACATCTTCCCAGAAAGCGGCTTGTAGTTTTAAGTTGCTTGGTTTGTGCAGGGTTATAGTTGCATCGGCGCCGTATTTCTGTTCTTTATCTTTAAAACCATAGCCCCAGTAACCGCCAATGCTAAACCAGTCCAGGAGCCGGTCGTTGGTGTGGGCGCCGAGGCCTAAACGCAGGCCTTCAAACGTGCTGACATGAAACAGGCGATTCAGGTCTAAACTGATGGGGCCGATGGGCAGCTGTTTGGTAAGCAGGTACTCCATTACCCGGATGGTACGATCCAGTTTCTGGGCTTTGCCGGTGCTGTCCATAACGGTGTAGGTGCGCTGCTCAAAACTGTCCAGCGTGTCGGGGCGGTATTGCTGTAGCAGGCTTTCGGGTTGCTTGTTAGCATCGGATGTTTGCTGCAGGGCAATAATACTGAAGTCGCTTTTCTTCAGATCGGGGCTTAAGTTAATGTTGGAGATATATGTGCGGATGCGGCCGTAAGGCTGGTGACCTTTGAGCTCTATCTGCGGAATGGTTATCTCTACGTCGAGCTCTGTGGGGAACCAGCGGCCCTGCACTTTACTGAACTGCTGCTGTAGCTTTATGCCGCGTTTGTCGTCGCTGGCTGATTCGGCTATCACGTTCTGCACTGCCCACCCATCGGAGTTAATGTACAGCAATCCCTTCAGTCCGTTAAAATTCTTGCCTTTGAGCGGGGCAAACGAAATGATAAAAACAGAATCCTGGCCCGAAACTACGGTTTCCTGTAGTATGAAATCGTATTTGCGCGTACTTCCCGGGCTCAGCGGACTCAGGTAGTTCTTCCCGAAAAATATGGGCATATCAGCGTAAACAGAGAAGTCGCGGGCTTCGGCGGCAACTATACCAAAGCTAGGCTGCTGCAACCCCGATACGCGCGTGGCAACTATGGTTTCGTTGGTGCGGTTGGGTTTAAGGTAGGCGAAATTTGTAACGCTCTCCATTACAAACAGGTGCTGATTTTCCAGGAGCCTGCTCATTTTATAGTATGCCGAGTCTTTTGGATCTATAGTTAGCGTGGTGTCGCTGAAGTTGATGTTGCGTGGGTCGGTGGCGGTGAGTACGAATTTGTTGTAAGTGCGGTAAGTATAAGCTGTTATATTTTCGGTGCGGTTGCGTTCGCGGTTTTGGGTGGCCAGTTCTATAATGCGGTGTGCCGGGTTCTGGCCTGCCCTCACTATAACTTCCTGTAATTGCGCTGCCGATGGCTGCAGATACACATCAATCCTGCCTGTAGAGTCGGGCTGAATAAACTGGGGTGTGTAGCCTACATAACTAAAGCGCAGGCTGGTAATGGGTTTATGATGCTGCAGCCTGAACTGCCCTTCCAGGTTGGTGGTGGTGCCGGTTTCGCCATTGTTGGCAGCAATGCTTACAAAAGGTAGCCGCTCTTTGGTTTCGGCATCGCGCACGGTGCCATACACGTTGCGTACCTGCGCTATAGTTGGTATAGTTACAAGGCAAAGTAAAAATAGAAGTAGCAGACGAAGTTGTGGCATGCAGTAAAGATAAAGCAAAAGGCGCTTCTTCCTGCTACGGAAAAAACGCCTTTGTTTGTTAATTATAACTGGGCTGGTGCGAGCTTGTAGCTCGTACCTTAATTTGGCAGAAAGGTAAGGTACGAGCTACAAGCTCGCACCAGCAAAGGGGATGATTTACCTGTGCAAGCAATTAAAACGTGAGTGACATACCCATACCGGGTTTGCCGTTTGGCAGCACTGTCGGCGCAATTACAGGATTGTTCAGGCCTTTGTCTTTAAATATCTTGTCGTGGAGCCAGTATACGGTGTTTACCGATAAAATACCTACGCCAGCACCAGCCAGCACATCGGCCATCCAGTGTTCGTTGTTCATCACGCGCAGCACGCCGGTGGCACCAGCTATAGTATAGCTACCCACACTTATCCAGGGGCTCTTATGCCGAAATTCTTTATCAACTATAGTGGCAATGGTAAAAGCATAAGCTGTATGCCCCGACGGGAAAGCATGGCTGTCACCGTTAGGCCTGTCAATGTTTGTAAGCTTTTTTGTTGGCCATACCAAGGCTGAGGTAACTACACCCGAAGCTAGCAGCAAGCCTGTCTGGCGGCGGATGTCGTGGCGGTTCTGTGAAGAAAAGGCGTTGAAACCATACATGTAAGCTACCGGCAAAAAGAACAGGTAATCGTCTACCTTAGTGCTGAAATTCGGGAAGCTTTCGTGGCGGGCATCGCGGGCATCGTGACTACTGAAAAAGCCATTGCCCTGTATAGTATAGATGCCTGCCCCGATAAGTGCTGCTGCTGGAAGTACTGCTCTTGTAAGGTAGCGCCTGTTGCTGCCCTCTTTTAACTGCGACTCAGTGAAAGGCTTTTTCTGCCCCGGATAAACTGTATCGGCCGGCATAGCCACCACCGAGTCTACCGGGATTATCTTAACAGAATCAACCGCAATAGCAGTGGGCTGGACCCGTACTATAGTTTCCTGTTGCACTTGTGCCGCAACCGGGCTTGCTAGTACACTCAGCCAAAGCAAGTGTACCGCTATTAACTTAGTTAGCTTCAAAGTATGAAATGTTTTGTGTGAGTTTATTTTTACTAAAACTTTATAAGTTCTGAAATCGTGCCCGCAAAGGGTTGGTTTTTTTATAGTTGAGGTTAGAGGTGAGCTTACCGATCCACTTCTCCCAGTACAATATCTATAGAGCCAATTATAGCAATAAGGTCGGCAACCATGCAGCCCCGGCTAATTTCGGGCAGCACAGACAGGTTTACGAAGCTTGGCGCACGGCCATGGCAACGGAAAGGTACGTCGCTCTTATCGGTGGTTCTAAAAAAGTATCCCAGCTCGCCACGCGGTGTTTCGCCACGGAAGTATAGTTCCTGTGAGCCCACCATGCGCAGCTTTTTAGGGCAGGCCGCTTGCGGGTCAAAATCAGGGGTTCGTTTATAGTCGCCGGTTAACCTGTCAAGGCACTGAAGTATAATCTTGGCAGATTCTCTGCATTCTAAAGCACGTACATAGTTTCGGTCCCAGCAATCGCCGGTAGTGCCCACCATGCCTGTACCAATGGGTACATCAAATTCCAGCTCAGGATATACACTATAGCCATCTACACGACGCAGGTCATACTTTAGGCCGGAGCCGCGCAGCATCGGGCCGGAGCAGCCATAGTTTATCGCCACATCCAAAGGCAACACGCCTACATTGGCCGTACGGTCTATAAAGATCTTGTTCTCTAAAAGTATCGTGTCGAGCTCATCCAGCTTGGGCAACAGGTAGTTTATAAATTCGCGGCAGCGCTCCTCAAACCCAATAGGCAGGTCGTAGTATAGGCCTCCCACCCAGATATAGTTGTAGAGCATACGTGCCCCCGAAACCCACTCCAGCAAGCGCTGAATATGCTCGCGGTCGCGGAGCAGCCACAGGAACGGCGTAAAAGCCCCGATATCGATGGCGTAAGTACCAACAGCTACAAAGTGTGAAGCAAGGCGGTTGAGCTCGGCTACCAGCACCCGGATGTACTCTACCCGTTTCGGGATCTGGTCGGTAATGCCCATCAGTTTCTCAACGCCCATGCACCACACATGCTCCGAGTTCATGGCTGCCAGGTAGTCCATGCGGTCTACGTAAGGGATGGTCTGGTTATAGGCCATGTGTTCGGCGTGCTTCTCGAAACAGCGGTGCAGGTAGCCAATGTGCGGCGCCACTTCCTGTATCACTTCGCCATCGGTTATCACCTCAAGGCGCAAAACCCCGTGCGTGCTCGGGTGCTGAGGCCCCATGTTCACGATCATCTCGCCCGCCTTCAGGCCATCCAGGCTGAACTTGTTCGGCTCCGACTGCAGCAGGTATTCTTTGTAGATAGTTGACTGGCTCAAGTGCGAAATGATTAATGATTGCCAAAGTTCGGAAAAAGGCTTGAGAAATGCAGCAGTTTATAATTGCCTGTAACAATGGGTAAAAGTTTTGCCTTTAAGCGCTAATAAGTAGGATGGAGTAAATATAATGTTGGCGATATATTGTATCTTTGATATACACAATGAAGCTTTACCGGTGATCAATTGATATAGAACTAAACTTTTCTACCCTTTTTAGTTATGAACAAACTTTTACTTACATTCTTTCTTATCCTTTTGGGTTTTACAGCATTTGCACAAGCAGAATTTGAGCCTGGCTATTTTATAGATAATGATGGCAATAGGGTTGAGTGCTTTATCAAGAATGCTGACAAGAAAAATAACCCCACCCAGATCGTATACAAACTTTCTGAAAACGCTCTGTCTCAAATCGCAACTATAGATTCTATACAGGAATTCGAGATACTGAATTCAGTGCATAAGTACAAGCGGTTTACAGTAAACATAGACCGTTCTGAAAGTAACCCAAAATACCTGAGCCATAACCGGGAGCCTGAGTTTAAGGAAGAAACGCTTATGTTAAGATTAGCAGTAGAGGGTAATGCCAGCCTGTATACTTACTACGCATGGGGAGGTTTGCAGCGCTTTTTCTATAAAATGGAAGATTCTGATATTCAGCAGCTTGTGCAAAAGGATTACATTGTAAATGAAATTGAAATAAGAGAGAATAATGCCTACAAACAACAGTTGTGGACTAGTCTAAAATGCTCAACTTTTACTATGGACCAGTTTGACAGGGTTAGGTATATTGAAAAAGCACTGGTTAAGGTATTTGTAAAACACAATGAATGCGTTGGAGGCGCCTATACAGATTACACCAGAAGAAAAGCAAAAGGAGAGTTCAATTATTTTGTAAAAGCGGGCGTAGCTTCGGCAGCGCTGCAAATGAACCAGAAGGTACTTTTAAGAAAATCCTCGGGCAGTAATAGTGCCTCTGAGGAATATAAAATGGAGACCTACACTACTCAATTTGATCGGCAAATAGTGCCACAATTAGGTATTGAGATTGAATATGTTTTACCTGCTAATCATAGAAGATGGTCATTATTTCTGGAGCCTACATACCAATACTATAAAAGTAAGAACGATTTTATATATCGCACGCAAGTCAGCAAATATTCATTTTTAGTAGGCTCAGATCCTGGCACCTTAGAGGTAAATTATTCTCATATAATGTTCCCTTTTGGTGTAAAATACCATTATTTCTTAAATGATAATTCAAAGGTGTTTATGAGCGGTGCTGCAGCATTTAACTATGTTATAGATAAATCAGGTGCTTTTAAGTCTGAGAATTACATTAAGAAGCCCGTGTTTGATCAAACAAGTATCAATCTCTTGCCAAGCATTATTGGAAGTGTAGGATATAAGTATAAAAACAAATACAGCATTGAGGCCAATTATCATCTTAATAAAATGATGCTTGAAAATAAGAAATGGAAAACAACCATGAGTAATTCCTTTTCAGTAGTTCTAGGCTATAGATTACAGTAGTACAAAAACTAGCCAAGTTTACCTCTATTGCTTAAAATTTCAATGCTTATGAAGTTTCAATACCTGCTTATACTCGGTCTGCTGCTTATAGCCGATATTTTTGCTTATACCGAAGTGGTAGGTCTGATCCGGAAGCCTTCTGATACGTCGGTTGTACTTGGGTTGGTGCTGCTGGCTATACTTATAGTTGTTAATTTTATAGTTATCCGTTTTACCCTTTCCAAATTTAAATCTTAATGAACCGCCAAATTATTACCTGGGCTATTGCAGCCGTGCTTATACTTGTATTTTCTGTTACCGCCATGACCTCGTGCACCCGCATTGATGCCGGCCACGAAGGTATACTGGTGAAACTATATGGCACCGACAAAGGCGTGCAGGACGTGAGCCTTGTAACAGGGCGTGTATGGTATAACCCGTTTACCGAAGAAGTATACCAGTTCCCGACGTTTGTGCAGACAGTGGATTATGCTCCCTTTACAGTAAATGCCAAAGACGGTTCGGTATTTACTGTAGATCCTACTATTTCTTTCAGGGTAATGCCAGGTGAGAGTCCGCGTATTTTCAGTAAGTACCGCAAAGAGATAGGCCTGATAACCGAAACGACGCTTTACAACTATACCCGCGACGCTTTCCGCATTCAGTTTAACAAGTATAGCACCGACAGCATCATCTCTAACCGCCAAAGTTTTGAAGATAAGGTGCAGATAGCGCTTGGAGATGCTTTAAGTAAAGAAGGGTTTGACCTGGAGCAGATGACCAGTGGCTTACAGTACCCGGATGTAATTGTGCAGGCCGTAAACCTGAAGAACAAAGCCGTGCAGCAGGCCATGCAGGTAGAGAACGAGCTAAAAGTAGCCGAAGCGCAAGCCCGTAAAAAGATAGTAGAAGCTGAAGCCGAAGCAAAAGCCAACGAACTACGACAGCGTACACTTACCCCATTGCTGATTCAGCAGCAGTTTATCGAGAAATGGAATGGCAGCACGCCGCTTTATGGCAACTCGCCGACCTTCTTTAAGAACGTGCAGTAACGAATAACCAAGTACAAAAAAGGCTATCAAAATATAATCGGTAGCCCGCGCTAGTGTGAGCTTATAGCTCGTACTTTTTGCTTTAAATTATAGTTAAAACACGAGCTACAAGCTCGCGCCAGCAAAAAGCTGTTAGCTATAGTTATACTTACCAACTGCTTCGTAATCCATTTTAACACAACCAACTTTTATGCAATTGAAACTACTTTTTTCAAGATGGGTACAGGTAGCAGGTCTGCTCCTGATAGGTGGTGCTGTAGCCTGGGCTATAAAGCTAGCCGTTATTATCTCCACGAATGGCGAGATCATAACTACGGGAGCCGCGGCACTGCTCATGAAAATAGGTATGGTGCTGCTTTTGGTAGGGTCTACAGGTATAGGGTATTACCTGACTATAAATCGTGGCGTTTTGCTTCGGGTTCTTGCTATTATACTTTCCCCAGCCCTGGTTTTTGGCTCGTTTCTGCTGTTTGGTATGTTAACCAGCCCGTTATTTAAGAACAGTAGTATCAGTTATGCACAGGAAGAAGCGCCGATCGCCGTGGCAGTTATAGTTTACCTGGCCGTAGGGTTCTTACTTTACAGGAGTGGCAAACGTCGCACTCAATTTCAATAGTGCATTTGTAGTTACCTTACTACCTACTCCGGCTTCTCCCGCATATCAGGAAATTGCTCGTGAGGGTGATTGGTGAGCTTCACAGGTTCGCCCCGGAAACCGCTGTTTTCGTTGTGGTCGTCGTAGGGTACTTTAATGCCGTGGTAGTAGTCCTGTATTTTGTAGTCTTTGCGGAGCGGGTGGCCTTCCCAGTCGGCGGCGCAAAGGATGCGGCGCATGTCCGGGTGATTAGTAAAGTAAATACCCAAGAGGTCAAAGACTTCACGCTCCTGCCAGTCGGCGGTGCGCCAGATGTGGCTTACAGTTGGTACGGCATGTATAGCTTCGTTTTCAGAATTACGCGGTACCTGCACTTTCAGCATCAGGTGATGATCGTACGGAATAGAGTATAGGTTGTAAGCCACTTCCATAGTTCCGGCTTCGGGACCATTATCTATTCCAGTCAGGCAGGAAAGAAAATCGAAGTAGGTTTGTTCGTTATCGTGTAGTTCCAGGCATACGTCGGCGAGACGCTCGGTTTGCAGCACCAGGTAAGGTTGCAGGCTATCGGCCTTCTCGGCAATTATAGCCTCAGCGCCAAACTTTGCAACTATAAAATCTCTTAGCTCTCCGAACTGCACGTTGTCTTAATTTTGAATGCTTATACTTGCTGGTTACGTTTTGCCATGATCTGCTGCACAGCCCTTGGTGCGCGTATGGTTTCCTGGCGGATGATCTCCTGTAGTTTCAGGAAACCGCCGATCAGGGCTTCGGGGCGCGGAGGGCAGCCGGGGACATATACATCCACAGGAATGATTCTGTCAACGCCTTTTACTACATGGTAACCGTGCTCCCAGTAGGGGCCGCCACAATTAGAGCAACTACCCATGGATATCACATAACGCGGCTCCGGCATCTGCTCATACAAGCGTCGTACGCGGTCAGCCATTTTAAACGTAACCGTACCAGCCACTATCATCACATCAGACTGCCTCGGAGAAGCACGCGGAATAATGCCGAAACGGTCCAGGTCGTAGCCCGACGCATAAGCACCCATCATTTCGATAGCGCAGCAAGCCAGGCCAAAACCCATCGGGAACAGCGAGGTTAGTCGCGCCCAGTTCAGCAGGTCGTCCAGCTTAGTAATTACAATGCCGCCTTCTCCGGTTTTATCCAAGGTAATTAGTAATGATTAGTGAGTAATGACTAATTCTTCTTTTGTCCTTTGTCAAACTATCCTTTGTCAGGAGTTTTGCCTGGGCTATACTTTCGTTCGTTTACGCGCTGGTATACATCCGTTGGTATTTTAGAGCGGCTTTTAGGTATAACCGGGGCAGGCTTTATCCAGTCGAGGTGGCCTTTTGCCCAGGCATAAGCCAAGCCTAAAACCAGGATACCGATAAAAATAAACATTTCGATAAGCGAGAACCAACCCCACACGCCATCAGTCGCTTCAATCAGATCACGGCGCCCAAACACCGTTGCCCACGGAAACAGGAAAGCCAGTTCCACATCGAAAATAATGAAGATAAGCGCTACCACGTAAAAACGGGGGTTAAACTGCACCCATGAGTTGCCAATAGGTTCTTCACCTGATTCGTAGGTTGTGAGCTTTTCGGCATTTGGCCGGCTTGGGCGAATAAGTTTAGCCGTAAACAGGCCAATAACCACAAATATGGCACCGCCTACCAAAAAAAGCAGGATCGTTCCGAAATCTGAAGCATAGGTTTCTGCCATAGTTGCCACTGTTTACACAAATTTACAATAAAATTAGTTACCCCACCCCGGCCCTCCCCTAAAAACAGGATTCGTCTATTGCTATCATTTAGGTTCTAGTATTATAGTTGGCGTGGTCCAACCACCCTGCCACTCTCCCAAATCAAGTTGGGGATCTGTGACTTGTCTAAGAAGGGAGTTTCTAATAAGCTCCCTCCCCTGTTTTTAGGGGCTAAGATTAGGACACAAGTATAAAATGGCCGTTGCTCTTCGGGATTTGTAATCCCGAAGCCCCTACTATGAGGATTTGCAATCCGACTTTTAACCTCAGTTCAACAGCTGGCAAGGTATAAAACCGGATTACAAATCCTGATAATAACATACTTCCGGATTACAAATCCGAAAGAGCGGATAGGTCTTCCATCCTGTTAATCCTCTAATCCTATAAATCCTGATTCAGACAAACCTTTACCCTTATAACCCGGTAACTATAAACCCATCAACCACAAACTTAAGACCATGCTGACAGGCCGCGTAAATGCACCGGAACTATACACAAAACACGGTTGGTTGAACACTGACCGCGAATGGACCATTAAAGACCTGCGCGGCAAGATCGTACTGCTGGATTTCTGGACTTTTGGCTGCATTAATTGTCAGCATATTGTGCCCGACCTTAAGCGGCTGGAAGAAGAATTTGCGGATGTGCTGGTGGTAATTGGTGTGCAC
The DNA here is from genome assembly GCF_040278685.1 of Pontibacter populi. NCBI lineage: Bacteria > Pseudomonadati > Bacteroidota > Cytophagia > Cytophagales > Hymenobacteraceae > Pontibacter > Pontibacter populi. The sequence continues at coordinate 71,031 of NZ_JBEOKT010000013.1, forward strand.
TCGGCCAAATTTGATGCTGAAAAACGAAACGAAACTATAAGACAGGCTATACGAAAGTTCGGGATCACGCATGCGGTGGTAAACGATGCTGACTTTAAACTTTGGGACCAGTATGGTATAAAGGCGTGGCCAACTATAGTTCTGATAGACCCGAAAGGTAAAGTAGTGGGCCAGCATGCCGGCGAAGGTGTGTATGACAAAGTGCAGCCTTATTTGCTGCGCATGAAGGCCGAGTTTAAAAATGAGCTGAATTATGAACCGGTGCGTTTCCACGTGGAGCAACCTGTAAGTTCGGCCTTATACTTCCCCTCCAAGCTGATACACGACAAGGAAGGCAATATTTACTTAGCCGACAGCGGGCATAACCGCATCCTGAAACTAAACCAGCAGGGGCAGATACTGGAAACTATAGGCAGCGGCAAACAGGGTTTTACTGATGGCAACTATACCGAGGCTGCTTTTTACGAACCGCATGGCCTGGCACTTTGTAACAACACACTTTACATCGCTGACTCTAAAAATAACGCCATCCGCAAAGCCAACCTCGAAACGAAAACAGTTACAACTATAGCTGGTACCGGTGAGCTGGAATATTATTTCCATGATGATAAGCTGGGAGAACCCGTAAACCCGAACAGTCCCTGGGACCTGCTTGTTTTCGATAACCACCTGTACATTGCCAGCGCCGGCAACCACCAGATATTACGCATGCACCTTGGTAACGAAAAAGTGTTACGCTTTGCAGGCACCGGCCGCGAAGCACTTGCCGACGGCCCTTTACTGGAAGCATCTTTTAACCAGCCCAGTGGCCTCACCCGCCACGACCATATGTTGTTTGTAGCCGATGCCGAAGCCAGCGCCATACGGACTATAAACCTCGACACCGGGCAGGTGCGCACTATAGTTGGCCACGGTTTATTTGATTTTGGTGATGAAGACGGCGACTTGGAGGAAGCGCTGCTGCAACATTGCGTAGGCCTGACCCGCATTGACCATGATATTTACATAGCCGATACCTACAACGGGAAAGTAAAAGTGATCGACACCAGCCGCAAGCGCGTCCGTACCTTAACCGAAGGCCTGCACGAGCCAAACGACCTTACTTTCCTGAACGGGCAACTATGGGTAACCAGCACCAACAGCCACCAGCTTTTTAAAATAGACCTGAATACCGGCGAGAAGGAAGAGGTTATAGTTGGTGGTTGATAATTGTTGATTTTTCTCTTGCAACGATTTCATCCCCCTGCCCCCTTCCAAGGGGGACTTTATCTCGTGATGTGAATTCGCTCAAACTAAATTGTCATTCTGTTAAGTCATAGATCCCGAGCTTGTCTCGGGGAAACTTGGTTCAAGGGAGGTTAAGCCTTCACTATTTACTCACAAGATCCTTACAGGATGACAAAAAAAAGTCCCCCTTTGAAGGGGGTAAGGGGATGACCACTCAAGGAGATAAACAATAACTAACAATCAGCAATTAACAATTAAGCAGCCGCTTTAGCGCTTAGTTCCTGCTTTACTCTCAAAGCTTGTTGCACATGGCGTTCCTGGTGAATAACTACAAATTCCAGCGTTTCGCCGATGCGCATTTTCAGCAGTTTGAAGAACTCTACAGGTATGGCTTTTTTATTCAGGTTGGCGCTTTTAGCAACTTGCAGCAATTGCTGTAAATCCTGCTGATGCTTCAGGAACTCCTCTATAGTTGCCGGGCCTAACGCACTGTTAGCAGGGTTCATGTGCTTTACCGTTTTGTGCTTTTTGCCGTTCTGCGGGCGCACCATGTCCAATGATTTTTTGCCGAGCCAGCTATAGGTTATACTTGGTACATAGTTACCGTCGGAGTTAGCTGCAATAGCGTTGGAGAGGGCAGGGTTATAGTAGCGGCTGTAACGGTTCAGGTGCTCCAGGCACTCCAGTATGCTCCAGCTTTCAGGGGTTGGTTTATAGTTCAGGGCAGCAAGGTCCAGTGCCGCAAACTCGTTTGTTACGGTTTGCTGCAGGTTGCCGGTGGTTTGCGAGAGTTGTTCTAAAGTAGTCATGGCTTCATAGTTTTATTTTGTACACCACAAAGTTACAGCAGGTTATAGGTGCCAATCCTTGACCGAGATCAATATTTATACTTTAATGCGGCTCAGCGTTTCGGGAGACATGCGCAGGTACGAGGCGATATACTTTTTAGGGATGTGCTGGAACAGGTGCGGGCTGCGCTGCATTACGCGTTGCAGGCGTTGCTCCGGCTCAGGCAACAGCAAATCAACTTCGCGCTCTATTTTGCCAACCAAAGCTTGCTCCAGTTGCTCGTACCAGAACCGTTTAATGCTGGGTCTTTCCTCCATCAGGTTTACGAGGTCGGTTTTACTGATGCCCAGCAGCTCACTCTTTTTAAGTGCCTGTATGTAATACGCCGACGGCTTGCCATCTACAAAAGATGGGAACGAGATCATCAGCGTGTTCGGGTAACCGAAACCAACACAAATATCTTCGTCGGGGAGTGGGTAGTAAATGCGGAGCGCGCCGCTGGTTACAAAGTATAAACCCTGCTCCACCTGCCCCTGCCGTATCAGGAAATCATAACGGTTCAGGTGCACCTGCTTTTTCCAGAGCGGCTCAAACGCAGCTATGTCTTCCGGGGTGAAGTATGGGATTTGCTGGAGAAGGGTGCGGAGCATAGAATATTGTTTCTTTCTTCAAAACTATCCCCTTGAGGGGATTATAGGGGTGTTAATATCAAGAGAAAAATGCCAATAGGTAACTTAGCTGTAATTATTCCGCAAATGTAAACACCCCTCACGCTCCCCTCAAGAGGAGAATCAATTACAACGAACTTCTTATACGAAGCATCAGAACCAAAACTATATGCTCATATTGTTAAGTAAAATACGGTTAGTATATACACCTTATAAGGTCGCCAGCTGAAGTTTAGTGATTATACAGTTTTGGCAGCTGTAGTTTTCAAATTTGTCTCACCTCTTTTCTGTTAATATATTCCTCCCTTATTACCCTAAGAAACAAGAGAATTGAGCATATAAAAAATGGCAGTCCAGAAATAAAGCTAATTCCTGCAAGTGTACTTGATAGTATTGTATGGGTAAGATAGTAGAAGCTTGTCCATAAAAAAATAAGACCTAATAGCTTTATCCAAAAAAGGAATCGGTAAATTTTTACTGTTAATGAAATCAAAAGAATAATTTGGCCAATCAAAGCGAAAAGTCCCACTGCTGCCAAAGATTGGTTATAATTTGCAAATGGAGAGAAGGAGAAATCGTACTTTAAGTAATTAAATAAAACAATTTCTATAAATCCCAAAAATCCAATTCCATGTCCAGCCCCAACAACTATTAAGAAGTTAAAGACTACTGTTAATATGGTGAGCCTTTTCATATAATTTCTATAGCTGCCAACATCTTAATATAGTATAAAGTTAATCTATAATTATACATCTTCCTAATCCTACCGCCGCTGCTCAAACTTCTCAGAACCACTCAAGCTGTCAAGCTCCTGCACTTCCACTTTCTCGACTCGCGCACGTTCTGGCCCTCGGTGAGCCCAGGCTTCGAGTTCCTTTACAGTTTCGGGGTTGCCTTCGGCTTCTAAGTATACGGTTCCGTCAGGCTCGTTTTGCACAAAGCCGGTAAGGCCGAGCTCCTGTGCTTTTTCCTGGGTGCTGGCTCTGAAAAACACCCCCTGTACTTTACCATGCACGCGCATGGCAACACGTTTCTTGTTTTTATCCATTGTTTAAAGTTAGAAGTAAGTTCTTTACTCCGACTGGTCATCGGCTTCACAAGCCTGCCTTACATCTTCCAATTGATCTTCGTTTATCCAGCCTTGTTTCACGGCATGCCTGGCAGCAGAAAGCGTTTCTTTTACAAGCTCCATTTCTACCCCCTGCTTTCGAATATCTTCTGCAATCTTCCTTACCTCGGCATCGCGTTCATCGGGGCTTACATCACGAATGTAAATAGATAGTATACGACCCGGATATTCTGCTACAACTTTCTGGTATGTTTCAGGGTCATGCTCCCCGCTATCGCCGATGCAGATAAATTTATGATCGGGATAAGTATCGAGTATGTGGCGTATTTTCTGGAGCTTATACTCCTGATCGCTGGTTTCAAAATCACCACGGTCGAGGCGGGTACCTTTGTCGCGCAGTAACAGTGGCCCTTCCGGTACATCATGAGATCTAAAAAAATTGATGAGCAGGTCATACAGGTTCCATTCGCTGCCCGAAACAAAAAAGAGGGGATTGTTACCTTTACCGTCGCTGCCTTTGCACAGGGCCCGCAAAAAACCTGCTATGCCCGGAAAAGGACTTCGCTCAGTCGCGTTTTTCATGAGCATGAGCTTTAACCGCCCAAAAAAGTTGGTGATATTAGATACCAGCACCGTATCGTCGATATCTGATATAATACCGAATTCTGCATCTTTCCCCGGAACAAAAATATGCGCTTCGGCATGAAGCCTGTCATTGTCAGTTTTATGGTCGAGCAGCTGCAATTGTACTTTGTTTCCTGTAACGCTATAGTCTATAGGGGCATCCGTCCGGAATTCGAAATCAAAATAGCCTTCTTCGTCTGTCTCCTTTTCTATCTCCTGGCCAGCAAAGCTGGCTTTAACCCTTATATGGGGTATTTCATCTGTTTCGAAGCGTTTATAAGTGTCTTTTAAGTGTTTTAAAACGCCGTCACCCTCTTTGGGCTGCACTACTTTCTCATCTTCCAGCACCCTCCCTTTTATATAAACATAAGTATCGTTGCCAAAGCCATAGTATGGCATTATATTGATCGGCTCGAGCAGATGCAGCTTATCCTTTGTAATAAATTTAGCCATAGATACCCTGTGCTCTACCCGCTCAAGTGCAGATAATAATTTCTCTTTCAGGTCTTGTGGTAAACTGGCCATAGTACTTTTTATAATTAAAACGGGCCTGAAGCAGGAGGAGTTGGTAAAACATATAATTTATCTTAACAGAACATTTATTGCACCGGTAAATGTTAAGGTAAGAGCAGGTATGGTTGCATGTAAAATTGTAACTATCTTTAACGCCCCTGGTGCCCGAGCGCATTAGGCGGGCACATTAATATAAAAAAGGTATGTCATTACTATTCAACGATTTTAAGAGCTGGGGCAAGCATTGCGCTGAAACCAACGAACCACTATATCAGCCCGTGCTTGATTACGAAATTGAGCAGAAAGGCCGCACCGAAGAATTTATCTGGGAAAACATTGCCAAAGCCTACGAAGTGATGAAGGACGCCGTAAAAACCGGCCTCACCGAAAACATGACGTCGCGCTCGGGCATGGTGAACAATGGTGCTAAAAAAGTGGCCAACTCGCCGGTTACGGTTTTGTCGCCGGAGTTCCAGATGCTGGTGTCGCGTGCGTTGGGTGCCAAAGAGGTTAACTCGTGCATGGGTCGCGTGGTAGCTGCTCCTACGGCAGGTGCCTCAGGCATTTTACCGGGTGCCTTTACTACACTGCAGGACCTGCACGGCCTGGAAGACAGAAAGATACACGAAGCACTGTTAGTTGCGGCAGGAATCGCGCTTATCATTGAGCAAAATGCATCGCTGGCGGGAGCTGTAGGCGGTTGCCAGGCTGAGACTGGTAGTGCTGCAGCCATGGCGGCTGGCGGTATTGTTTACTGTTTGGGTGGCGATGTACAACAGGTTTTTAATGCCGTTGCCATAACTATACAATGTATGCTTGGCCTGGTTTGCGACCCTGTTGCCGGCCTTGTAGAAGTGCCGTGTATCGTTCGTAATGCCAGTGCGGCCGCTATTGCCTATTCATCATCGCAGTTGGCCATTGCCGGTGTAGACCCGGTTATACCTGTTGACCAGTGCGTGGCAGCCCTCGGCGAAGTAGGCGAAAGCATGGAGCGCAAGTATAAGGAAACTGCCGAAGGCGGACTTGCCAACACACCAAGAGCCCGCGAAATAGAAAACTTTGTACTGGTGCAGGATGTAGAAATTCTCCCTGACGAAGACGCGGTGTAGTTAGAAAGTTGGGAAGTTAAAAAGTTAGAAAGGGTGGAGAACTGGAAAGTTTTCTGCCCTTTTTTATTTTATAGGTGAGGCAACTGTTTTTATAGTTTAGAGCTCTTTGTAGTAAGAAGTTATAGTTCAAAATTGTCATTTCGAACACTCTTGAGACGGGAGTCGAAGAGAGCCAGCGTAGCTGTGAGAAATCTTATACAGCTTCTAGATAGGACAAATAAGATCTCTCCTCACGTCGAGATGACAAATAGAAATTCCCCTCCCTGGAGGGGTTAGGGGTGGGTTAATACCTTCCCCGAAAGTCACCCTAACTATAAATTCCTAACATAGCCGATTAACCGCTAACTATAAAACTATGAGAAAGTACCTATTGCTTGTTTCTTTGGCGGGCACGCTTGTGTTCAGTTCCTGCTCTGTGCCGCCAATGGCTTTGCAATCTGATTTTAAACAGCAGTCCGAAGAATTACCTGTGGAGGGGCGCAAGGTTTTTAAGCCAAACGGCAGTTTTACTATTGGCAACTATACGGTGGCAAACGTAAATCTCGGATGGGTAAACATGGGTGGCTTCTCTATCTTTAGTTACAACAATGTAAAGGCAAGCCAGAAATACCAGTTTAGCCTGCAAAACGGGCAGGGAAATGAGTGGTATGTATTCGGAGCCAGCAAATTACAGCATAAATCATTAAAGGATAACACCGGCATAACGATAGAAGTAGCCCCGAACATGGAGTATTATGCCAGTCATTTCACATCGCCGGAGAGCGGGCAATGGCATTTACTAACCGTGGACCCGCGCCATTACCTGGAGCGTAAAAAGTTTGAAGGCGAACTATCTAACGGAAATACAACCTATAAAATAGAGCCGGTTTACAAGTTCGAAGGCAAATCGCTGCCACTTTCTGAGATCATCGGGTACGAGTTCAGGGATGGGGAAACTATAGTTGGTGCGGTGCAGGTAGTGAACAATGGCAACGTTTGGCTAAAGCCTCAGTTGGCACCTGATACACGCATGGTTCTGGCTAGTGCCATGGCATCTTTATTACTTTACGATAAGCTGAATGACCCTGTAGAGAACTTTGAACTTAATTAAGCAGGGCTACTGTTGCGGATTTAACTGCATTTTCATCACATTTTGCAGGATGTTCGTCACATTTACAGCTTTAAAAGTATAAAAGTCAGTAACTTGCGGCGCTTTACACAACTGGCGCTATTTCGACGTCAGTTCTAATCTGTACAGGTACTTATTTACATGAAAAATTTCTTTTGGTGGTGCGCCGGCGCCGACGACACCATCCTGGAAAAGTGTTCCAAGTCTGAGCATATAAAATATGCCGGCGTGGGCGCTACCGTTTTATTTACGGGCGTATTGGCCAGCATTTCGGGCGGTTATGCCCTTTACACAGTTTTCGATTCGGTACCAATGGCCGTGGCTTTTGGCCTGCTATGGGGAGCCGTAATCTTCAACCTCGACCGTTTTATAGTTTCCACTATCCGCAAAGAGGGCCGTTTCTGGAAAGAGCTGCTGATGGTAACACCGCGTGTACTGCTGGCATTGGTATTGGCTGTGGTCATCTCTAAGCCGCTGGAGTTGAAGATCTTTGATAAAGAGATACAGGCAATACTGAAGGAGAAACAAGCTGAGTTGGCAATTCAGCACAAAGCGTTGGTAAGTAAGCAGTTTTCGGAAGTAGATTCTGTTAAAAGTGAAATTGCCGGCATCCGGGCCGAGATAGAAGCTAAAATAAAGGAGCGCAATAAACTATATGAACTGGTAGCGGCCGAATCGGATGGAACTGGTGGAACCGGTAAAGTTGGTAAAGGTCCTGTCTATGAAGAGAAAAAGCGCCAGTACGATAAAGTAGACGAAGAACTGAAACTACTGCAAGCCAGCGCCGCCGATCGCATTCTGGTAAAAGAAAAGCGTATTGCCGACCTGATGAAGCAGTATGATGCCACAGTAAATGAAGGGCAGGAAAGCTTTTCGAACTACGACGGCCTGATGGCGCGCATAGATGCCCTGAATAAACTACCATGGCTGCCGGTATTTTTCATTACGTTGCTGTTCATTATGCTCGAAACGGCCCCGATTCTTACAAAACTTATTACAAACAAAGGTCCTTACGACGATATTCTGAAAGGTGTGGAACATGAGCGCACCACCCAGGAAATGCAGCGCGTAGCCGAGCGCCAGAAGCAATTCGATCTGAAACTAACTATAGCCGAAGCAAAGTTTGCAGCCCGTCAGGAATACGAGATAGAAGCCAAACGAGAAGAAGAAAAGCTTAAATCGGATGCACACCTGGAAACTGTTCGTGAGTCGGCGGCTGTCTGGAAGCAACGCAAACTGGCTGATATACACCGTAGCCCCAACACTTCCGCCGAGATACTGAACGACGGGGAAGAAAACGGCTACTATAAGTGGTAAAACCGGAGTCGTGAAATCATCCCCCTGCCCCCTTCAAAGGGAAACGGTCAGCAATGCGTAATTCAAAAATCGTTTTTTACGTTTGCAGATAAAAGTCCCCCTTTGAAGGGGGCAGGGGGATGATGACTACAGTAGGTGAACCTTTGCTAGCGCTCGCGCCATATAGTTCAAACTATAAACTAACCGCCCGGATAAGTATAAACAGCTTACCCGGGCGGTTGGCTTTTACAGGTTTTTTGCTGGCAATGTAGGCTATACTTTTCCGGAAATCGTAACTTGCAGTAACCAAACCCAACGTAGCATGACCGTTTCAAAAATGGCTCAAAACCTGATCGGCTCCGAAATTATAAAGGTGGCCGGCGAGGTAAACTCCATGATAGCACGTGGAGAACAGATCTGTAACCTCACCATCGGGGATTTTGATCCAAGCATTTATCCCATTCCGCAGGAACTTAAAGAAGGCATAACACAGGCCTATAACGAAGGTCATACCAACTATCCACCGGCAAACGGCGTGGCAGAACTGCGCAAATCGGTGGCTGCTTTCACTGAAGATAAACTGGGCCTGAAATACCCGGAAAATGACATACTAGTGGCAGGTGGCTCGCGCCCGTTGATCTATGCTACCTACCTGGCCTTAGTTGACCCGGGTGATAAAGTGGTTTTCCCGACGCCATCTTGGAACAATAACCACTACTGCCATTTATCTGGTGCTACGCCGGTTATGGTAGAGACCCGCGCCGAGAACAATTTTATGCCAACTGCTGCCGATATAGCCCCGCACCTGAAAGGCGCAACTATGCTGGCACTGTGCTCGCCGCTAAACCCGACAGGCACCATGTTCTCTAAAAAAGACCTGCAGGAAATATGCGACCTGGTAGTAGAAGAAAATAACAGCCGCTCAGAAGGAGAAAAGCCATTATACATACTTTACGACCATATTTATTGGATGCTGACCTTCGGCACTGAGCACGAGCATTTCGACCCGGTGAACCTGCGTCATGAGCTGCGCGATTATGTGGTATATATCGATGGCATCTCGAAGAGCTTTGCTGCCACAGGTGTGCGTGTAGGGTATGCCTATGGCCCGGCTATAGTTATGGATAAAATGAAAGCCATATTGGGTCACGTTGGTGCCTGGGCCCCGAAAGCCGAACAAATAGCTACAGCCCGTTACCTGAAGCAGCCGGAGTTGGTCTATAGCTTTATGCACGAACTGAAGCACAGATTACAGCGCAGCCTGGAAGTGCTTTACAAAGGCTTTAAAGAACTGAAAGAAGCAGGTTTTGCTGTAGATGCCATCGAGCCGATGGGTGCCATTTACCTTTCCGTAAAAATGGACCTGGCAGGTAAAACAACTCCGGCCGGCGACCTGCTGCAAACCAGCAAAGACATTACATTCTATATCCTGTCAGAAGCGAAACTGGCGGTGGTGCCATTCTCTGCTTTCGGTTCTGCACCGGATCTTAACTGGTTCCGTTTATCAGTTGGTGGCGCATCGCTGGAAGAAATAGAAAATTCGCTTGGTCGCCTGCGCTCAGCACTTGAGAAGCTGAAGTAAACTATAGTTCCAACTATAAAAATGGCCTGCTTTGGTTAGCAGGCCATTTTTATTCTACTTTTATCTGGCGGTTTATACTTTCTTCAAGGGATATAAATGTTTCGGTGCGCTGCACGCCGGCTATAGTTTGTAGTTTTTCGTTAAGTACTTCGCGCAGGTGTTTGGTGTCTCTGCAGATGATCTTTGCGAACATACTATAAGAGCCGGTTGTATAATGTAGCTCTACAATCTCCGGGATCTGGCGCATCTGTTCTACCGCCTCCCGGTACTCCGAGCCTTTCTCCAGGAACACACCAATAAAAGCGCAGACATCATAGCCTAAAGAGGCCGGGTTAACTATAAGCTGGCTGCCTTTTACTACACCCATCTCGTTTAGCTTGCGCATCCGTACGTGTATCGTGCCTCCTGATACACCTAACTCTTTAGCAATTTCTGTATAGGGCTGCAATACGTCCTGCATCAGCAATACCAATATTTGCTTATCCAGATTATCAATTTGGTAATTCATATCGCCAAAACCAAGTGTAAATTTTAATATTTACAATATAAGTGATGTAAAATTAAAATTATAATACTGGTATCAACTGTTTTTTGAAGAGTATTTAAAATTGCAGTGTAAATGTTGTCAATTTATAACTATAGATCATTAACCAGAAAACAGTTTAACATGATGGAAACACCAGTTTTAGAAACTCCCACTGCAATAGACCAGGTATTGAAACGCCTGAGCCGCCCGACGCTAACCGGAATATTACAGGTGCAGCAGGGTATTGTGCGGGCCACCCACGAGTTTATGTTTAAAAAAGGCCTGACCCAGGTAATGCCTTTAATGCTGTCACCGATAACAGACCCGCTTAACCATGGGGTAGTAGATGCCAGCATACCGTATGCCGATAAACGCTGGAGCCTTACCAAATCGATGATCTTCCATAAGCAACTGGCTTTGCTTAACCCGGCGCTGGAAAGCCTTTATATCGTGTCTCCGAACGTGCGCCTGGAGTTTGCAGACCGCGCCGAGACAGGGCGACATTTGTTCGAGTTTACCCAGATTGACTTTGAGTTTAAGAACAAGGACCGCTTTTATGTGATGGAATTTATGGAAGACCTGGTAAATTTTGTGTTTGCCCGCCTGAACGTCGAATTGCCGGAACAGCTGCTGCAACTGCGTGGCGAGTTGTTGCCACAGTACGAAAAATGGCCAGTGCACCGCACCGAAAAACTGGAGGCTGCCCTCGGCCCTGATTATGAAATGCTGCAATCAAAACTGTCTGATTCGCCGTTCTGGTTGCTGAACCATAAGCGTGAGTTTTATGACAAAGAAGACCAGATGAAGCCAGGCACTTATTTGAACTATGACCTGATATGGCCGGAAGGTTTTGGAGAAGGTTTATCGGGTGCTGAGCGCGAGAACGAGTACAAGCAGATACTGAAACGCATGACCGAGACCGGAACCAACAAAGAAATATTTAAGGACTACCTGGAAGTGGCTAAAAAAGGCGTTTTACCAAGAACAGCCGGGGCAGGTTTCGGGGTAGAGCGCATGACCCGCTTTATCTGCAAGGTTAAAGATATTGATGATGTAACTGTGTTTCAGCGTAAGCCTGGGCACGCGTCTATGTTTTAAACTATAGTTTTATGAACGACCCTGATAATAGAGATAATCCTGATAATACGCTGAAATAAAACGGCCTGCTATAGTTTGCAGGCCGTTTCATTTTTATATTCTGTTACATCAAAAATCAACAATTACTTCCTTTCCTTCCAGAGCTGGTTAAATGATTTTGGCGCGATCTTCATCGGTTCGCGGCGCTTGCTCCAGGTATCTTTCAGGATGTATTTTACTACATAGTTTTTAATGCCGGCTGGTGCCATGTTCATTAGTTTGCGGCTTTTCATGGCTTTTAACCAGAACTTAAAGGCTGTCTTTTCCTGCTTATCGGCAAGGCCCATGTCTACGCTTTGCTTGCGGTTAAGCAATAGCAGGTTGTGGATGTTGATCTTAACCGGGCAGACAGAAGTACAGGCGCCACACAGCGAACTGGCAAAGCTCAGGTGTTTGTTCTCAGCCATGCCATTAAAGTGCGGTGTAAGCACCGAGCCGATCGGGCCGCTGTAAGTACTCTCGTAGGTATGGCCGCCAATGTTCTTGTAAACCGGGCAAATGTTCAGGCATGCTCCGCAACGGATGCAGTTTAGGGCCTCGCGTTTTTCCGGGTGCGCCATTAATTCGGTACGGCCGTTATCCAGCAGTATCACATACATTTCTTCCGGGCCATCTTTTTCATGTGGCTGGCGCGGACCTGTAAATATGGTATTATAAACAGTTACGTTCTGCCCTGTTCCGCTGGTGCTTAGTAGCGGCCAGAAAAGGTCCAGGTCCATTATAGATGGCAGCATTTTCTCGATACCAACTATAGCAATGTGCGTTTTCGGGAAGGTAGTTGATAAACGGGCATTGCCTTCGTTTTCGGTTACGGCTACACCACCCACATCAGCTAACAAAAAGTTACCACCAGTTATACCTATCTCTGCAGATGTATATTTGTCTCTCAAAAGGCGGCGGGCGACGCTAACCAGTTCCTGGGCATCGTCGGTGGGTGCTATGTTAAGCTTGCGCACAAACAGCTCGGCAATATCCTTTTTAGACATGTGCATAGCTGGTGTCACAATGTGGTAAGGGCGCTGCTCGGCCAACTGAACAATATATTCGCCAAGGTCAGTTTCCACCACTTCTACGCCGTTCTTTTCCAGGAACTCGTTCATGTGTATCTCCTCTGTTATCATCGACTTCGATTTAACAACAGATTTGGCACGTTTGCGCTTCATTATCTCGCCAATCTCTCTTAAAGCCTCCTGTGCATCGCGTGCCCAGATAACCTTGCCGCCTCGGGCTGTAAAGTTGGCTTCAAACTCCATCAGGTACTTATCCAGGTCCTTAATGGTGTTGGTTTTTATATAGGAAGCTCGCTCGCGGGCGAGTTCGTGATCAGAATATTGGGTGAGGCCACGCTGCACAGCGGCATTATATTTACCGATGTTGAACTTGATGGTAGCGCGGTGATTTGAATCGAATGCTTTTGTTTCTGAATCGAGCAGAAACTGTTTTAGTTTACTCATAACTATTTCGCCTACTGTATTGGCCGATTTATAGTTGCCGCAACTATAAAAAAGAAAACTCTTAAAGTTAGAAAGTTAAAAAGTTAAAAGGTTAGAAAGTTGGTAAGTTTTTGAAGTAGGAACTAAAGAAACTATAGTCAACTTAGGAGTGAACTATAGTTTGCAGTCCTGCCTTCTTTAACTTTTTAACTTTCTAACCTTCTAATTTTCTAACTACAGAAGCTTACTTTTTATTGCTGTCTACAACTATGCGGTTGTCGCGGTTAGCGAGCTCCCAGGTAGTGTAGAACGCTAAACGAGCCACTTTTTCAGCGCTGTCGAACAGGATCTTATCTACTGAGTCGCTTGGGCGGTGATAGTCGGCGTGTACACCGTTAAAGTAGAAAATGATCGGAATGCCGTTCTTGGCAAAGTTGTAATGATCTGAGCGGTAGTAGAAACGGTTAGGATCGTTCTCGTCGTTGTATTTATAGTCCAGCTTCAGGTTTGTGTACTTCTGGTTAGCCTCCTCGTTTATAGCGTGTAGCTCTGAAGAAAGCTTGTCCGACCCGATCACATAGATATAGTTGCTGTCGTTGTTCTTCTCATAATCAAAGTCCATTCTTCCGATCATGTCGATGTTAACGTTAGCCACTGTATTTGCCAGCGGGAAGATCGGGTTCTCTGAATAATACTCAGAGCCAAGAAGTCCTTTTTCTTCAGCAGTAACCGTCATGAACAGGATGCTGCGACGTGGGCCATGACCGGCTTTTTTAGCAGCTGCAAATGCCTCGGCAAGCTCAATAACTGCTACTGTGCCTGAACCATCGTCGTTGGCGCCGTTAAAGATCTTGTCTTCGCCTGGGGCATCTTGCTCCACACCTACGTGGTCGTAGTGTGCGGTTACAACTATAACTTCGTCTTTCTTGTCTGTACCTTCTATAAAGCCAAGTACGTTCTCGGTAGGTAATGGCGTGGTGTTGCGCTGTGTTAATACATTTATGCTGGTAACAGGCTTATAGTTGGTAGCTGCAGCGTTCAGTTTTTCAGGGGTTGTGCCTAAAATGGCTGCACCCAACATTGGCGATGCAATAAAAGTGGTAGTACGACGGCTGTCTGTTTTACCTGGCAACGAGAGCGATGCCTGGCGCAAACGACCAGCATAGCGCTGGTTCATCATTGTAAAGGTGTCGGCGCCAAGTACATACATAACACTTGCGGCTTCGGCTTTACGTGCCAGCTGACCGATGTTATTCATCTTCTTTTCAGCCTCATTCATGTTCATAACCACCGTTACAAGCATTTTGCCTTTCAGGCTTGCTGTATCAATGGCAGCGTTATCGGCAATAAATACCGGCGTAGCACTTTTCTCGGTTGTGTAAACCGACGAACCCATCGGGAAAAAGTCCTGCATCATGGTAAACTTCTTTGTGCCTACCATTACATGGCCCTCACCCCAGTTGCCTTTCTCCAGGTTAAAGGTTTGGTAATAAGGGTTGGCGCCATTCTGCACCGGTCCCATCAGGCCATCTTCTCTAAACTCTTTGGAAATGTACTCAGCAGCCATTTTCTGACCTTTCTCGCCAGTGTTGCGGCCTTCGTACTCATCCGAAGCAATTATAGTTAAGTGCTTTGAAAGGTCTGCGGCTGTTATGGTCTGGCCATAGGTAGTAGCCACGGCGCGTAGTTGTTCGGCGTCTGTAACGGGGCCTTTTGCGGTCGGGGTTTTAGTGGCGCAGCCCGTTGCGAGCAATGCCGCCAGCACAAAACCATAGGTATGCAGGTGTTTCATTGTTTTAAGGTAAGGTTATAGTTTGGTCAGGTTGAGTTACTGTTTTATGATTAGCACTGTGGCAAAAGCGGCAACGCCCTCTTTTTTGCCTACAAAGCCAAGATATTCGGTAGTGGTGGCCTTAATAGAAATATCGTTTTCAGGTATTCCCATTACTTTGGCAAGGCAGGCTTTCATATCCGGTATGTGCGGGTTAACCTTCGGGTCCTGCAGGCAGATAGTAGAGTCGATGTTGCCAATGTCGTAGCCTTCGCGGGCCAGCATGTGTACTACTTCTTTCAGTAAAAGTTTGCTGTCTATGCCTTTGTACTGCGGGTCTTTATCTGAAAAATGGAAACCGATGTCGCGCATGTTGGCAGCACCCAGCAGGGCGTCGCATATAACGTGAACAAGTACATCGGCATCGGAGTGGCCCAGTGCGCCGTGTGAGTGTGGGATTTTGATGCCACCCAACCAGAAGTCAAGTCCTTCCTGTAGTTGGTGCACATCGTAACCGAAGCCGGTTCTGATCTTTAATTTCATAGGTATAGGTTACGCTTTTTTAATGAAGCGGAGTATCGTAAAGTAAATCTAATCGAAAAATACGATTTTGTGGCAGTGTAGGTGCTTTTTCTTTGACGGGTTGAGAAGCTGATGGTTTAACCTATAGTTGGAAGTGCGTTTAAAAATAAAAGCCGTCTACCTGAATGGTAGCCGGCTTTTACTGATATCTGTTACAACAGTGCTGGCTTATGCTTCTATTTCAGCCAGTGCGGGGTAATCTATATAACCTTTAGCGCCCGGTGTGTAGAATGTGTTCTTGTCCGGCTGCTGTAGCTCTGCATTTTGTTCAAAGCGCTCAGGCAGGTCCGGGTTTGCGATAAAAGGTACACCAAAAGCTACCATGTCTGCATTTCCTTCGTCCAGTACTTTGTTACCGCTCTCTTGCGTAAAGCCGGCGTTTATAATAAGGTTGCCTTTATAGATAGGGCGGTAACGCTTCGCGATATTTGGCTCTGCGCCCGGCACGCTGCTTACATCTGTAAAGGGCTCAGATAAGTGCAGGTAAGCCAGGTTATAGTTGTTCAGGTTTTCAACTATATAGTCAAAGGTTGAGATAGTTTCCTCGTTCAGAGACATGCCAAAAACGCCGTGCAGGCTTGGGTTCAGGCGAACACCTACTTTCTCAACCGGCACCACTTCTTTAATCGCATCTATCACTTCAAACAGAATGCGAGCCCTGTTCTCAATTGAGCCGCCGTACTCGTCCGTACGAATGTTTGAGGTTGGCGAAAAGAACTGGTGTAGCAGGTAACCATTAGAAGCATGAATCTCCACGCCATCAAACCCAGCCGCTAGGGCATTCTTTGCTGCGTTCTTAAAATCCTGCACTATGGCTTTGATATCAGGTATGGTTAAGGCGCGAGGGGTAACCGTATCTTTAAAGCCTTTTGGTGTATAAGCCTTGTCGTTAGGGTTTATAGCTGACGGCGCTACAGGTAATTCTCCGTTATGGAAATCGGGGTGCGACATACGGCCTACGTGCCATAGTTGCAGGAATATCTTGCCGCCTTCTTCGTGTACCGCTTCTGTTACTTTTTTCCAGCCCTCCACCTGCTCTTCCGAGTAAATGCCAGGGGTATTGATATAACCAACAGCTTGTTTAGATATCTGCGAACCTTCCGCAATGATAAGTCCGGCACCTGACCGCTGGCGGTAATAAATTGCTATCAGGTCGTTTGGTATGTTGCCTTCGTTGTCTGCGCGACTGCGTGTCATAGGAGCCATAACTACTCGGTTCTTCAGTTGCAGTCCGTTGAGGTTTATCGGTTTTAAAAGCGCTTGTGTCATATTATGTATTTGTAATTAGTGTTATTCAATTTAGAGAGAGCTTTAATGCTTTTTATTCGCGTTCGGCTCAAGGTAATTTTAAAATCTATATTCAGGTTTGTACATTATTTGTGTATACAAACATTGAGTCAAAAAAAATGTTTAACCCCGTAATTTATCCAGCAGGTTACTTGTATGTACTGCTTCCTCGCGGGTAAGCCCATGGAAACGCGCAAACAGCTCCGGCGATTTGTTATCTATCTCCTCCAGCTTTTTCAACCCTTTGTCAGTTATGCGCACATCAATTTTTCGGCGGTTGGCATCGCAAATATCGCGTGTTACATAGCTCTTCTCGATCAGCTTGTCTATCAGGCGGGTAACATTGGAGTTTCGGTCTACCATGCGGTTCTGTATATCGCCAAAGCAAACAGGGTTAGGGTGTTGGCCACGCAATATGGCCAGTACATTATGCTGCTGTAGCGTAAGCCCAAACTCTTTAAAGAATGGGATCACCTGTTGGTTTACCCAGTTGTTGGTAAACAACAGGTTAGCCATCAAACGGCGGTAATCGTCTGTAAAGTGCTTCTGATGTATTTCGTCTTCTATTCGCATGACTTAGCTACTATAGCTGGTACAAATTTATACCTGATGTTTGTATATACAAATGTTATGCCTGAAAAGTTCTGATTCTAAAAATGGAACATAGCGAACGAATAAGTTTATGAAGCAGAAAAAGCGGCTGTTGAGGCCGCTTTCTGTACTTTACATCAACTATAGTTTATACTTCCGCCGCTACTTCTTTCTCTTTCTTCTCAGCTTTATAAAGCAGGGTAGAGCAGTTATTTGGGTCAAGTATTTCACGGGCGCAGCGCTGGATATCCTGTGGCGTGATGGCCTGTATCTTTTCGCCTTCGGTGTTTACGAAATTGGCATCGCCTAATAGCTTGCCATAAGCTAAGTTCATAGCACGGTTCAGCAACTCAATCTCCGAGAATACTAAACTGGTTTCGGCCTGGTTCTTTACTTTGTTCAGTTCGTGCTCATCTACCGGCGTATCCATCAGTTCCTGGTTAATCTTCTCGATGGCGGCATTGGCCTCCTGCAGGTCTACGCCTTCGTTCAGTTTGCCTTGTATAATCAGCAGGCCTGGTTCTATACTTCCAGTTACGGATGCTGAAATAGAGTTGAAAAGCTTCTGCTCTTTTACCAGTTGCTCATAGAGTCTGCTCGATTTACCACGTCCCAGAATATCGCTGATCAGGTCGACGGCATAGTAGTCATCGTGTGTGCGGTGAGGCATGTGGTAGGTTTTATAGATGGCGCTAAGCGGCACATCTGAGCTGGTTTCCAGTACACGCGGCTCGTTTTGCTTTGGCTCATTTGGTATATGGCGTTCATACTTTTCGCCGGCAGGTATCGGGCCAAACCATTTTTCGGTCAGCTCTTTGGCATGGTCGAAGGTAATATTGCCTGCCACTACCAAAATAGCGTTGCTTGGCGAATAATGCTTTTTATGGAAAGCTTTCACAATGTCCATCGTAGCATCCTCGATATGCGAAATCTCCTTACCTATAGTTGCCCATTTGTACGGGTGGTTTTTATAAGCTAAAGGGCGTAGTTTCAGCCACACATCGCCGTAAGGTTGGTTCAGGTAGTTCTGCTTAAACTCTTCTACCACTACTTTGCGCTGCACTTCCAGGCCGTGGTCACTAAATGCCAGGTCCATCATGCGGTCCGACTCCAGCCAGAAACCGGTCTCTATATTTTGTGCCGGCACGGTCAGGTAATAATTGGTTATGTCAGGGCTGGTAAAGGCGTTGTTCTCGCCGCCTACGCGCTGTAAGGGCTCATCATAAACTGGGATATTCACCGAACCGCTGAACATCAAATGCTCGAACAAATGGGCAAAACCAGTATGCTCTTCCACTTCATCGCGTGAGCCCACATCATACAGCACATTTAACACTGCCATTGGCGAGGTATGGTCTTCGTGCACGATCACGCGCAACTCGTTATCAAGCGTAAATTCCTTAAATTGTATCATATCTTAATTGTTAAATTGCTACATGGTTAAATTGTTATACTATACACTATAGTTCGTGAGTTTTATAACAATGCAGCCATTTAGCCATCAACCATAAACAAAAGTATAAATTAGCAACTATATTTTGTAGCTGAGGCTAATATAGTAACTTGCCTACCCGTAACGAAGTTTCTAATTTCTGAGATGAACTATAACCGCAAAGAATATTCCGACGACGAACTGATCTCCCTTTACAGAGCTATATTGAAGCCGCGCATGATTGAAGAGCGTATGCTGGTGCTGCTGCGCCAGGGCAAGGTAAGTAAATGGTTTTCCGGCATTGGCCAGGAAGCTATTTCTGTAGGATCGGCGATGGCGTTGGAACAGGATGAATATATTTTACCGCTGCACCGCAATTTAGGTGTATTTACCAGCCGAAACATGCCCCTGGATAAACTCTTTGCGCAGTTCCAGGGTAAAACAACCGGCTTCACCAAAGGCCGCGACCGCTCCTTCCACTTCGGGTCTAACGAGCACCATATAGTTGGTATGATCTCGCACCTGGGTCCTCAATTAGCTGTAGCCGACGGTATAGCGCTGGCCGATCTGTTGGACAAGAAAGAAAAAGTGACACTGGTTTATAGTGGCGATGGCGGTGCTTCGGAAGGCGATTTTCATGAGGCGCTGAACGTGGCAGCGGTTTGGGGCCTGCCGGTTATTTTCATGATCGAGAATAACGGGTATGGTTTGTCTACGCCAAGCAACGAGCAGTTTAAATTCAATCAGTTTATAGATAAAGGCCCTGCTTATGGCATAGATGCTTTGCAGATAGATGGCAACAACCTGCTGGAAGTGTACCATACAGTAAAGCAGACAGCGGCCAGTATGCGCAAGAATCCGCGCCCGGTGCTGATAGAGGCGATGACATTCAGAATGCGTGGCCATGAAGAGGCCAGTGGTACGAAATATGTGCCGCAGGAGCTGTTCGAGAAATGGGCGAAGAAAGACCCGGTTGAGAACTACGAGAAGTTTTTGCTGGATGGCCTGGTACTTACTCCAAAAGCGGTAGAAACTATACGCGAAGAACTGAAAGCAGAAATTGAAGAAGGACTGCAGACAGCCTTTGCCACACCAATGCCTATTGCCAACCGCCAGGATGAAATAGCTGACATGTATAAGCCTTATGTGCAGCAACCTGTAGCACCGGCCTCAGGAGCCAAAACCGAGAAACGTTTTGTAGATGCCATTTCGGATGGTTTGCGCCAGAGCATGGAACGCTACCCGGAACTGGTTTTAATGGGTCAGGATATTGCCGAATATGGTGGTGTGTTTAAAATTACAGAAGGTTTTGTTGATAAATTCGGTAAGGACCGCGTGCGCAACACTCCGCTTTGCGAGTCGGCTATAGTTGGTATTGGCCTGGGCATGTCTGTAAAGGGTAAAAAAAGTATGGTGGAGATGCAATTTGCCGATTTCGTGACCTGCGCTTTTAACCAGATCGTGAACAACCTTGCCAAAAGCCATTACCGCTGGGGCCAGAATGCCGATGTGGTAGTGCGTATGCCAACAGGTGCAGGTACTGCAGCTGGTCCGTTCCATTCGCAAAGCAACGAAGCCTGGTTCTTCCATACACCAGGGCTTAAAATAGTTTACCCTTCGTCGCCGTATGATGCCAAAGGGTTGCTGAACGCCGCTATCGAAGACCCGAACCCGGTGATGTATTTTGAGCACAAACTGCTTTACCGTTCTATTTCTCAGGATATTCCGGACGATTATTATACTATAGAAATAGGCAAAGCTAAAACAGTGGCCGAAGGCGAAGACTTATCGATTATAACCTATGGTATGGGCGTGCACTGGGCCAAGCAACTACAGCAGGAAATGCCGGGCACAAGCATAGAAATACTGGACCTGCGTTCTCTGCTGCCCTGGGATAAAGAGGCCGTACGCAATACGGTAGCCAAGACCGGCCGCGTTATAATACTACACGAAGATACATTAACAGGTGGCATAGGCGGCGAAATTGCAGCCTGGATCGGGGAAAATTGCTTTGAGCATCTGGATGGCCCTGTTGCCCGTGTTGCCAGCTTAGATACAGCCGTGCCTTTTGCACCGCCACTGGAAGCAGAGTTTTTGCCTAAACAGCGCCTCCGCGAAAAGGTAGAGGCCATACTTGCGTACTAATAACAGAACTTACCCGAACAGCCATGACCTATAACCGGATTTTATGCTTTGTGTTGCTGTGTGCAGCGCTTTCGTTTGCTACAGGTTGTAATAAAAAAGGAATTCCCTGCCCGACACCTAATGGCAAAAGCACGAAGGTGTCTGTGAAAGGCTCCGGTAACATGGAAGCTATAAAAGTATCAACTAACAAGAACGGGTTGGTACAAAGGAAGAAGAAATTCCTGTTCTTCTAAGATAAAACCTCGTAAACTATAAGTATGTTGTAAGAGAGGAGGCCTATGATGCAAGCGTTTACTAAATGGATATTCAGTTTTTTGTTGCTACTGTTACTGGGTTCCTTGCCTGCCATGGCGCAGATAAAGAACCTGAGCGACGATAAGCAAAAAAAGGAACAAAAGCGTTTTCTGAGGGAAGCCGAAAAAACGGAATCTACTTATAAAGAAACCCACCTGAATACGGATGCTTATACCTTTAAAAAAGGAGAAGCTGCCCGCAAAAGGGTGAAAAAACGTGATGAGCGTCGTCAGTATAAGTTTGATGAGGCGGGCAAGCCGCTGAAAAAGAAAACATTCCTGCGCCGGAAGGCAACCAAGAAGCAGGCTGGCGGGTAATAAACTACGTTACAAACAACATTTAACTATGAACTGGCACCCTTTGAACAGCACCGAACAGCTAGATAAAATACTGGAAGAATCGAAGCATACCCCTGTTGTTATCTTTAAACACAGTACTTCCTGCTCGATCAGTTCAACAGCTAAAAGCCGCCTGGAACGCCAATGGGCTGGCAAAGGCCTCGACCACGTGAAACCTTATTACCTGGACCTGCTGGCTTACCGCCCTGTATCAAATGAAATAGCAGAAGTATTGCATGTGCAGCATCAGTCGCCGCAATTGTTGCTGGTGCAGGATGGCATGTGTACCTATGATGCCTCCCACTTAGGGATAAACTTAGATGAAATGAAGAAAAAAGTTGCTGCCTCTAACTAAAGAAGCAGCAACTTTCGTTCTAATTCTGATAGATAAAACTTACCGTTTGCTTTATTTCCGGGTGAAGGCTTAGCGCAACCGGGCAGGTGCGGGCAGCATTCTCCAACAAAGATTTTTCTTTTGCAGTATAGGCTATAGCCGGCATTTTAAATGTAAGCACAATCTCGCCTATGCGGCGTGGATCAGCAACCATAATTTTAGTGGTTTCTATTTCCATGCCTTCCAGGGAAATGCTGTTGCGTTCAGCCACGATGCCCATTATGGTCATCATGCAACTGCCAAGCGCAGCGCAAACAAGGTCAGACGGTGAAAATGCTTCGCCGCGGCCGTTGTTATCGAGTGGTGCGTCGGTGATGATCGTGTTGCCCGATGCAAGGTGACTGGCCTGGGTGCGAAGCTCGCCCTGGTATTTATTTTTGATAGTTGCCATTTTGCGTATTGATTTGAATAAAGCGTGAATTTACTTACTTTTAAATAAACTATAAATTATTCCAAGTGATCCGATACATCGCTTTCGTGCTTACGCTCGCTTTTGCAGGTATTGCTTTGCCGGCGCTTGCCCAGTCTGAAGAAGAACAGTCTTTTGAAAAAGAGCTGAGCTATGGTATAAATCTGAACTCGAATGGCGGGCTTATTGGCGGCGCCTTTATCCGGTCGGCTTATACGATGAGCGATAATATGCTGCAGTTTGGCGCCCTTGAGGTTGTAGAGGTAAAACATCCCCGGGAGCAGCGCTTTTATAGTGGCGAAACCGGTGATTCGTACATCCGGGGTAAGCAGAATTATTTATTTGTAATGCGTCCGCAGTATGGCCGTGAGCTGGTACTTTTCCGGAAAGCAGCCGAATCGGGGGTACAGGTAAATGCAATAGGTGCAGTTGGCCCATCGCTGGGTTTCCTGGTGCCTTATTATGTGCGCTACAACTATGGGCAGGCAGGTATCCCGAACGATGTACGGACCGAACAATACAACCCTGCAGACCATAAAGACCTGGCTCGCATACAGGGCAGTGGCGGTGTGTTCACAGGTTTAGGCGAAGCATCGCTGAACATAGGAGCGCACGTAAAAGCCGGCCTTAGCTTCGAGTATGGTCGCTATAACGAAAGTATAGCCGGTGTTGAAGTAGGTGTGATGCTGGAAATGTATACCAAAGAGCTGGTCATTATTCCGGAAGCAAGTAACAACAGCCGCTTTACTTCTGTGTACCTAAATATCTATTACGGACGCCGTAAATAACCCCGCGGCGAACAATTCTTTAATGGTTCATGTTGCAAAGGAAAGAGACACAAAACTAATGTCTCTTAAAACATTACTTCCTATCTTTGCAGCATGGATGAAATCATATCACTTCCGGTAATACAGCCCAATACCACTCCGGCAGAACTGAGTGAAAACGGCAAGATACGTAAGCCAAACTGGCTTCGCGTAAAGCTGCCTGTAGGGCAGGAATATGCTAAAGTACGTAACATCGTAGACGAATATAAACTGCATACCATCTGCGAAAGCGGCAACTGCCCAAACATGGGTGAGTGCTGGGGCGCAGGTACGGCCACCTTCATGATTCTGGGTAATGTTTGTACGCGCAGCTGCTCTTTCTGCGCTGTAGCTACAGGCCGCCCGAACGAGTACGACGAAGATGAGCCACGCCGTGTAGCTGAGGCTATACAGTTGATGGGTGTAAAGCATGCCGTTATCACCTCTGTAAACCGCGATGAGTTGAAAGACCGCGGCGCTGCTATCTGGCACGAAACAGTAAGGTTAGTAAAAGAACTGTCGCCGGCTACAACTATAGAAACCCTGATACCCGATGTAAAAGGAACCTGGGATGCTTTGATCACCATGATCTCTCCGGGTCAGGAAGTGGTATCGCATAACATGGAAACGGTGAAGGAATTATACCGCCAGGTGCGCCCGCAGGCCAAGTACGAGCGAAGCCTGGAGCAGATCCGTCGCACAAAAGAGTATGGCAAACGCACGAAGACTGGTATTATGCTAGGCCTCGGCGAAACACGCGAGCAGGTTTACCAGGCCATGGATGATCTTGCTGCCAACGGTTGCGATATTTTAACCTTAGGCCAATACTTACAGCCAACAAAACTACACATAGAAGTAGCAGAATTTATACACCCAGACCTTTTTGCGCATTACCGTGAAGAAGGTTTGAGCAGAGGTATCAAATATGTGGAGTCAGGACCGTTGGTTCGTTCATCGTACCACGCCGAGCGCCATGTGAATGTATAAGTTTGAATAAGATTTTTTGAAAGCCCTGTTACCCCTCCGGTAATAGGGCTTTTTTTGTTGCTTTTTTCCCGGAAAACTTACGAGTGTTTTTTTTTGTCATCCCGAGCGTTAGCCGAGGGATCTTATGTGTCCTATAGTCTAATTAGTCTTCTAACCTGAACCAAGCTGTAGTATCAAATCACTTCTAATCCTGGGAGCTTTATTTACCTATCGTTTCAATTCAGCTTTGGTGCCCTCACGGCCGGGAGGCCCCGTCTTCGGGCGTCGCGCTGTGCGAATCTCTTTTGCTCATTCTTCGCAATGGCTTCGCCACCAGATATTCACAAGGCGCTCAACCCAAAGACTGAGAAATTTCTCATAGCAACCGCTTTTCTATAGTTTGAACCGGTAAGCTTCGAGTTTTATCGTGGCTGTAGTTCCGTAGGGACAGGTCGCGACCTGTCCACGCGATAGGCTGAAGCCATGAAACAATAAAGTCAACTATAGAAAAGGCCGAAAGTCCCCCTTTGAAGGGGGCGAAGGGGGATGTTAAACTGTACCAGATCTCTCACGCTGTTCGAGATGACAAAGTAAAAAGCAGAAAGCTCCCCGCCTTAGACTACCGGTAAGAGATTTCGAAGGAAGAGAGCGTAGCTCTGAGGGGTTGGGGTGGTTGGAAAACGGTAACTATAAACCCAGCCATACACTATAAATCTTTTACCTTTTTTCTCCATAATACATTAAGACCAGGCTTTAGCTAATCATCCATATAATCATGCATAATCTAGTCTATTCCACGATGTTAATTATAGGATTTTGAGATTTTTTTTAACGGAAGTGTATGCGGTGTTATATATTTTGTATAATGGATGATTTTTATAAAAATGTAAATTATTTTATATATATGGCTTTTTTTATATATTAATCTATAATTTTTTGAATTTATCACAACATATTCCGATATTTTAAGTAAATGAAATTGTTCAATATGTATAGATCAATCTATATATATTCTATTCCGCGAATATTTCATTTCAATATATCCATATGAATAAAATTTTACTGCTGATTTGTGCCATCTTATCTGTCGGCATTACCCTTAGCTATGGACAGACACAAGATGTACTGGGCAATGCAAGTAGTTATGCAGTGCTCGCCTCCACTCAGATCAACAACACCGGCCAGACAGGCGTTACTGGTAACGTGGGTGTAAGCCCAGGTAGCACCATTAATGGAGAGTCGGGACTTGTTGTGAAATCCGGCAAAGTTGAAAACAACACGCCGTCTGCTGTTAATGCTGCTCAGGACGCCTTGGTTGCCTACAACGCTTTATATGCCCGAACACCTACCACAAGTATAGCGGGGAACCTCGGAGAAAGTGCTTTGCCTTTAGGGCCTGGTACTTACAAAATTTCAGGGGATGCCAGTTTTAAAGGCGTGCTTGCAGTGGATGGCCGCGGAGATGTTAACTCCGTTTTCGTGTTTATAATAGATGGTAACCTGCTTACGGATGCTCCGGCGGCGGGTGTACTGACTATGAACGGCGCGCAGCCAAGCAATATTTACTGGGTCGTAACAGGTGATGTGATCCTGGGAGGCTCTACGGGTTTCCAGGGAACGATACTCGCGCAAGGCGATATAACACTGGATGCGGGCGTAGTAGTTATAGGTAGGGTGCTGTCATTAACAGGTCAGGTTAACCTGACCTCTAATAACGTGTTCCTGCCAAACGTTGTGGTTACCGACTTAGCTGTTACCAAAGAAGCAGCCGAAGGAAATTACACGGTAGGTTCCGAAGTAACTTACACGATTACTACTACCAACAACGGTCCTGGTACGGCTACCGATGTGCAGGTAAAAGAGAACATACCGGCAGGTCTTGAATTTGTGCGTGTTGAGTTTGCCTCACAAGGGACTTACGATGAAACTACCCACACCTGGAATGTAGGCACGCTTGTAAATACAGGCACAGCCACACTCAAACTGGTATTTAAAGTAATTGCATCAGGTAATATCAAAAACGGAGTTACAGTAATTGGTAAAGATCCGGATCCAAACCCAGGCGATAACACCGAAGAAGAACCAATTGATGTACCAGTACCGGCTGCTAACCTCAGCATTACTAAAACAGCAAGCGGCGCACCTTATAAAGTTGGTGGATTAGTAACTTATACTATAGTTGCCAGCAACAGCGGTCCTAACGCAGCTGAAAATGTAGTAGTAACAGATATACTGCCAGCCGGCCTGCAATACCAGAGCCACGAAGTAACAAAAGGTACTTACGACCCAACTACAGGAATTTATGCAGTAGGAACACTGGGCAAAGACGAGAGCGTAACACTGACTATAGTTGCTAAAATAGTAGCTGCCGGTAACATTGTGAACGTGGCTACCATTACAAGCCCAACCTTACCAGACCCTACCCCAGGCGACAACACCGACGAAGAACCGATTGATGTTACCTGCGATGCTCCAACGTTAACTATAACAGGAGATGGTGACGTATGCGAAGGTGAAGAAACAACCTTTACTATAACAGAGGTGATAGGTGCAACTTATACCTATACTTTACCTGCAGGCTTTACAGAAGTATCCAGAACGGCTACAACTATAACTATAAAAGCTGGCAACACAGGTGGCACCCTTGAGGTGAAAGTAACAGACCTGTGCGGAAATGAATATACCGTTGTTAAAGATGTGGTTGTAACTCCTAAACCAGTTGTAACTATAAGCGGTCCGGCGCAGGCTTGTGCTAATGCAAAAGGCCTAACCTACACTGTAGTTGGTGCCGGCGAAGGTGCAACTTACGAGTGGAGCGTAACTGGCGGTATAACCCTTACAAGTGAGCCAGGTGCAGCAACAGCAACTATAAATGTAGGCGCAACAGGTGGCACGATCTCGGTAAAAGTGAAGAACAGCTGTTTCGAGAGCGAGCCGGCAACTACAACTATAACCATACTTCCTGTTCCTGAAAAACCAACGCCAATTGCAGGTACCAGCGAACTTTGCGCAGGCAGCACGCCGACGTATGAGATTGCTCCGGTAGCAGGCGCTACAGGATACACTTGGACAGTACCAACCGGCTGGGAGATAACTGAAGGTCAGGGTACGACGAAGATAACAGTACTGGCAGGTGCAACCTCAGGTAACGTAACGGTAACAGCGGATAACGAATGCGGAAGCAGCGAAGCAGCAACCTTTACGGTAGCAGCCAGCGATGTACCGGCAGCAGCAACTATAACTGGAACCGCCGGAGCTTGTATCGGTACCTCGCTGACCTATAGTGTAACTCCTGTTGATGGTGCTACAGACTATAACTGGACAGTGCCACAAGGCTGGACAATTGTAAGCGGAAATCATACCCCAACTATAGAAGTAACTGTAGGCGAGCAGGCCGGTGATGTAACTGTAACTATAAGCAACAGCTGCGGAGCAGGTGCAACAGCAACTATGGCAGTAGCCCCAACCGTTAAGCCAGCTACACCAACTATAACTGGTCCGTCTGAGACGTGTGCAGCAAGCACAGGCAATGTATATAGTGTAACAGCTGTAGAAGGCGCCACCAACTATACCTGGACAGTACCACAGGGCTGGACCATTGAAAGCGGCGACGGCACGAACAGCATTACAGTAACTGCAGGTGAAACTGGCGGTGAAGTAACCTTGATCGTAACCAACGCGTGCGGCGACAGCGATGCAGGAGTATTTGCAGCTGGAATCACAACACCGCCAACTTCAGCAGGACCAATAACCGATAACAGCTCACTTTGCGAAGGCCTGACTTACAGCATCGCAGCAGTAGAAGGTGCTACAGATTATACCTGGACAGTTCCGGCTGGCATCACGATCATCTCTGGCCAGGGCACAACATCTATCAAAGTGAAAGCGGATAATGCCAATGTAACTGGAGATATCAGAGTGGTAGCTAACACAAATGGCTGCAGCAGTCCTGAATCTGTGATCGCGCTGGATATGTCGCTGGTAAGCGGTGACCTGAACTTCCCGAAAGCCTTTAGCCCGAATGGTGATGGTATAAACGATGCCTGGAAGATCACTAACCTGGAGAAATATACCGGCAACGAAGTGATGATCTTTAACCGCTACGGCACGGAAGTTTACAAGCAGAAAAATTACCAGAACGACTGGACCGGAAAAGGTCTGGAGCAGGGTACATACTTCTATAAAGTGATCGTGAAACTATGCGACGGCAAAGACCAGGTGTTTACAGGTTATGTAACCATCTTCCGCTAAGCATCAGGCCAACATAAAGCAAAAACATTTAAGAAAATGAGAATAGTTTACACACTGCTGGCCCTGCTTTTAGCCTTCTCGGCGAGCGCCCAGCAAAACCCACAGTACTCACAATACATCTTCAACAGTATGGGCATTAACCCTGCTTATACTGGCAGCAAGAATGTGCTCAACGTAAATGCCTTCCACCGCTCGCAGTGGACAGGCATTGATGGGGCGCCAACTACACAGGCGCTTAGCATAGACGGCATCCTGGCCAGCAGCAAACTGGGACTTGGTTTAGCGCTGACCCGCGACCAGATCGGGGCACAGTCTGCTATCTCGGCATATGCCAACATTGCGGTTAAGTTGCCGGTAAGCGAAACGGGCGTATTTAGCCTGGGCCTTGCACCGGGACTGGTACAAACCAAAATTGATGGCAACGAACTGGGTATTGAGAATGATCCTTCCATACCTGCAGGCTCAGAAACTAACATTCATCCGGATGTCAAGATCGGAGCTTACTTCCATACGCAGCGTTTTTATGCGGGCCTTTCGGCATCAGACCTGCTGCAGTACAAGGATATGGATAACATTGAGCCGGAACGCCACTATTACTTTACTACAGGCTATGTGTTTGATGTAGGTCCGTTTGTAAAGCTGAAGCCAAGTATGCTTGTGAAAGAGGATTTTAACGCCCCGACAGCTGTAGACCTGAACGCCTTTGTATTGTTAGCCGACAGATTATGGTTAGGCGGATCGTACCGCACGAGCATGAAACTCTTTAACGACACCCCGGACAATAATAACATAAAAAACCGTACGGCCATCGCTTTTATCGGGGAACTGCAGATCCATAAATCGCTGCGCTTAGGTTATGCCTACGATAAGATGCTCAACGACCTGGATTCTTTTAACACACACGAAATATCAATCGGGTATTACTTCTTCAGAAAGACTGATACCAGAATGCTTACCCCACAATACTTTTAATCTATAGCCTGAAAGCATATGAACTATAAATCTACACCCATCTATTTAGTTGTAGCAGCCATGCTGAGCTTTGGCTCGGTGGCGCAGGCGCAATCAGACCTCCGTAAAGCTAACAAGCATTTTGATAACTATGCCTTTGCACTTGCCCTTGAAGACTATAAAACAGCTATAGAAAAGCGCGAGCCAGACGCTGAAACCACCCAGCGTATTGCTGACGCTTACCGCATGACGCGCCAGACGCACCAGGCAGAGCAATGGTATGCCAAGGCCGTGCAACTACCGGGCAGCAATCCGATGAACCATTTCTTTTATGCAGAAGCGCTTCGCAGCAACGGTAAATATGCCGAGGCAAAAGTAGAATATATGAAATGGGGTGAGACCATGCCTGAAAATGCTGAGAAAGCACAGAAACTGGTAGCCGCTACTGACCAAACTATAAAGTGGTTGCAGCAGGAGCCAACTGCCGAGGTACAGACATTAGCTGGCGTTAATGTGGGCGGTTTTTCTGATTTCAGCCCGGCGCCGTTTGGCAAAGGCATCATCTTTACTTCTGACAGAGGAATTTCTGCTGATGCAAAAGCAGATGTGTATGGCTGGACCGGCCGCCCTTACCTGCAACTATTCACTGCTGAACCGGATGCGCAAGGCAACTGGGGAGCACCTACAGCATTGCAGGATGTGGTAAACTCAGAATACCATAATGCAACAGCATCGGCGGCTACAGATGGCCAGGTGCTTTATTTTACAAGAACCCACATGGTACGCCAGCGCAACAACGTAAACCCTGACCCAACCAGCTGGGTAAAAGATGCCGAGAAGCCGGAGCATATTAACCGACTGGAAATATTTTCGGCTGAGAAAGTAGATGGCAACTGGGGCAACATCCAGCCATTTGCTTATAACAACGTTACTGAGTATTCAGTAGGTCACCCGGCGCTGTCGGCAGATGGGCAGATCCTCTACTTTGCCTCTGATATGGCTGGTAGCCTGGGTGACACTGATATTTTTTATACAACCCGCCAGGCCGATGGCAGCTGGGGCAAGCCTGTAAACGCAGGTGCAACTATAAACACGCCGGGCCGCGAGAGCTTCCCGTATGTAGATGCCGACGGTAAACTATACTTTGCATCGGATGGGCATGCGGGCATGGGCGGCCTGGATATTTTTGCTGCCCTTGGTGAACATGGCAACTGGGGCGGTGTCCGTAACATGGGCAACCCGATAAACTCTCCTAAAAACGACTATGGTATTATGTTTACAGAGCCGGGCGAAAGCGGAATGTTGTCATCTAATCGCGATGCTGACAACGGCACCGAAGACATCTATAGTTTTAAAGTGTTGAAAAAGCCGGTGGTGATTGCCATCAAAACTCTGGAGCGCAAGCAGAACGAGAAGAAAAAGAACATAGAAGTGCCGCTACCGCAGGTTAAGGTTGTAGTGTCTCAGGAAAATAAAGCTGACTCAGCTACGGTTATCTCTGATGATGAGGGTAAATACTTTATGGAT
Source organism: Pontibacter populi (assembly GCF_040278685.1). Taxonomy (NCBI): domain Bacteria; kingdom Pseudomonadati; phylum Bacteroidota; class Cytophagia; order Cytophagales; family Hymenobacteraceae; genus Pontibacter; species Pontibacter populi. The sequence goes on from NZ_JBEOKT010000013.1 coordinate 101,856, forward strand.
GGCTTTAAAGGCGCGAACTATTCGCTGTTAGGCACAAAGGCCGGTTACCTTACACAGCAGGCAGTTACCCGGGTACCGGAAACAGCAGGTGATACTATACAGGTAGCGCTCTTATTCGACAAGAATGAGCTGGACCGCGTGATCGTGCTGGAGAACATCTATTACGACCTGGATAAATGGGACATCAGACCAGATGCAGCTACAGAACTGGACAAACTGGTAACGGTGCTTCAGAACAACCCGGAAATTAAAATAGAAATGAGCTCGCATACGGATAGCCGCGAAAGCCAGAACTATAACCAACTGCTGTCTGAGCGCAGAGCCAACGCCGCTGTAGATTACCTGGTATCGAAAGGTGTAGACAGAAGCCGCCTGACAGCCAAAGGCTACGGTAAGACCAGGCTTGTAAACGGTTGCGGCGATAACGTGGAGTGCCCTGAAGAGCAGCACCAGCAAAACCGCAGAACCGAGTTCAAGATAAAATAAGACAGATCAATTGAATTGATATAAAAAATCTCATTAGCTTTCATAGTTTGGAAAGGCTCCGCAGGTTCTGTCGGAGCTTTTTTATTGGCTATAGTTGGCGAGTTATAGTTGTAGCTATAAACAATGTGCCCCGTTGCACGTTCTGAATTAAGTTTCTGCTTCTACCCTATGAAAATACGTCTTCTTTTAAGCTTTTTTCTGCTTGTTATCTGTCCGGCAACTATGGCGCAAACTATAGTGAAAGGTGTTGTCCGGAATGCGCAAAGCCAGCAAACTATACCAGGCGCTATAGTTAAAGTCAGCACCAGCCAAACCACGCAAACCGCTACAGATGGCAGCTATAGTTTAACCGTTCCGGCGCAGGCAACTTACCTTATTATCTCGCACATCGGGTTTGTAGCTGATACTATAACAATAGAGCATGGGCAAACTATAGTTTACTATACCGAACTACAGCCCCGTCAGAATATTTTAAAAGAAGTTAAAGTGCAGGGTTTCGAGACTAACCGGCCTTTGCTGCAAACGGCAGGTGCCATTAGTATAGTTGATAGTGACGTTATTCAGCGCTCGGATGAAAGTTCGTTGGTGAGGGCTGTGAACACGGTGCCGGGTGTGCGGATGGATGAACGTGCGCCGGCCAGTTACCGCATTTCGGTTCGGGGCAGCACACTGCGCTCGCCTTACGGCATCCGGAATGTGAAGCTATACTTTAACGGCATTCCGCTGACCGAAGCAAACGGAACAGCTGCGCTTAACTTATTAGATGCTGCAAGTATAGAAAGTATAGAAATTCTGAAAGGACCTACAGCAAGTGTTTACGGCGCAGGAACTGGTGGTACGGTACTGTTAGAGCCGAAGCGCGGGCAACTTGGCGCATCCATTGGAGCTGGCATAACGATGGGGTCTTACGGTTTCCAAAAATATGCAGCTACAGCCAGTGCAGGTTCTGCTAAAAATAACGTGCTGGTACAGTACACTCATCAGCAATACGACGGCTACCGCGAGCAATCCGCTTTCGATAGAAAAGTGCTACTCATCTCTCCGGAGTTCTATGTATCGGATAAGCAAACGATAACTTCGCATATCATTTACTCTGATCTGTATTACGAACTGCCCGGCGGCATTACAAAAGAGCAGTATGATGCAAACCCAAGGCAGGCACGCGGCGGCGAGTTTGGAAGCGTGAAGCAGCAGACAGCCATGAACCAGGAAGGCATAAACATCGGCCTGAAGCAGGACTATCGTTTCACAGATAATTTCAGTAATTCAACAGCCATCTATAGTTTGCACCGCTTCCGCGATCATCCGTTTAACACCGACTACGAACGCAACGCAAACCAGGAATATGGCGGACGCAGCAGCTTTACCTACAAAACAACTATAGCTACCTTACCGGCAACTTATACTTTTGGCGGCGAGTTTCAGCGCGGTTTTGAAGCAGCTCGCACCTATGACAACAACAGTGGCTCTGTAGGCGCCCTCCGCACCGACGATGAAGTAACAGCTAAAACCGGCTTTGTATTCAGCCAGGCAGAGCTCGAGTTGCCATCTGATTTCATCTTTACTGCAGCCCTCAGCCTGAATGACACACAATACGAGATCATAAGACTAGCGCAGGCACCAACTATAAACTATACCAAAGATTTTGAGGCTGTACTTTCGCCAAGAGTTGCGCTGCTTAAAAGATTGACCGACCAGATATCAGCACATGCCAGTATAAGCTCCGGTTTCTCGCCACCTACCGAAGAAGAGATACTGACCTCAGATGGAAACTTAAACGAAGACCTGGAAGCTGAAAAAGGAACGAACTATGAGTTGGGAGTGCGCGGCTATAGTTTGCAGAACAGGCTGAGCTTTGATGTGGTCGGTTTTTACTTCAGGTTGAAAGAGACTATAGTTAGCCGCCAGGATGCATCGAGTGTGGCTGTGTTCCGGAATGTGGGGTCTACTTCTCAGAAAGGTTTAGAAACAGCGCTGAACTATAGTATAATAGATGCTCCGGCAAATGCAGTAAGTCTGTTTAAAGTGTGGGGAAGCTATACCTTTAATCATTTCCGTTTCAAAGAATATCAGCAGGACGAAGATGACTTTAGTGGCAATAAACTGACTGGCATAGCACCGCACACCGCTACAGCAGGTTTAGATCTGGCAACGAATGTGGGGTTGTACTTTAATGCAACGGCTAACTATACAGAGAAGATTCCGCTAAATGATGAGAACACGGTCTACGCTGACAGGTTTGTAGTTATAGGCGCAAAAGCCGGTTACCGCAAAACTATAGCTGGGCAGCTGCAGCTGGATGTTTTTGCCGGAGTGGACAACCTGACCAATGAAACCTATAGTTTAGGAAATGACCTGAACGCTTTTGGTGGCCGCTTTTATCAGCCTGCCCCGGACCGTAATTATTTCGGTGGAATCAGTCTGAACTATAGTTTTAAATAAGTTTATCGGGTAGTTTGCGGTACAGGCGGATAACTCGACATAATATTGGCAATCGCTTTGTTAAGGTCGTAGCTGCCTAGGGCGGTGGGGTCTATTTCTGCTTCGTACCAGCCGCGCCACACCAGTTGGTTGGTACTGGCTTCTATCAGGTCTATGATCAGGGTACCTGGCGGCAGATCGCTCACACTCCTGTAAGCAGGCATTCCGGATACACTATACCTGAACCTGTAGCCATACCAATAACTATAGCCATACCCAAATCCGGGAGCAAAATCCGCTTCCGATGCCTTTGTGGCGGGCAACGCAATGTCGTAGGCGATGAGCAGGTCCGGAGATTCCTCTGCGGGCCGCATCCCTGTTTTCACTAATTCACTTTCAATAGCTTGTTTTATCTGCTGATCGAGCAGTGGGCTGTAGGCCGGGCCGCTGCCTATAGTGGGCGTAGGAAGTTCTGCACTATGCCAGGCGTAGGTCTGGTAAACTCTGAAATTTGAAGAGCTGTTGTAACTGCTTTTTATATCCGGCCCTACCGTGCAATAAGTAAGGAGCAACAGTAGTAAGAAGGCCGGTATTTGCCGCAGAACAGAGTCGAATACTTTTGAAGCGTGGTACATTGCTGTGAGGGTTGGTGGCGAATAATGTAACTATACGCACCACCCGGGGCAATGGCTGTCAAAAGCCGGATACTTAAGGGGTTAATTACTTTTTCTTGCGGAACCAGCTGCGCTGCTTAAGAGCACGCTCCTGGGCAATAAAAGTGTTTAGCTCTTCAGCCATTGTTGTTTCGTTAGCTACTTCAGCTTCTACTGAGAATGGAGCTGCAACCGGAGCTTCAATGCCTTCAGTTGGTAAAGCAAAAGCAGGGATAACAGAAACATGAACTTTAGCGGCAGCTGTAGCAACTATACCACCAGAGGTTAACATCGCAGCACCTGATGGAGTGTTTGCTCCTTGTGCTAAACGTAGGGCTAAGCTGCTACCTGTTGTAGCTACTTGTGCCATTGCAGAAGTATAACTAATTACCAAAATCGTAACAAAAGCAACTAGTAATACTGATTTTTTCATATTGTTTATAGTTTTTTGACTACTCTAACGATTTAACGGTTGCAAAGTTATGGATTTTATATATACAAAAAGCGGAATATGTAAAAAATTGTCCTATGGATTTATGAGTAAAGTGCCAAAAGTTAGTTTAGTGCACGCTAAAGCCATTTTCTTGCACTGAATATTTTTGAAAAAAAATTAAAAATTTTTTAAAACTATGATTCAGTGTTTAGACTTTTATTGAAATAATACATTTTTTGCAATTTATGGGTTGTTAGTCGATGAAATTCAGGGGTTTGTCGAGGACTTTTAAAGTAAGAGTTTAAAAACAAAAAAGCCTGACCGATGTGGCCAGGCTTCTGTTAGTATAAGTTGGGAGTTAGGTTAGCCGATAGCTACCATCTCATTTCCATTCTCGTTGTAAGCTTCTATCGGGGCGCAAGAGCAAACCAGGTTACGGTCGCCATATGCACTGTCGATGCGGCTAACAGTTGGCCATACTTTATTGTCGCGCAGGTAAGCCATCGGGAACACTGCCTTCTCACGAGAGTAAGGTCTCTCCCAGTTCTCTACCATCACTACTTTCATTGTATGTGGCGCGTTCTTCAGCACGTTGTTCTTCTGGTCAGCTTTGCCGGCTTCAATCTCACGAATCTCCTCACGTATCGAGATCATCACCTCGCAGAATCTGTCCAGTTCTTCCTGTGCTTCAGACTCAGTTGGCTCCACCATCAAAGTACCAGCTACCGGGAACGATACAGTCGGCGCATGGAAACCATAGTCCATCAAACGCTTCGCAATATCCTCTACCTCTACGCCATACTTCTTGAACTCACGGCAATCTAGGATCATCTCGTGCGCGCAACGGCCTTTAGAGCCTACATAAAGGACAGGATAATGCTGCTCCAGGCGAGCCTTAATATAGTTCGCGTTCAGTATAGCGATCTTCGTAGCCTCTGTTAAGCCTTCGCCGCCCATCATGGCAATGTAAGCATAAGAGATAGGAAGAATAGAAGCAGAACCCCAAGGCGCAGCAGAGATAGCATTGATCGCATCTTTACGACCAAGATCAACTACAGCGTGACCAGGCAGGAACGGAGCAAGGTCTTTTACCACACCGATCGGGCCCATACCAGGACCACCACCACCGTGAGGGATACAGAAGGTCTTGTGCAGGTTCAGGTGGCAAACGTCAGCGCCAATGTGTGCCGGCGACGTTAAACCTACCTGTGCATTCATGTTGGCACCGTCCATGTAAACTCGGCCACCGTTGTCATGTATTATCTGGCAGATCTCGATGATGCTCTCCTCGTACACACCATGTGTAGATGGGTACGTTACCATTAAGCAAGACAATTCATTCTTATACTGTTCAGCTTTCGCGCGCAGGTCAGCAACATCAATGTTACCTTTCTCATCACACTTAACTATAACCACTTTCATACCGGCCATAACCGCAGAAGCTGGGTTAGTACCGTGTGCAGAAGATGGGATAAGCGAAATGTTACGATGATGATCGCCGCGTGACTCGTGGTAAGCACGGATAACCATCAGGCCAGCGTACTCGCCCTGTGCACCTGAGTTAGGCTGCAACGAAACCGCATCAAAACGGGTGATCTCACAAAGCCACGCTTCCAGGTCTTTAAATATTTGTGCATAACCTTTTGTCTGATCAGCTGGAGCGAATGGGTGCAGCTGCCCGATCTCTGGCCATGTAACCGGGATCATCTCGGCAGTAGCGTTCAGCTTCATGGTACAAGAGCCCAAAGAGATCATCGAGTGAACCAGAGAAATGTCTTTGTTCTCAAGGTGCTTCATGTAACGCAGGATCTCGTGCTCAGAGTGGTGCTTGTTAAACACTTCGTGCGTGAGGTACTCACTCTTACGGATCAGGCTGTCAGCCCAGGTTACATCAGTTTCTTCTGGTAGTGCATCTATAGTTAATACTTCAGCAGACTTGCCAGCTACTTTCGCAAATACAGCAAGTATAGCCTTTACATCTGCCAGGTTGGTGTTCTGGTGAAGCGAGATACCGATGTTGTTCTCACCGAAGTAACGGAAGTTGATACCTGCTGCTTCAGCTTCAGTACGGATAGCATCTCTCAGTTCAGCACTCTCTACAGCAATTTTAAGTGTGTCAAAGTACTGCTCGTTCTGCTGCTCAAAGCCTAATGTTTTCAGGCCTTTCTCCAGTTGCTGCGCTAAAGCATGTGTATTTAAACCGATATACTTCAGGCGACGTGGACCATGGTAAACAGTATACATACCAGCGATAACAGCTAATAATACCTGTGCAGTACAGATGTTGGAAGTAGCTTTCTCACGACGGATGTGCTGCTCACGAGTCTGCAGGGCCATGCGGTAAGCCTTGTTGCCGGCTGCATCCACAGAGATACCAATAATACGGCCCGGGATAACACGCTTGAACGAATCTTTTGTAGCAAAGTACGCCGCATGCGGACCACCAAAGCCCATTGGCACACCAAAACGTTGCGTAGTGCCAACTACAGCATCAGCGCCCATTTCACCCGGAGGGGTTAATAAGGTAAGCGAAAGGATGTCGGCAGCAACAGCTACATACATTTCCTGCGCATGTGCTTTAGATATAAAGTCTGTATAATCAAAAATGGCACCGTCAGCAGCAGGATACTGCACTAAAGCACCAAATAAGGTTTCGTCAGCGAAATCTACTTCACGGTGATCGCCGATTACCAGCTCAATACCGATCGGAATAGCGCGCGAAAGAAGGATATCTATAGTTTGCGGCAATACCAGTTCCGATACGAAGAAACGATTGGCAGTTTTGCGGCCTCCTTTACGGTTTGCAAAGAACATACCCATGGCTTCGGCAGCGGCAGTACCTTCGTCCAGCAACGATGCGTTGGCGATCTCCATACCTGTCAGATCCATTACCATTGTCTGGTAATTGATCAGGGCTTCTAAACGGCCCTGTGCGATCTCAGCCTGATAAGGAGTATAGGCAGTATACCAACCCGGGTTCTCCATAATATTACGAAGTATAACCGGAGGCATAATCGTGTCATTGTAGCCAAGCCCGATATACGACTTGTATACTTTGTTCTGCTTCGCGATCTGAGAGAATTGGTTCAGGAATTCAGTCTCTGTCAGGGCAGCTGGCAGGTTTAATGGGTTTTTTAGTCGGATGGCGGCCGGTACGGTCTCCTCAATCAGCTGGTCCAGCGAGTCTACCCCGATGGTTTGCAGCATGTCCTGCATCTGCTCTTTGTCAGGACCGTTGTGGCGCTCCTTAAACACGTCTGCAGGTTTGGTTTTAAATATCATATCGATGAAATATTGATTGGGAAATTGGGTTAAATCTTATTGAGTAAAACTATGGCTTTAAGGCCGTTTATGATTTTCTACAAAAGTAATAGTAATTGTTTTTATATTGAACCATCAAAGGTAAATAGTTATGCGTGTGCAGACACTCTATATATATAGGTGTAATTTGCCAGCTATAGTTTATGTGCCACACCTTAAACAGGCGCCCCAGGGTAATGTTCCGGAGGGCTGGTGCAGGCATATCTTCAAACAGTAAACAGCAAAGAATAATTCAGCATTTCACATATGAGTAAAGTTAAGATCGGTCTCATTAAAGAAGGTAAAATACCCGTAGATAAGCGTGTGCCTTTAACGCCTAAAAAGTGCGTTGAAGCCATGCAGGAATTTCCGGAACTGGAAGTAGTAGTGCAGCCAAGCGAAGTGCGTTGTTTTAAAGATGCTGAATACGAAGAGCTGGATGTAACGGTACAAACCGACCTTAATGACTGTGATGTTTTGATGGGCGTAAAAGAAGTGCCGATAAATGAGCTGATCCCGGACAAGACCTACTTCTTCTTTTCGCATACTATAAAAAAGCAGCCCCACAATGCCAAACTGCTGCGGGCTGTGCTAGATAAGAACATCACCCTTATAGATTATGAGCTGCTGACTGATGCGAAAGGGCAGCGTGTGGTAGCCTTTGGCCGCTATGCCGGTATAGTTGGTGCTTATAATGGCATACTCACTTACGGTAAAAAACACAAATTATTCGACCTGAAGCCAGCTTACCTGTGCCACGACATGGACGACATGCAGGAGGAATACTTTAAAGTGAAGCTGCCTCCCATAAAAATTGCCGTAACAGGCGGCGGCCGTGTGGCAGGAGGCGCTATGGAAGTGCTTAATAAAATGGAGATCCGGAAAGTAAGCGTGTTCGACTTTTTATACAAGCAATTCAACGAGCCGGTATATGCCCAACTGCACTCCGGCGACTATAACACCCGGCCCGATGTAGAAGTGTGGGACTCGCCCGACTTTTATGCACACCCCGAACTATACCAAAGCACTTTCCGGAAGTTTACCCGGGTAACCGACCTGCTAATGGCCTGCGCTTACTGGGACCCACGCGCCCCGAAACTATTTACAGAAGAAGACACCTGCGAACCGGATTTCAAGATCAATACTATAGCCGACATTACCTGCGATGTAGACGGATCGATACCTACCACCAAGCGCGCCACTACCATACCTGACCCGGCCTACGACTATAACTGCAGAACCGGAGAATTAGAGCCTCCTTATAGTTCAGAAGACAACATAACGGTAATGGCTGTTGACAACCTGCCCTGCGAACTGCCCCGCAATGCCTCCCGCGATTTTGGCCGTAACATTATAGACTATGTATTTCCACAATTCTTTAACAACGATGAGGGTGGCATGCTGGCAAGAGCAACTATAGCTAAAGAAGGGGAGCTAACAAAGAGATATGAGTACCTGCAGGAGTACGCAGATAGTGTAGCAGGAGTAAAAGGAGAAGTATAGTTACTATATATAATAGAGTAAAAATCAGGAATCAGAAAAGCCCTGCTACCTATAGCGGAGCTTTTGCTTTAAATAGAAGTATAATCTAGGGTTAAGAAATTCTTGAATAGTTCCGGAACTTTGCCGGGTCCTTAAACTGTTATCACTTCACGCCCGGAGCAGCCAGGCAGGCATACCAGCTTCTTTAACGGAGGCGGGCAGAAAGGGGCAGGGCACCGGAAGGGCAACAGTGTAAAATAATCTTGCACGTTTCCAGCCACTTAGGGGGTGGCATATAAAATCTTTGCTTCGGGTGCTTGCAGGCTAAAAAAGGATTCGTACTTTTGCATCCCGTTCAGCAGGAAGGGAAGTGAAGTTGGGGAGGAGAGATGAACGAGCAAGCGGGCCTTAAATCCCAGTCCTGTGTTCAGCAGCGGCATTTCATGCTACGGTCTTCCGGGAAAAATTTCCGAAATATTTTTCTTTCACTGCTTGCAAACATCGCCTGAATGGTGTTACCTTTGCAACCCGGTTCAGCAGCAGGCTGAC